>CAYODA010000104.1:2344-7341 GCA_964402625.1 uncultured Syntrophomonadaceae bacterium | reverse complement strand
TTGAACTACTTCAGCTCATCCATGATACTTTCATAATAATCTAAACACTCGGGATTTATTAGTGCATCTCTATTATGGACAGTTTTACCATGAATTAAATTGGTAACAGCGCTTTCCACTTTTTTCATGTTCAAGGTGTAGGGAATATCAGGGACTTGAATAATTTTTGCAGGCACATGCCTGGGGGAAGCATTTTCGCGCAAAGTTTTCTTGATTTTGTTTCGAAGATCGTCATCCAGCTGCTCCCCTTCCTTTAGTTTGACGAATAATATAATGCGCTGATCCCCCTTGCACTGTTGACCTACAGCCAAACTGTCTTCTATTTCCTCCAGTTTTTCTACCGGGCTATAAATCTCCGCTGTCCCAATACGAACTCCCGATGGCTTTAGGGTAGTATCGGAACGGCCGTAAAATGTAAAGCCCCTCAATTAGTAGGGAATGAATGTCAAACCGAGGGCGTAAGGTATGATAGCAAATATTAATATGGTAATACAGTAGCCAAACATATCCCTGGCCCTGACCTGGGTTATAGCTAACAACGCTATAGCCCAGAAGGGATTGAACAAGTTGGTCCAGGCATCTCCGGCCCCGTAGGAAAGCATAACTTGCCCGATGGGGGCATCTACGGCAAGGGCAGTCCTGGAGACAATTTCACCTACAGCCATCCATTCTCCCCCGCCAGAAGGGATGAATATGTTAACAATTCCGCCCATAAGCAAAGCGATAACCGGCATGGTATATTGAGTAGCTACACGACCCAGGGCTTCTGCGATAGTTACCGCCAATCCTGAAAGGGTTAGTATCCCCTGGATACCCGCAACAGGGAATTATTAATAAAGAAAAGATAATCTACATTACGGGGCAGCCAACCTATCCAGGTATCATGAATATAGAGAACTGCCTTTACTGCGCACGACCTTCTGACATTCCAGGAAAATCTTGAAGGAATTGTTAAGTTTGTATGCCCTTTAACCCAGGTACGTGTACTTCCTACTTTCTTACTCCAGGTAATCGTCGGGATTTACATCCATGTAGTCGCTTAGGTCCAAGAATTTGTGTTCATATCCGGGATGGTCTCCCAACAAATACCCCTGAACTTTCCTCTCAAAGTCGATTCCTTCTTCCACGGTGTGATAAAGGGCCTCTATAAGCAGCTCTTCGCCGGATTCATAAAAATATTTTCTATAACTACTGACATCTTAGTAGTTGCGTCCTTTTTAAGATAAAACGAGAAAGTTATATCTCCACAGCCATAACAGCAGACTAAAATTTTTGATAATTAATCAAGGCGTATCAATAATGACTAATCTTTCCTGTATACCCCATTCTTGAGATGCTTCTTTTGACTCGGTGGTAAGATCTATTTCATCAGTTCCTATTCTTCCTCCACGGTCTTTAACCGTGTACCATCCTTTTCCTTCCACATATATCTCAGTACCAAAAGGTATATTGGGGCCAGCTGCTGCGGTCTTACCAGGCACCACCTCTTCACCGCTGGCCGTTATTTCCCGGTCACCTGCAAAATCCCAGCCCGCGATAGCAGCAGAATCAAGTGGCGCGTATTTTGTAACGTTCATCATACGGATATCATAGCCTTCGGCTTCTTCCAGCGTAGAAATTTCGTTTTTTAAAAGATCTTTGCGATGCTCAAGTTCAGACTTGGCCTGATGCAAATAAGAGATATAAAAACCAGCAGCAATTAAAGCAGATAACAGGCACAAGGAAAGTACTGTGAAAATAATTCGTTCAGCTCCCTGCACTTCAAGAAAACTTTTGCACTTTAACAAAAAGTCTTTTAGTTTGCTCTTCATTGGTTAGCAAACACACTCCCTTTTAAAAGTAGAATTCTTCGTTTAATTAATTTTAACATTGTATGTTTGTAATTGAAACTCCCGGGTGGTATCAACAAACGTGTCACCTTTTCTTTGAGCATCGTAACTCCTCATTTGCAACAATATAGAAGGAATATAGCACATGTATAGAATAAATACTAGGTGGGGGTATGTTTGATGCTACCGCAAAAGTGATATAATTAGTTAAACATTCTAATTCAACCGAAGAGAGCATTACCGCCCCAGGGAGCTGAGTGGTAAACTTTTGGCTTCCGGACCGGTTACTTTTTTGTCATCGTTTACATTAGGCAAACGTAATAATTGAAATGAAAAGAGGATTATCCTGGTGTCCTCACTCCACACAACCCCGTAAGAGAGGGAATGATGTTGATACAAAAAATTAAGGAATTTCTTATCAAGCTGTACTTCAGGGTCCAGGAAAATGAAACTGCAGCCAGGGGAGCGCAAATAAGCTACTTTTTCCTTTTGTCGATTTTTCCTTTCTTGATAGTTTTAATTACTCTTATTGACTACACCCCGTTAACACAGCAGTATACTTTGGAACAGCTTGAGCTAATGCTACCTGAAGTGACTGTTAACGCAGTGGAACAAATTGTTCAGGAGGTGGAGGAGGTAAACAGTACCACCTTACTGTCAGTGGGCATTTTAGGTACTATTGGTGCCGCCAGCAGAGGTACGTTTATACTTATTAAAAGCATAAATCAGGCCTACAACATCAGGGAAAACCGATCATTTTTAAAGATGATTATTACTCAAGTCTTTGCCATACTGGCCATGGTGTTAATTATATTATTTACGCTGGGCTTCCTGGTTTTTGGCAGAGTAATAGGCGAATTCATCTTTCAATATATGGGGCTGCTTGCAGTTTTTGAAGTTTTGTGGAGAATATTTAGTTATGTCATACCCCTTTTAATTATACTCACAGTATTTTTCATATTTTTTCTGTCATCACCTAATTGCCGGTTGAAGTTAGAAGATGTGTACCCGGGCGCACTTGCTTCTACACTGGGCTGGATTATTGCTTCCCAGCTTTTTGCCTTTTTTGTAAACAACTTCGGCAACTTTTCTCAGATTTATGGCAGTATCGGCGGATTTATTGTATTTATGATCTGGATCTATATAAGCAGTATGGCCGTGTTATTGGGAGGTGAAATAAACGCCATGTGGTACCGGGCCTCTAATAAATCAATGGGAGAGTCATGAAAAGTCATGTATGATTTAAGGCACAACCATACTCCACCTGTTTAACAAAATATTGCATTTTTAATTAAGTAAGCGTCAAAAAACCCCCGCCTGCTATGCAAGGAGGGGTTTTTTGACGCTCTGATTCTATTCTGCACCCATTGCTCGAACATTTACTTGCCCCGATACCAATATCTTCCTACTGAATCAATCCTACCCACTGCCAGTAAGGTGTGGAGAGGACTAGTGTAATCAAGGCAATACCCAGGTAAATGAATGTAAGCGGCCTGGCCTGGGCATGCGAGAAGGCCCTTCCGTCGGATACCGAATATGCCACCATATACCGGGTCGGGTTAAGGTGAGGCAGTATCCAGTGCGAGTTGGCCAGTGCGTAAACCAGTATTATCAGGAAGGGACTTATTCCCGCCGGTTCCATTACCGGGCTTAAAGAAGCCACCAGGATAATGCCCGGTACGCTGAAGGAAGGACTGATTATCCTCAGCGCCAGGGCTACAAAGAAGAGAACCACCAGGAATAGCAGAGGAGTTCCCAGCAGCGGTTCCATTATCGGGGTGAGAAGCCCGCCGATCCAGTCGGTTACCCCGCCTGCTTCCAGGCTGGCGGGAACCCCAAAAATGAAACCTATGAAGATCAGCAGCGGCCACTGTATCTTGGTGGAAAAATCGCTGGTAGTAAGAGCACCAGTAACCAGCAAGGCCATCAGGGCACCTATGGCAATATGGTTGGAGTTAAAATCGGTCCAGATGGTAGAAATCCAAAGCAGCAGCGTTATCAGCGCTATGATTGATGCAAACTTTTCCCGTAAGCTCATGGGACCCAGCTTCTCCAGCTCATTTTTAACGTATTCCTTGTCTACTTTCACCGGGCCGGGAGAATACAGTTTCATGAGTATGGGTAAAAGGGTAACCGCCAGGATAATGGTAATAGGAAGAGCATATACAAACCACATTATCCATGGTACCTGGGCCTGAATTTCTCCCGGCAGGGTTCCAAAAATGGCCAGGTGCGCCCCGCAGGAAGTCATGAAAGCCACCGGGGCTATAACGCCGGAAGACACAAAGGAACTCAATACCAGGCCCGCACTTCCTTTACTCCTTTCCTCAAAACCAAAAGACTGATACAAGCCGACCGCCGGCAGCGTAACCACTGCCTGCCGGGCAGTTGAGGAAGGAACAATGGGTCCCAGTATCAAGAAGCCGGTGATATAGATGGAGAGCATTTGACCGAAGTAAGTTTGAGGCAGCCTGTTCAGCATCCAGAATGCGACCCGTTTGGTAAAGCCCGTCTGCTCCAGGGCCACTCCCAGGCCCAGGGCCGAAAGAATTAACCAGAATATAGGATTAACAAAGCCACCAAAAGAACTTTCAAAAGGCACATCCGCAACAACTACCCACAATAATGCCATTAAACCAAAAGCAACAAACTCGGGAAATACGTGCAGGGCAATTAGAAGAATGGCTCCAATAAGGATACCCAAGACTATCATGCCCTGTTGGGTAAGCCCCTCAAAAGGAGGTATAAGAGCAATGACCAGCGCCACTATTACCGCGATCGCACCGTAAATGAACCTTTTTTTTAGTTCGGCATCCATTTTAACAACCTCCCGGATAGATTATTAAATAATTGTTACTCTGAGTGCCGATACTTAACCTTTTCACATCCTGCACCCCTCCTTTTTTAGATTCTTTTGAGGACTAAATAATTCGGATTACTTAATATTTACGCTGCATTTCCATTATTCAAACCTTTTTATAAAAATTCGATAATTCATCACAAAATCCTGTTAAAAAAAACAAATTTATTCCCATATTTTTAAAGCGCTCCGGGAGAAGGGTGTTTACTAACCTTATGTTTATAACAGGCCCATATATGAAATTTAAAACTTCTGGTTTTTTATGGCCATCATATAGCTTCATTACTTACATCTTTTTTCTCTATACC
>CAYODA010000104.1:0-2334 GCA_964402625.1 uncultured Syntrophomonadaceae bacterium | reverse complement strand
AAATTATTAATTTCTTCTTTGTCCGGATAAACATCCCCTATAAGAATGGAGAAAACTATAACTTCTGCGAGTCCTCCCTGGAATGTCTTGGCATAAACAGAAATATCGCCCGCTTCTATCTCTCCTTTATCTACTGCTTCTTGAAAAGCTCTCTTTAAAGCTTCCATTATTTCCATCCTTAAATCATAAAGAAAACCGTATAAATCCTCTTCCGAAATTATTTGTGACTCCCTGCCCATAAACAAGTTGGCAAAACTGCGATTTTCCCATATATAATCCGCTTGAGCAACCATGGTATTATGCAGCTTATCCCAAAGAGAACCATTTTTCTTAAGTTCTTGCTCGGTTATCTGCAGAAGCCTTCTGGCGCCTGTTTTTACAACTTCTTTAAAGAGTTCCTCTTTGCTCCGGTAGTACTCGTAAATGGTTCCTTTCCCTATGTTGGCCTGGTCGGCTATCTCCTGTATCCTGGTGTTATAAAAACCCTTGCTGCTAAAAACTACCGCAGCTGCGTCAATAATCTGTTCAGTTTTCAATCCCTATCACCCTTTTCAGTGTTATATTTTCTTATTTTAATTAACTACTTATTCCGGGGTCGGCAGGTTGTTCTTTGCTGCCCAGCACCTTTTCCCGTAGCCATTGACTCAAATCATCCAACAGGCTGTACATCACCGGCACAAATATCAGGGTCAACAAGGTGGAGACCGCCAATCCCCCGATAACTACGGTAGCCATGGGGGCGCTCATTTCGGCCCCTTCCCCAATACCCAAAGCCAGGGGGAACATCCCCATCATGGTGGTTAAAGTAGTCATCAGTACCGGGCGAAGTCGCCTTTTCCCGGCCTCTATTATAGCCAGTCTGCGGGAATAACCCTTCTGACGATACAGCAAGTTAATATAATCCACCATAACTATACCGTTATTAACTACGATACCGGCCAGCATGATTACCCCTATAAAAGCCACCACGCTCATTGTCCTTCCCGTGATAAGGAGGGAAAGCACTACCCCTATCATGGTTTGGGGCAGGGTAAACATTATAATGAAAGGATACATCAGCGATTCAAACTGGGCTGCCATTACCATGTAAACAAGTATAATGGCCAGCACAAGCACCAGAAAAAGGTCTTCAAACATATCCATCATCTGCTCGAACTCGCCGCCGTAGTCCACATAGTAACCCGCCGGCATTTCAACTTCGTCTATTCTTTCCTGAATCTCCTCCATGGCACTTCCCAGATCCCTGTCTACCAGGGCAGCAGTTATATGGGCACTCCGGTTCTGGTCCTCTCTTTCGATTTCCCTGGGAGCGGTACTCATCTCTACTTCACCAAGCATTTCCAGGGGGACCGGTTCTCCTGCAGGAGAGGGTATCAGCAGATCCTCTACGGTAGAAAGTTCCCATCCTTCCGGGTGCTCCATTTTTAAAACGACATCGTATTCCTCGCCTTCTTCCCGGAAAACCGTGGCAGTGCTGCCGGAGAGGGCAGTGTTCAAAAACGAACCCACCTGGTGAGAAGTAAGGCCATGCGACTGGGCCAGATCCCTGTCCAGGTCGATATCCAGCTGCAGGCGAGGCTGGTCAAAACTGGTGGCAACTTCGCGGGTGCCTTCCACCGCTTCTACTTCTCTGGCTATTTCTTCACTGATCCTTTCCAGCTCCTCCAGGTCATCACCCATGACGGAAATATTAACGGGGTCTTCCTCCATGCCCCCTCCGGCCATATCCATGGCGGAGACTTCCAGTTCCACCCCGGGCAGCCGGGGAAGCTCCTCCCTGATTACTTCAACCATTTCCTCGGTATGCAGTTCGCGCTCACTTTCATCCACTAACCGGAGGGACATGGTGGCAGAAGCATCTCCCATCATCATACCTTCCATGCCCGTATCATCACCTATGCTGGTAAAGACAGTGGAAATTTCCGGAATTTCGCCCAGTATTTTTTCCATTTCTCCAATTTCTCGCTCCAACTCCTCCAGCGGGGTGCCCGCGGGATAATCCACGTTAATTATTATTTCTCCTTCATCAGTGGGTGGGAAG
Source organism: uncultured Syntrophomonadaceae bacterium (assembly GCA_964402625.1). Taxonomy (GTDB): domain Bacteria; phylum Bacillota; class Dethiobacteria; order DTU022; family PWGO01; genus PWGO01. The sequence continues at coordinate 293 of CAYODA010000104.1, read as the reverse complement.
AAATCCGTTCCTACCACTGTCATAAGGGCTAACGATAACACCAGCAGCAGCAAAACCAGCCCTACCAGCATGCCACGCTTGCCCAGGCTCCAACCTATAACCTTTTCGTACCACTCAATTATTGACTGGAGGGTATTGTCTACCCATTGAGGAATACGGCTTTTGTTTTTAATAAATTTATGATCCGCCGGTAGAAATTTTACAGTCATCACTGGAATCAAGGCTATAGCCACCACCAGCGAAGAAAAGAGCGCAAATGCTACCGTTAAAGCCAGGGGTGAAAAAACTATATC
>CAYODA010000103.1:0-7456 GCA_964402625.1 uncultured Syntrophomonadaceae bacterium | reverse complement strand
TGGTGTTAAGTATCCGGATGGCCATTCCCACGCTGCCCCGCTGGATGAAGGCGTTAACCCGGAAGCGCCCCACCCCGCTGTAAGAGTAGGAGAGGTCCAGCTCCCCTTTTTCCCGGAAAGTTTTAAGCTGGCTGTCATTGAGGACCTGCTTGGCAATCTCAACCGTGTGCTCGGGCTTGAGCGCTTCCCGCTCCGTAGGGTACATGGTTCCGTCAATACGCAGTGTCGGCGGCTTCCCTACCGAGAGGTGCAGGTCCGAAGCCCCCCGCTCTACAGCTTCTTTTAATACATCTTTCACATGCCACTCCATATGTAATCTCCCCTCTGTTTTTGTGTCTTAAACAGTATAAACTACGCGCATGAGTTCTTGCAAAGCTACCTCACCCTCCTGTACCCGGCGCATGCCGTCTTCCGCCAGGGTGCTCATCCCCTGCTGGAGGGCGGTCTCTTTCAGTTCGTCGGTGCTGGCGCCGTCCAGAACCATACGGCGGATTTCATGGGTAACCGCCAGCAGCTCGTGTATGCCTGTCCGGCCGCGATATCCGGTGTTATTGCAGTTTTTGCACCCTTCTCCCTGGTATAGCACTTCCGGCGGCTCCATGCGGGTCATTCTCCGGATAAGTTCTTTCTCTTCCCGCCCGGCCTGGTACCCGGTTACACAGTGAGAACAGTTCATGCGCACCAGGCGCTGGGCCATTACGCCTACCAGGGATGGAGTCAGCAGGTAACTGGCTACTCCCATATCCAGCAGGCGGTTTATAGTGGAGCAGGCATCGTTGGTGTGCAGTGTGCTTAAAACCAGGTGGCCGGTTAACGCCGCCCGGGTAGCGATTTCCGCGGTTTCCAGGTCGCGGATCTCTCCCACCATGATTATATTGGGATCCTGGCGGAGTATGGAGCGCAGGGTGTTGGCAAAAGTAAGCCCTATCTGCGGCTTCACGTTGGTCTGATTAATACCTTCCAGCTGGTATTCCACCGGGTCTTCCACGGTAATAATGTTTTCCTGTACCGTGTTGAGGTAGTTCAGGGCGGAATACAGGGTAGTGGTCTTACCGCTGCCGGTAGGACCGGTTACCAGGAGCATCCCCGCATCGCTCTTCAAAAGTTCCAGTATGGTGTTGTAGTTGTATTCGGAAAAGCCCAACTGATCCACGGGGCGGACTACTTTTTCCCGCTCCAGGAGCCGCATTACCACTTTTTCCCCGTGAATGGTGGGCAGGGTGGAAACGCGGATGTTAATGAGCCGGTTGCCTACTTTTTCCTGGAGCCCCCCGTCCTGGGGGAGCCTCTTTTCGGCTATGTCCATCCCCGACATGATTTTCACACGGGAAGCCAGCAGGGCCTGGGTATCTTTGGGGGGTGACATGATATCGTGGAGAACACCGTCGATACGCATGCGCACCCTCACCTTGTGTCCCACCGGCTCGATGTGAATGTCGCTGGCCCCTTCCGCGGCGGCCCTCTGGATAAGCGAATTAACCACCTTTACCACGGGGGCGTCTTCCACCTGGGCCTGCATGGCTTCTTCTTCCTGTTTCTCTTCTTTTCGCCGTCTCTGCTCGGCGGTGCTCTCTTCCAGGGTTTCCTGCAGGCCAAAGTGCTGGTTAATGGCGTAATTAATGGCTTCTTTGGAGGCAATTACGGGGGATACATCCAGGCCCGTGGCCAGGGATACGTCGTCTATGGCCATCACGTCCATGGGATCGTGCATGGCCAGGATAACCCGGTTGTTCTTGCGGTCAATGGGAATCACCTGGTGGCGCTGGGCCAGGGTTTTGCTGACAGAAGTAGCCACCTCGGAATTAATAGACTGCTCGTACAGGTCAACATGGGGAATGCCCAGCTGCTCTTCCAGGACTTCGATAAGTCGTTTTTCGGTTATAAACTCTTTGTTTAGAAGTATCTGGCCCAGGCGCTCTTTCCTGGTTTTCTGTTCTTCCAGGGCTTCTTCCAGCTGCGCCCGGGAGATCATCCCGGCATCTACCAGGAGGTCTCCCAGCCTTTTTCGCATGCTTCTGGCCATAAATTAGAACCCCCGCAAACTTGAATTTTGCATACATTGTGGCGTGCAGGTACAGTCATATAAATGCCTTTAGAAAATAGCCCACATGATGAAGTAGACTGGAGATCATTTTATGCATGGTAGAAAACATAAGTAGAAATATAATAGAAACAAAACCGGTGTCGAAGATCCCTCTCTTTATGTGATAATTTTCTATAATAACCTTTATAACCCTTTTTTGGTACAATATTTTCTAAACAATAATATTTTAGCTTAAAAACCTGATATTGTAAATACATTACGTCACATCTTCACCACAATTTTCTAAATTACCTGTGGCCTTCTTGTTTCTTCATAAAAAATGAAATTCCTTTCATTATTCCAAAATTTTTTATAAGATTCTATTTCCGGAATTGCTTCTTCCTGTATTTTTTTACAGGTGTCCTCTTTTCTGGAGGGAGTGAAGCATACGCTTTTCAAAGCCGCGCATCATTTTGGTCCAAATGAACTCTTTTTGGCTTATGGGGACTACCAGGATGGTGTAAAGTCCCAGGCGGTTGCCGCCTAAGACGTCGGTAAAAAGCTGGTCGCCTACCACGGCAACCTGGGAAGGAGGGAGGTCTAATATGCGCAGGGCTTTTCGGAAGGCTTTACGCCGGGGTTTAACGGCGTACCATATGGCGGGCACATCCAGCTGGCGGGCCAGTTCACTACCCTGCTCCGCGCTGTTGTTGGAGACAATGCAGACGTTAAAGCCGTTCTCTTTTAAGTTTTCCATCCAGCAGTGCAGGCCGGAAGTAGCCGTGCGCTGGTTCCAGGCAACCAGGGTGTTATCCATATCGGTAATAACTCCTTTGATGCCGGAGGCACGGAGTTCCCCGGGCTCCACTTCCAGTATGCTGTCCACATACCGGTCCGGGCAGAGCAGTTTCCACATGGGGTAATTTTACCTCCTGTTGAGGATTTATTTATTATAACACAGAGCGAACTGGCTGGACAATAAAAGCAGGAGGGCCGCGGGGTGATTACTCTGAAAATACTACTCAGAAAATACCCTTCTCCCTACCTTTACTTTTCTTCATCGTTCATTTCCCTCCCCCCACCGGGGGGAGGGTCAGGGTGGGGGGGATACTATATCTTAAACATCCCGTTTATAGTCTGGAAATGTTAGATACTTCTTCTTTCTCCATCTTTCTTCCTCTTGCTTCTGCCTGCCCTTACCTCTAACCTCTTATTTGTCTGCCTCTGGATTCTTGCTATTTATATCTTTCCCGCTTGAGCCGCTTGAGGGGCCGGCGTCCCTCCGGGTAAAGTCCGATAGTTCCGGAAGCAGGACGGTTACCACGTTAAAGGTGCGGTTCAGGCGGGTTCCCTTCAACCGAAAACGCCCCCGGGCTTCTCCCAGGGCTTCCCCGCAGCTCACCTGCCGGCCTTCTTCCACCACTATCTCGTTAATTTCGTACCTGAGGGCAAGACCGTCATCTCCCTTTATCTCCACGTAGTTTTCTTCCGCTTCGCCTTCTTCCAGGCTTTCAGCGTCTTCACCGGCCCGGTGCACCCCGGTGACTTCACCGGAAGTAAGCGAGCTAACCGTACCGTGATGAGCAAAGGTGGTGTAGGGGAAAAAGTCCCCTTCGGAAACACCGTAAGTTTCTACTATTTCCAGCCCCTTTACAAATTCGTCGACCTTACCACACCGCCGGGAGACCTTTTCAACAGGGTTAGTCCCGGCTGCTACATCCATATCTCTTTCCTCCCCGCTTAACCCGGCAAAGGGGTCTTTCCTCCCGGCTTCCCCTTCCATGACTTCCCGGTATTCCTCATCCGTCAGGGAGAAAAACTCCATGTGGATATAGGTGTTAAGCACCACCGGGGGAACTGTTTCTTTTTCCCGGGCGGCGCGGTTCTGCTCCTCCCGGGATTGAGATATTTCCGCGCGCACTTCGCCGATCTCGTTTCTCAAGGCAGAAATGTCCTGGCGATAATCCAGTATTTCCATCTCCTCTTCTACGGCCAGGGCACATCTGTCTTCCAGCTTCTCCCGGAGTTCCGTCCGGTTCATCCGCCTGATTTCCTCCAGGGTGATATCGTCCACATCCAGGACCCGGCCGGGCACCCTTTCCCTGTCTTCAAAGAGGGCCAGTTTTTCTACGTTTATATCATCAATAATTCCGTACTCTTTTAGCTCCTCCAGCCTGTCCAGGTCATCCAGGCCCAGGCCGAAGCCCCGGCCCCGGTAGTCAAAAAGCATCTCTTTTTTATAGGAGCGGAGCCGGCTGCGGGTGCGCTCTACCTCCTCCCGGTAGTAGGTTTCCGCCAGCTCCATGTCCTCGTAAAAATACTCTATCTCCAGGCGATTCCCGTAATCCAGGGCTTCCCTCTCCTCCAGCTCTTCTTTCAGCCGGCGGACGCTCATATTCAGGAGCTTTTCTATACCCAGCTCTTCTTCGAATTCATCCACGGCTTCTTCGTCCTCTTCACTAAAATCGTCCAGCTTTAACAGGTTTTCAGTGTTTACTTCATCAATAAGGTCGTATTCCTCCAGCTCCCGGAGCTCTTCAATATGACCCATGGTCACCGGGAGGATATCCTGCAGATCTTCCAGCAGCAGGCTCCTCAAGTAATCGTGCAGGTCGCTTTCTATATCTTCCAACTCCTGCTGCATCTGGCTTTCCAGCTCTTCAACTTCCCGGTGGTACCCGGCAATTTCGAGCCGGTTTTCCGCCGTGAGCGCGTCCCTTTCTTCCAGGGCATACAGCATCTCTTCAACACTCATGTGCTGAATCTCGGCCAGGGTCAGTTCATCCCGGGCCTCTTCCACCAGGGCTTTCTGCCGGTATTCATCCAGGTTTTTCAGCTCTTCCACGTTGATACCGCTGATGATGCCGTAATCCTCCAGCTGTTCCAGCCTGTCCAGGTCGTTAAATTCCAGCTGTTCTTTCTCCAGGTCGTCAAAGAGCAGGGCCATCTTGTAGCGGTGCAGCTCTTCCTGCAGGTAGGCAACATCTTCCAGGAGCCCGTCTTTGCGGCGGTTCAGCGCTTCCCGCCTGCTTTTTTCCTGTTCTATCCGGTTTTCCAGTTCCAGGTATTTCGGGTTATCTTCTTCCACCATCTCAAAAGTGTTTATTTGCGAGGGGTTCCCGGTATCTTCCAGAAGTCTCAGGATGTCCATGGTGGCCTCGGTTCCGCCGCGAAAAGCCAGGTCAAATCCTTTTACTTTTATTATTTCTCTATCCTCCCGGAGGGTTTCCGATTCCGCAGGCTCCAGAAGCTCCAGGGTAGCCTCCCGGCTGTTCACAATGCTTTCTATTTCCTGCAGCAAGGCGCCCCGGTCAATATCACGCCGCAACCGGAGTTTTACCTGATCCCACTCTTCTTGAGTACTTTCGTATTCTTCTTCCAGGCGGGGGAGGTCGGCTGCCCTGGCTTCCTTTTCTTCCAGCTCTTCACGAGCAGCGGCAAGTTCCCGGCCCGTTTCTGCCAGGCCCTGGTAGAGAAGCCAGCCCCATACAGCCGTTACGGCCAGCAAAAAAAGAACAACGCCCACGGAAATTATTCTCTTTTCCCGCTCCCGGAGGCCATCCCACCGGTTTCTGAGCCTATTCATCATCTTCCGGGTCACCCTCTCCCTCTAATACCGCGTTTATCTCGAACTCGTATTGCATGGTTTCTACCCCTGCACCTGTTTGTCCACCGTCCCCATCTGCCTGCTCCAGGCGATAACTGTAAACCACTTCTACTTGCCGGTACCAGGGGAGCGCCTCCAGGTTATCCCGGAAGAAGCCCACCGAGCTGACATCCGCCGCTTCTCCCAGCACGATGACCCGTGAAGCCCCGGCTTCTTCCATTTCGTCGGAGGTTATACTTATCAGGCGGACCCCGGCGGGTGTCACGTACCTTATATCATCCAGGGGCTGGGCCCGGGAAACCAGGGAGAGGTTATTTACCGTATCCAACCGGTGCTGCAGGTCTTCCAGCTCCCCGCTCACTTCCCGGTAGCGGGCCTCTTCTTCCGCCAGGGCTTCTTTATCCTTCTCTACCTCGGCCAACTGCCGCTGGTAAGACCAGGCGAAATAATACAGGGTGGAAAGCAGCAAGAGGCACAGGAGGGGAACAGCAACCATAAACACCCGGGCGGCCCCGCCGCCCCGGAAAAACTCTTTCAGCGGTGCTGCCGGCCACCGCCCCGCGACAGCTCCTCCCCCGGATTTTGCGACTTCACCGGGGATGAAATTCAGACGGGGGCCCGCCAGCTCGTAGATCGCCATACCGTAGGCCACCAGGTAGCGGTTCTCCACCTCCTCAAAAAAGCGTTCATCCCCTTCGCCTTCCTCCGGGATGAGCAACTCTTCCTTCCCCATGCGGTACTGCCCGGCCAGGTAGCGCATGGTTCTTTCGATTTCGGGGCGGGGGCTTTCCGCAAAAACTTCCCTCATGAAACGGGGGCGCTCCTCCCCCGCCACCACCATGGCTCCCTGGCCGCCCTCCAGAATTACCACCAGCATCTCGCCTTCAGGACGGTAAAGGAAATCGGCCGCCCGCCACAGGCCGTTAAGCCGGAGATCAACGGCAGAAACTTTAAGGCCGGCCCCGGCGGCCTGCTGACTCACTTCCAGGACCTTTCTTTTTATTACCGAAACCGCCAGGTATCCGTGGGCCACTTCCCCTTTTTCGGAAAGAAAGTAGCGGACCGACTGCTCATTCTCCGTTTCGGGGAACTGCAGGTTGATAGCCGTTTCCACATCTTTTCTCCCACGGTCGGAGGGGATAAGAAGATCGTTTTTGACCAGCATATCCTCGTCGGAGATGCCAAGGAAGGCCTGTACTTGCCCGGGATCGACGTCCATCTCTTCCAGCAGGCGGCGGAAATCAGCGGACAGGGAATCTCCCCGCTCCACTTCGCCCCAGGCCAGAACCTCCACGGGTTCGCTTTTATCTACAGACAGGCATATTCCCCTGAGAAATCGGGGGCCGCAGTCTATGCCCAGGTTGTAAGCTTTCTTTCTCTTGAACACTACGTTACCTCCTTGAGATACCTGACAGCAATTTCTTGGTTTAAAGGCTTAAACCCCGTATATTGAGCAAAACAGATAAAGCTATCAAACAACTTTACACCGAATCAATCTTCTTCAACAAAAATGGCCACCAGTTCGTCGTGATCTCCTTCATCGAATTCATACTCATCTTCCTGGGAAACTTCCTCCCCATCTTCTTCCCATCTGTCAAATTCATAATTTTCGGAGGGTTCGGCAGTTACAGTATATTCATATTTATCCTTGCCAGGAAGTTCTTCAAAATCTACCAGTCTGGCAATACCTCCTTCACAAGGTTCTCCACTGAGTTCTAGCCGGGTTTCAGCTTTAGTAATTTTACCCTCACTGTTTACTTCTATATAAGCCGGCAAAGCAACCCTTCCCATTGTATCTTTGAAAATCACAATTCCATCTGCTCCTT
>CAYODA010000102.1:0-7462 GCA_964402625.1 uncultured Syntrophomonadaceae bacterium | reverse complement strand
TGTCCTGATCCTCCCTGCTTATCCCGTACTCATCGGCAATATTTTCTGCAGTTACCCCCATGTGCACATCTTCAAAGGCACACCACAGCCCGTCCAGGATCATGGCATCCTTCATTTTCTGGTCTCCCATGCGGGCACCCCACCGGGCCGAGGGAAGAACAAAGGGCGCCTGGCTCATGCTCTCCATTCCACCGGCTACTACCACATCGCACTCGCCGGTCATAACAGCCTGCGCTGCCAGGTGGATTGATTTGGACCCCGAACCACAGACTTTGTTAATTGTATAGGCCGGAACACCCGTGGAAATTCCTGCTTTAACCGAAGCCTGGCGGCCCGGGTTTTGTCCCTGCCCCCCCTGGAGCACGTTCCCCATCACTACCTCCTCTACCTGCCCTGCATCAATGCCGGAACGCTTGAGGGCTTCTCCGATAGCCAGGGCTCCCAGATCTACCGCAGCCACATCTTTTAACACCCCTCCAAATGAACCCACCGGGGTTCTTGCAGCCCCCACCACATAAACTCTTTCCATATCAGTGCCCCTCCTTCAAAAAAACTTTAAATTCAAATTATTATTACTTAATACTAACATTTATAATACAAACATACCAGGAGTTTACTTATCAGAATAATAATCTTTATTTGATAATTAAAGGGGCTGCCTCCTGAAGAGACAACCCCCTAATAACAGTTTCTTATTACTATTTTTATTCTGTCAGGAAATACTTCTTGGATTTGTATGCTTCGTCGGCAATTTCGCGCTTACGGGTAAAGGTGTTCAGTGGGTTGCAACGGCTGAGAGTTTCTACCCCACCGGCCATCTTCTGGCTCTTTTCCGGTCCCACGGAAGCAACCAGCACTTCCATGCTCCAGGTCTTCATCTTGGGAATCATCTCCGAAACCAGAACCTCAACTATCTTAACAGGGAACTTCACCGCATCTTCGCCCTGGTCATCCTTCATTTTCTTGGTTCTTAACAGTGCGCTTTCAACAGCGTAAATTTCCATGGCCATATCCGCCAGGCGCTTGAGTATCTCCTGCTCCTGCTGAAGCTCTTTCTGGTATACCTGGGCGGCATTTCCTGCAGCCATAATGAAAAGCGTCTTCATGTTTTCCAGCACAAATTCCGCCATCTCCAGCGGCTCTTCAGGAACTTCTTTTTCCTTGGCTTCCCCGATCTCGTTCTTTATATTGCCGATTCTTTCCATGAAGGGAAGTTCTCCCTTGAGTGCCTTGGGCAACATGGTGCCGGGAATGAGCAGCCGGTTAACTTCGTTGGTTCCCTCAAAAATACGGTTAATACGGCTGTCCCGGTAATTTCTTTCCACGGGGTACTCCTGGTCAAAACCGTAACCACCATAGATCTGCACCGCTTCGTCGCAGATATTGTCGTAACCTTCCGTGCAGTAAACCTTAATCATGGAATACTCCATGGCGTATTCACGGATAGCACCTACCACTTCATCCCGCTCTACTTCGGCCAGTTTGTCTTCCATAAGGCCGGCGGTCCGGTAGGTCATGCTCTCCATGGCAAAAGTCTTGATAACCATATCGGCTATCTTTTCTTTTATCATGGCAAAATTGCCTATGGGCTGCTTGAACTGATACCTCTGCATGGCATAGTCAGAACAGAGTTCAATGGACCTCTTGGCTCCACCCACAACGGCGGGGCCCAGCTTATAACGGCCGATGTTGAGGATGTTAAATGCAACCTCGTGTCCTTTGCCCACTTCATGCAGGACATTTTCTACGGGAACCTTGCAGTCTTCCAGTATCACGCTGCAAGTAGAAGAACCCTTGATACCCAGCTTTTTCTCCTCCGGCCCGATAGAAAGGCCTTCAAAATCCTTCTCTACAATAAAAGTAGTAATGTGTTCCCGGTCAACCTTGGCGTATACAATAATTACGTCAGCCCATCCCGCGTTGGTGATGTACTGCTTGGTACCGTTCAGGATATAATACTTGCCATCCTCACTTAGCTCGGCACGAGCCTGACAGTTAAGGGCGTCCGAACCTGCCTCGGGCTCGGTCAGTGCATAAGCGGAAATGAGCTCGCCTGATGCAATACCGGGAAGGTACTTTTTCTTCTGCTCCTCGTCACCAAAAAAGACAATGGGAAGAGAACCAATACCGGTATGCGCACCAAAGGCAGAACCAAAAGAACTGGTTCCAAATGAAAGGGCCTCGGTAATTACGGCGCTGCTTATCTTGTCTCCTTCGTCACCCCCGTATTCTTCAGGAATGTCATTACCTAAAAGTCCCAGTTCCCCAGCTTCACGGAGCAATCCCACTGTTACCCCTTCTTCTTTTTCTTCGATTTCATCGGCCCGGGGAGCTACCTTGTCCCGGCAAAAATCCCTGGTCGTGTTGCGCACCATCTGGTGAATCTCATCAAAATCTTCAGGGGTAAAAACGTCCTGAGGATCAACCTGGCTAAACAGAAACTCTCCGCCTTTAATTTCCTTTTCACCCATCCTCCTACAACTCCTCCTTTTATAATTTTTTACGTATTAAATATTTTCGCTAGTTAAGTATTTTTTCCCTTCCCAAAGTTGAAATCTTTTTATAAAAATTTAGTTTTTTCCCGCTAAGAACACAAAGGGCACACCTGGAGTGATTTTCTGTCACCTGCAAGAATATTAAAAATAGGAACACAATATTTGTGCAAAATTTTGTCGTTATTTGGGGGATCGCGTAAGGAATGTGTAAGTAAGACTGCTTTTTGATCCAGGGGTATTTCCCACGAAGCTGCTTTTGCCCCTGGAGAAGCAGGGGCAAAAGCAGTGGGTTAAGCAAAAATTAAATTACACCACAATAAAGGCAGAGAGTGAACAAAAGAAAAAATTTTTACTAAAGACTTCTCACCAGACTTCTCATCGGTTAGAGCCTTAAACCCTGATAATGTGGCCACCCAGAAGTGCAGCAGTAGCCGGATCGCAGGTAGTTACAATCACCTGTTTTTCACTGGAAAACTGATAAAGAAGTTCGGCCGCCTGCTTTTTCCTCTTGGGATCCAGATCTACCAGTGGATCATCCATTACAATAAAACCACGCGATTCCCTCAGCAGATAACGCGCCATGGCCAGGCGAAGGGCCAGGGCTACTCCGCTGAGCGTCCCGTAAGAAAGCAGGTTTGTGGGCAGGGCTTCGCTTTCAGCGCCGGAAGATATCCCTTCCGGCAAAGGCCCGTCCATCTGGGCTAACTGGTAGCGATAACCGGTAAGTGGAAACAAGTATTCCTGGAAAGTTTCCTGCATGGGTCGAAAAGTTTCCGCATCCAGCTCATCTTTCAAACTATAGAATTCTTCCTCTACTACGTGCAGGGCCTCCGCCTCTTCCTGAAAATGCAGAAGCCTGCGGCGCGCTTCCTCCAGGGCACCCTCCAGTTCTTCGGGAGATTCCTGGGGCATTTCCGTTTCAGCCTTAACTTTTTCTTCCCGGTATACAGAAAGTTCTTCCTGCAGGGCGTCTTTGGTTTTCCGTACTTTTTTCAACTCTTCCAGGAAGGTCTCCGCATCACCGTATTCTTCCGGTATGGGAGAAAAGTTATTTAACTCTTCTTCGATCTTGTTACCCTCGTTTCTTGCATCTGCCATGGCTTCCAGCACATCGTCGTATTCACCGTATTCCTCCTGCCACTCTTTTATCTGCTCTTTTATCTGGTTAACCTCTTCATCAATTTTTTCCAGGCTCAACTCTACCCGGCCCATGGCTTCCCGTACTTCTGCAAGATCGCGTATCTCTTCTTCTTCTCCTGTTTCCTTTATTTCTTTTTCCAGTTCATCATAACTTTGCCCTTCTAAAATATCTTCCAGCCGTTCTTCCAGAAACCGGACTTCTTCTTCCATACCTTTTACCTGGTTGCGCACTTCCCGTGCCTTTTCTACATCATCAAGTCCTGTCTCCTCCAGCTCTTTTTTTATATCTTCATCCAGCTGCTCCACCCTCCGCAGCAGCTGTTCCACGTCTTTTTCTCCCGACTGCACCTTCAGTGACCAATCCGGTCCTTCCACGGCCAGGTAGCCGTCCGCCTCAATTAAGGTGTCTCCTTCCACCTCACGGATTTCTTCTTCCTGGAGCCCGGAAACCACACTCAACCGGGAGGGTTGGTGGCAGTTTATATTTACCTGGAGTTTCATTCCTCCAAGCTCGGCTTTAAGGCCAACCAGTTCTTTTTCTTTAGCTTCTATTTCTTCCATCTTTTCCCTGGTAAGGCCGGGGAAAGACTCCAGCTTCTCTTTTTTGGCTTCTATCTCGTTTTTCAATTGCCGGGCTCTTTCAAAAACTTCCCTCTTCCGATTTATTTCCTCCAGTCTTTCTACACTTTCCAGCTCCTCCTGGAGCAGTTTCTTTTCTTCTTCTTTTTCCTGCTTTTCTTCTTCCAGGTGGCTTAACCTTTCTTCCTTCCTGGGCCACTCCCGTATAAGCGCTTTTAATTCCCTTTGCCTGGAAGAATACGCTTCCAGGCGAGGCTCCAGTGCACTGCGCCTATGTACATCTTCTTCTATTTCTCTCATCTTTGTCTCTTTCTCTTCTATCTCCCGGAATTCGGCTTCCTTTTCCTGAAGCACGTTAACCGCACTTTCCAGCCTGTCTTCCGCTTCCCGAGCTTTCTCCAGCTGACGCTCCAGCCTGTTTATCCGGTAATATTCCGAAAGTATAAGTCCTATATCCTGCTGGTCCGGATTATCCGATTCACGCTCCACCAAAGGAGCCCCGCTGCTAAAGTCCCAGTTATCTTCCAGCTTCTTCTTCCTGCCTAACAGCTGCTCCTCCAGCTCATCTACGGAAACCCCGCCGGATTGAAAAACCACTTCCCGGAGCATATCCGCCAGGGTACTCAAGGTTTCTTTCTCCTGGCGTAGTTTTTCCAGGGTATGCAATATCTCATCCTGCCTGGCCATAAGCACAGCCTCGTAAGTTCCCCTTCCGTGCTGCATTACCTCCTCCAGTTTTTCCTGCACCTGAGAAAGACCGGATATTTCTTCGCCGGAACTCAATACCAGGGTTGATTCTTTTTCTTCCCCCCAGGAACGCTGTAACCGATGCACTACCTCTTCCTCTTCATGTTCAACAAACTCCAGAACTACCCGGATAGTATCCCCGTCCGGGTAGGGAAAATAAAGGGATAGAAGGTCCTTCCAATCGGGGGAATCGCTTCTTACATCGGGCGGAATAAATAAAGCTGCATGGATAGCGTTCACCATGGTGGACTTGCCCGCTTCATTATCCCCCAGCACCACATTCAACCCTGGTTTAAGGGAATGGGTGCGGCGGTTAAAACCTCCGAAAGGCTCTAGCCGCACTTTCTGAATGATCATATTTATTCACCTCTTTTATAAGGCTGTATGCAACCTGCAGTGCTTTTTGGTCTCCTCTTTCCACCAGCCGGTTTAAGAGCATATAAGGAAAAGAGCTCTCTGGGAAAAGTTCGGCGATAGTTTCACGGGTTATCTCCACCTGAAGGCCGGTATCATCCAGCTCCAGGTAAAATAACTTCTCTTGTAATTCTTCTATCCAGCGCTGGCGGTTTTCAAAATCCTCCCGGGGCAGACTCCCATGCAAATTCAGGCGGGCCAGGGTCTTCCCTCCGTCTTCAGTAAGCTCCCGAACAATTTCTTCCATGTCTTCCGGCGAGGTCACTCTTCTTTCCAGGTTCCAGAAACAATACTGGCCCGTGGAAACCGTCGTTCCTTCAATTTTACCGTTTTCATTTAATTCGACTACCCAGGCGGTTCCCGTATGACGACAGCCGAAACCGTCAGGCTCCGGGGTTCCACAATAAGCAAAAGTATGCCCGTCAAAGTGTTCACCCTCGGGAATTCTGGCATGGGTATGCCCCAGGAACCAGAAGTGCATGCCTGCAGAAATAAGTTCTTCTTCTCTCATGGGAAAATAGTTTTCCTGAAAGTCAGGGGAATACTCCTCCAGGGACCCGTGAGCTACCCCCAGGTGCCAGCGCACTTCCGGCCTGTGATGCAGCTCCCATATCCATCCCATCCGGTTTTGTAGAGAACGCCTGGCATGGCAGGGAGCCGGATAAAGTGCTACATCTAACCCGTAATCTCTCAAATCATAAGGGGAGTTTTGAAATAAAGCCAGGACATTTGGCGCCGCATGCTTGCGAACACTTTCCCACAGAGAACTGTGGGGAGTATAATAATCATGGTTCCCGGGGAGCACGGCACACACCCCTTCAAAGCGAGATAGCGTATCCAGGGCTTTTAAAACGGAATTTTCCTTAACTGTTGCCCTGTCAAACAGATCTCCCGCTAACACAAAAAGATGGCAATCCTGCCGGTTTGCTTCCTCCACCATCTTTTCCAATACCCTGTAACGTGCTTCCACCAGCTCTTCTCTTACTTCTTCGGGATAACCCCTGCTCTGGTAAAGCATGTCCAGGTGCAGGTCACCGGTATGAAAAACCCGCAGATCCATCAGAATCTCTCCCTCCACATACAATTTATGCGGCAAATACAGATAAGATTTTCTCTTAAACACCGGGGGCACAATATATCCGGCACACAACAAAACAAGTATATTTTACCATTTCGCTTTTCACTACTTTAATGCGTGTATTTTAAATTTTTATCTTTTAAGCTTATTTAGATAGATCTCCACTGCTCCTTGTTAATTTAATGCGATGTTAAAACAAAACACCTTTTCTTCTATATTTCGGCAAATTATACAATTTTCCTTTAACAAAATAACATTTTTCCTAAAACAATTATTATATAGGAATATAAAACATGGCTGAGTAAATGGAATGGCAACCAGTAGAGAAAACCGAAGTAATAATAAAACCCCCCGGGCTTAGCGAGGGGTCGAAACCTTATGGTGAAGATTGTCTCAAGCTATCTGTAAATAAACTGGCGGGAGTAGATGGGAATCGAACCCACCAGGGGTGGACCGCACCCCCCACTGGATTTGAAGTCCAGGCTAGGCACCAGCACTAGAACTACTCCCGCGTTTTTCCAAACCCCCGTCTTGTCGGAATTCACAGAGATTCAGTTATTTTATTTTAACAATAGTTAAGCCTATAATCAAGCCCTGTGTGTGACATGTGTGTGACAAAAATTTTACTAAACAACGTAAACAAAGGATTCATTGGACACTTAACTCTCATCTACTATTTGATCTACTAACTCGGCAACTTCATCGTGGGAACGTACAAATATGTCTTCTCCTTTATCTATTATTTTATCAAAAGTGTTAGCTGCCTCCCCTTCGAGTGATGGAACAAAATGAGTATAAATGTTAAGGGTAGTCGAGTGCGACGTGTGGCCCAATCTTGCACTTACCAGGGTGAAATGTACACCCGCCAACAGCAACAGGGTTGCATGGGTGTGCCTTAACCCCTTGAGATCAAGAGGTTTTGGGCATCCGTATCTTCTGGCAGCATCTTTGAAGATATGATTGAGCCAGGTTTCAGGGTTGTGTTCCGCAAGTGAATACAAAAGTTATT
>CAYODA010000101.1:0-7575 GCA_964402625.1 uncultured Syntrophomonadaceae bacterium | reverse complement strand
TTCCAACTTCCAATAGCGGCGCCAGGTCGACTACTAAGAAAATACCCCTTATCCTGCACCCACCTTCGTCTATTTTATACTTCCCTCCCCACACCGGGGGGAGGGTCAGGGTGGGGGGATACTTATTCAACACTCACTTAAAAACTCTCGCTTCTCAATTCTTCGGCCAGTTTGGCTGCTGCGGCAACTGCCTGAAAAAATGCCGGGTCTTCCTCCGGACCTCGCCCCATGGTGCGCAGGGGTATCCCCGCTGCACCGGCCTGTGCCCACGATATGTTTGCGTCCACCAGCCGGATATTGTGTTTCTCTTGCAAACAGTACTCCTCTATCTGTCCCGCCACTATTTTCCCCTCTTCCCCGTTTAAGATGGGCAGGGGCAAATAAGCGGTCTGCACATGCTTCATGGTCAAAGAAGTCAGGGTATGATGGCTGATCCCCCGGTGCCTGCCCCGGGGATCAGCAAAACTTAACCGGGGAACCACAACCGGTGTTCCCCCCAGGGATATAACCCGGTTAACATTCTCGCCCACTTCCATCCCGCTAAAACCGTACCGGGTACCCGTTCCTACCACACCGGGCCCGGGAAAAAGAAGGGCCATATCGGAAGCAGCTGACCGGAAAGCGGCTATCAAACCGGTGTAAACATTAACTGCTTCCAGGTCTCCCCCAAATGCCTGACCGCAAGTTATTGCACCACCCAGGAAACCTCCCCGGCGCAGCCGCTCCACACTGCAGCTTAAAGCCAGGGGCAAAGAAGCGCTGTCTGTCATAACATAAGAAAGACTTACATCCGGTTCCAGCTGCTTCAGGCATAAAGCCGCAGCCGCCACCATGCTGTGCAGTTCACCTATAATAACCGGTGAACCATTCAGGCCGGTAAAACCTTCTATCTCTTTACGCTGTTTTCCTCCTTCTTCACAGGAATTCACCTGCAGCTGCTGCGGCGTATACCGCAGTTTCATGATGTGCCCTTTACAGGATTCATCCACCTCCCCCGAACCCGTAAAATTTCGTGGCTTCCGGTAGTTAAAATAGATAAAATGGTAACCACCCGTTCCCAGTCCCAGCCTCACGGCCGATGTGTTTACCTCCACGGTATCGCCGGGGAATACCGGTCCGGTAAGAGAATTATAGTTGAGGGCTTTTTCCCTTCTCTTACCAAGTCGGACCAGTAACTCCGTAGCTTCTCCCCTGACTTCAAGCAAGGCCACTACTTTTCCTTTTTCCAGGTTTATCAACTTTAGCCACTCCCGCTATTTACCTGCCCAGGTCATCCAGGAATTTCAGCACCCGGTTGTTTTCAATAATCTTGCTGAAAGAAAAAAACTCGCCGGCAATATTAAGTAACAAGCCGGCGGCCAACCACCACAATTGCCAGCCAAAAGGATGGGTGAGGAAAATGCCGGTTCCCAGGGCCGCCCCCAAAAAATTGGCCCCTGCATCCCCCAGCATGGATTCTTCTTTCAGGTCATAAGGTAGCAGGTAAACGGCCAGGGACAGCAGGGGGATAATCCAGGCTATCTCTTCTTTTTCACCTGAAAAGATAACCAGCAAGAAAGCCAGCACAAGAAAGACTTTCCAGGCACGTCCCGGCCTCCGGTCCAGCTGGTTTAAAGAGTTGGACCATAAAACAAACAGCAGGACCCCTGTACCTGCCTCCACCGGGGAAAGCCCCGCCTGATGGCCGGCAATTATAACACCCAAAAAAACCCCTGTAAAAGCCTTAAACATTCCTGAAGTAAGGTCTCCCCTGGAGAGGGCGGATACATGGCCACGGTACCCCTGCACCTCTTCCTCGTAAAGGTCGTCCACCATTCCAGCCGCCCCCATACCCACCAGCCCGGTGACTGCAGGCAGAAGGCCGGAAAAACCCTCACCCAAACTCAACACGGCTGCCGCTACAAGATAAGAGAATACCAGCACCGGCCCCAGGGATACAGCTACTTTCTTCCCCCTGTAATTGAGCCGAGTCAGGCCCGCCCTGCCAAAGCGGAAGGTAAGCCAAAGATAAAGGATCTTGCCGGCCAGCAGAGAAAGCAGTACCGCAGCCGCCGGGATCAACGGAAAACAGCCCCCCTCCAGAGCTCCCTGAGTACCGCTAACATCTGCCTGCCCCGGTGCCAAAACGAAGCCGGTTCTTTTCCCCTTTCCCGGTGATACATGTTTACCTCTACTTCTTTTACTTTATATCCCCGGCGCATGACGGCCAGGGTAAGAGCCGTTTCCAGGCCAAATCCCTGCGGTATCCTTTTTATACTTCTAATCGTATTGCTCTTCAAGACTCTCTGTCCCGACAGGGGTTCTCTTAATATTTTACCGGTCAACAGGTAAACTCCTCCACGAGCTATCCTCTTTACCAGACCAAACCCGCCCCTTTTCCTTCGGGCCGGGAAAACTGCCACGGTCATCTCGGCTTTACCCTCCACCACCGGCTCTATTAACTTTTTAATCTCCCCGGCACTGAACCCCAGATCGGCATCTACCAGTGCTACCACGGGGTAAGTAATCCTGCTCAACCCTGCCCACACCGCTTCTCCTTTCCCCCGGTTTTTCTCCAAGCTTAACACTTTCGCCCCCTGTTTTTCTGCCAGCACCGCCGTATTATCGGTGGAACCGTCATCAACTACAATTATTTCACTTACTTCATCTAAACGATCCAGCACCTTTAAAGTAGAAACAACCGTATCAGCTTCGTTATAAGCGGGAACCACAACGCTTACTGGCTGCACACGATAACCCCTTTCCTGGCAAACCGAAAAATAAATCAACTTACCGTTCTTTTATGGTTTCCAGGACCTGCAGTTTTATCCAAAAGGAATCTCTCTCTTTTATTTTCTTTTCAAATTCCAGCACCCGGCCTTTTTCTGCCCTTTCTTTTTCTGCTTGTTCATCTTCCAGGTAAACCGCCACGGGACTCCATCCGTACCCCGCCAGGAATCCGCCTGCCTCCTGCATCCACTTTTTCTTGATATTTTCCCTGGAGCCGGCCAAAAGAAAAATCAGCTCTCCTTCCCCGTAACTTCCACTGCGCGAAACACCTTTCTTTTCTTCCAAAAGTGACCACAACTTCTCCTGCCTGCATTCCGCGGTTTCCCCGGAAGCCTGCATCTCCCCATAAATCTCATTCAACCGCTCCCCGGTTTCCACAGGCACACTGTTTCTTTCGGGCGATCGGTTAACTTCATACTCTTTTTCCAAACTTATTAAAGCCTCTTCCATGTCTTCTATTCCCACGGACCAGAAGGGAATCCCCAGTTCACCCATAAGCTGCTTCAGCGGGGCGGCTTTTTCTTCCGGGAAAGATTCATGAAAGATCAATCCGGTGTGCTTATCCCTTTCTTCCCAGTCAATCCGGCTGTAAACATCCGACCAGAAAAATCCCTTGAATTCTTCCCAGCGCTCCAGCCTCCTGTTTAGTTCCTGCTTTTTCTCTCCTACAAGTTCCAGCTCCCGCTCCATCTCCAGGATAATTTCCATCTGGTTATAAATTATCATATCTTCACAGTAAGAAACCCCGATTAGTATTCCTATTCCCAGGGCGGTGAAAGTCCCGCAAATCGCCACCAGGTAGTAATTAAATCCGAACAATTATCCCCCTCCCTCTCGTCAGGACGTGGTGGTTTTTAAAACAGCCACATGTAGCGGAAACGCAAAAATATTAACTGCAAAAAATGCTGTACCAGCGGAGAAATAGCAGTAAGAACCAGTACAGGAATCAGGGCGGAAAACAGCAGCACTACTACCACGGGTACGAGGCTTCTCCTTTTATACAGGCGGTTAACGCCACGGGCATCAATAAGACGGTCGGCCACCCTCAAACGTACCAGGAAAGTGCTGGCCATCCCTTTTCGCCCTTTTTCCAGAAAATCCGTTACCCCAAAATGGGTACCCAGGGCTACAATTAATGCCGCTCCTTTTTCAAAAGCAAGCAGCAGGGCTATATCTTCACTGGTACCAGGCAGAGAAAACGTCCGGTAACTCAAGGAAAGCTCCTTCATCCTTCTTATCCCCGGGGAAAAGCGGTGATCAGGGTAAGTATGTACCACTACTTCACGCGCCCGGCGCAAAACTTCGTTGCTTACACTGTCCATATCACCAATTACCAGGTCAGGCCTGAAACCGGCCTGGAGCAGCGCATCACCGCCCCCGTCTACCCCGATCAGAACCGGTTTTTCTTCTCTAAGATAGTCCCGTAGAATCTCCAGGTCCTTACGGTAACCCCTGCCCCGCGCCACTACCACCACGTCTTTTCCTTCTATTTCAGTGTTTAGCGATGGTATTTCAATCTGGCTGAGGAATACTTCCTTTTCATTCTTAATATGCTGCAGGGTGTTTTCCAGGAACTCCGTCCATACCTCTTCTTTTTTCCCACAGGCAGCCTGAAACCTCTTCCTGAAAATTTCTTCTGTAAATACGGCACCCTTTCCCAAACACTTTTCCTGCTTCCAGATCTCTTCCCCGTACAGGAAAACCTGATCCCCTTGTTCCACCCCGTCAAAAACCGCCGGGTCCACTTCCTCCAGTAAAACCATCCCGGCTTCTATTAGCCGGAAAGGGGCGTACAGGGGAAATTTCCCGGTATAAAATTTCTTTAAATTAAATATCGCTTTTACCCTGCTTTTTAAAAGAGAATCCACTGCCACTTCGTCTACATCCTGGTGTTCGATAAAAGCAATATTTCCCGGCTTCAACCGGTGCACCAGGTCTTTGGTGCATCTGTCCTTGTATATTTTCCCTTTCAAAAATACCGGTTTTTCCCTGATACACTTACACTTCCTTTTTTTAATTAGATTTCCCTGTATCCTGCTGAATCATCTAATACAAATATTGCCACTACGGGTTTTGTATTTCTGTTACCTCCAGTTCCAGATAAAAACAACAATATTATGTTAACATATTCCGCATAAAATAAAAGCTGCAGGTTATTTTAAAAGAACCATGATAAAAATTCTCATAGGCCAGGGAGAGATAAACAATGATTTCTAAAAAACACCTGTATAAGAAAGCCGTTATAGCATTCTTAATCTTGTGGGCGGGAATTATCGTTTTCTCTTACACCTTCCTTTACTTCAACCTGAACCGGGACATCCGTATACTGGAGGGTCAGTCACATTATGTCAATATTACGCTGCCGTTTGTATACGTGCGGGCTGAGGTTGTCTGTGAAGACAAAAAAGACATCTTAAAAATCAACGGGAATCCCGAACCGGAGCCGGGTCCTTTAAACGAAACCCTGGACCTGGAGGCGGTTAACAACGGAGAAGTTACCTTGGAGTTTTCCCTTTTGGGAGTATTGCCCTTGAGGAGCGTAACAATTAACGTTTTACCCGAAACCAAAGTAGTCCCCGGCGGGCAATCTATAGGTATAAATTTGCATTCGGAAGGGGTTATAGTGGTAGAACATTACCAGTTAGAAGAAACCGGGACATCTCCCGCCAGGGAAGCCGGGATCGAAAAAGGAGACACCCTGGTTGCCGTAGAAGGGGAATCCGTAAACGATGTTAATCATACGGCCCGCCTGCTGGAAAAACACGCCCGGAAAGGGAAATTCAGCGTTACGGTAAAAAGGGAAGGAGAAGAAAGGGAAATCACCGTTAACCCGCAGTATTCGGAAAGTGAAGGCGGGTACCGCCTGGGAATCTACATAAGAGATAACGCCGCGGGAGTGGGAACGCTCACTTTTTATCATCCCGAAACAGGTCGCTACGGGGCACTGGGGCACATAATTATGGATATAGATACCCGGGAACCCGTGGAAATTAAAAACGGTAAAATAGTTAACGCCAACATAGTAAATATCAAAAAAGCCGACCCCGGGGAACCGGGGGAAAAAACCGGGCTCTTTTTTGAAGAAGAAGGCGTCCTGGGCAGCATTGACAAAAATACCAGCCACGGCATTTATGGCAGCATTCATTATCCCGACCGCCTGGAACGGTCTCACGTCCGCCCCCTTCCGGTAGGTTTATCTTCCCAGCTGGAAAAAGGGCCGGCCCGTATTTTAACCGTGGTGGAAGACCAGAGTATAGATAGTTACCAGGTAGAAATTAAAGATGTGTCCCTTCAGAGCAGCCCGGGGGATAAAGGTTTTATCCTGAAAGTAACCGACCCGGAACTCCTGGAAAAAACCGGGGGGATAGTGCAAGGCATGAGCGGCAGCCCTGTGATCCAGGACGGTCGACTTGTAGGAGCCGTAACCCACGTATTCGTCAATAACCCCCGGCAGGGTTACGGCGTTTTTGCAGAATGGATGGTAGAAGAAGCAGATATTTTCTAGAGAAAAAACCAGGAGAAATTAATCTATATATTATCCTGAAAATACAAAAAGCCACCCTAAAAAAATAATTTATATTTTTTGGGAAATGTGGGAAGGATTTATCTCCACTTTGTCGAACAATTTTATATCGAGAAATTTTTCTAAGAGGTTGCTTTTTCCTCAACTACATTTATCCAAGGGAGGTATTCATACTTATGTTAAAAATTTTAGTGGCCGACGACAACCGGGATTTTAATGACTTGCTGACGAATTTTCTTCAAAATGAAGAGGATTTTGAGGTGGTAGGTTCAACTTTTAACGGCAAAGACACCCTGGAACTGGTCCAGGAACAGACGCCGGATGTTTTACTGCTGGACATCATTATGCCGCACCTGGACGGCATTGGCGTGCTGGAACAAATGCTGGAAATGGACCTTTATCCCCGCCCCTACGTCATCATGCTTACTGCCTTCGGGCACGAGAATATTACGCAAAAAGCAGTAGAGCTGGGGGCTGATTACTACATTCTAAAACCGTTCAGCATGGAAGTTCTGGCGGAAAGAATCCGGCAGCTTGAGCAAAAATATCCCTCTTCACTTCAGAAATTTACTCCGGTTGCTTCTTCCTCCTATTTTGCCGAAGGAGGGCTTTCCGAAGGAGCCACTAGTTCCAACAGGGCAGAAGGAGCAGACCCCCCGCCCCTGGAAAAAGAAGTTACCAACATACTGCACGAAATAGGGATACCTGCCCATATTAAAGGCTACCTCTATCTCAGAGAATCTATTATACAGGTAGTAGAAGAGATTGAGCTGCTGGGTTCCATCACCAAGGTTCTGTACCCGCGTATTGCCGAGAAATACGAGACTACTCCCAGCCGCGTAGAAAGGGCTATACGGCACGCCATAGAAGTAGCCTGGTCCCGCACCAACTCGCTTACCATTAAGAAATTCTTTGGCTATACCATAAAGACAGAAAGAGGGAAGCCCACCAACTCGGAGTTTATTGCCATGGTGGCGGACCGCCTCCGAATTAACACCAAAAACTCAAATAGCAACAAGGCCTCAACAACCCTTTAAAGCCTACATAACGATACTGCAAAAAGTTGATGATTTTGACATAAATTAGTAAAGGTCTCCCCTGCACCGGGGAGACCTTTTTAACTGTTCTACTCAGAAAATAACTTCTGCATCGCTCTTTTTTTTCTTCATTGCTGCCTCCGCACTCCAGGTGTGGTTATACCTTCGCCAAACTGAGATGCAACAGCTCTCAAGCGGTGCTCGCGTCAACGGATGAGCGGCCAAAACTCGCGAGCTAAAGCTCGC
>CAYODA010000100.1:0-7579 GCA_964402625.1 uncultured Syntrophomonadaceae bacterium | reverse complement strand
TATCTAGATTAACAGGAGTTTCAGTTAAAAACTTTTGGAGCATAATTAAAACAAAGAACCGTCCCCTTGTTTTACCAAACAAAGACTTACTGATCTTTTCATTTTTCAATCCTTTTCCTTTTATGGTAAATTTTAAGTATATGAATTGATAAAGATACTACTAGCTGTTTATATATCTTGTAATGTTTTCGAGGGACATTTATGGCACACAATTGTCCTCTTGTTTCAGACCTCCTTCATTTACTATTTTATCATATTCGATAAATTCCTACATATGGTATAATAGATAATAATTAATAATTTTACTATATTATAGTTGACAAAAAAATAAAATGATATATTATAAAAATGGCTTCCGGATGAGGTGGCAATAAAGTGAATAACTTAAATATAAAGAAGTTGCGGAGTATACAACTTGTTTATTTAAATGTCACAGTTATTATTATATTTTTAGTTTCGTTTTTGCTTCTGGAGATTCTTTTAAATTTTTCTCAACTTGTGATCGCAGGGGGTTTGTTATCAATTCTTTCAGGTTTAAATAAAAGATATTGTTTAATAAATTTATTACCTGATACACTTAAAAAAATAAAAAAGTACGAATATAACAAGTTGAAAGATATACCAGAATATAATAGTAATAAAATAACATTTCATTATATTGCAGGAATATTACTAATTATTCTGGGTTTGTATTATCCGAATATGGATATTGATAAAGATTTATTATTAATTGTTCTACCTTTAGCTCTGGTTATCTATAACATTATGCAAATTACAAATAATAAGTTAATAGATCAAGGAACTAAGAATAACTTAAAAAATTTTAAAAGCAAGATGTTGTTAACGGAAACAATAGTTGGATTGTTGGTAGTGTTTTTTGTGTTGTTTATGATTTTATTGTAGCACTACAGCGAAAGTTCACGATAACAGGGGGACTATTGTGTGCCAATGAGTGTGGTGCTGTGGAGTTCTGTTAATAAAAATTTTAGACATAATTAAAACAGAGAACCGTCCCCTTGTTTTGAAAATACCTGAAGAACTTGATAGAACTTCATTAGAGCAGTTATCTAGATTAACAGGAGTTTCAGTTAATAAAACTTTTGGAGCATAATTAAAACAAATAACCGTCCCCTTGTTTTCTTGTTTTATTTTGTTAGAGCTACCTCCGGCTATCGGGGAAAAGAGGGCTACCCGGTCTCCTTCTTGCAACTTGTAGCTCCAATCCCGCCGGATACGGTTGATAAAAGCCTGCTTGCATTCTTCTTCCGGAACACCCAGCTCCCGGCGCAGGTCATCCACGGTAGTTCCTTCTTCTACCCGGTACCGGAAACTGCCTGAGACGGCATCTTCCGAGGCGTATTTCCTCAAGTTGGCAAACAAATATACTTCTACGGTAATCATGTAATTTCCCCCGCTTGAAAAATGGTTTAAGATCCTTAGAACAGCCCATGGTTCAGGCACAGTTTCAGGGTATAACAGCAGCTTGTGCTACCCAATCCCGGCAGGTTTCATTTGATTCAAGAAGCTAGAAGCCAGAAACAAGAAACAAGATGCAATGTAAGAAACAAAGTAAAATTTGTCCAATATCACTATTAAAAAATGCCTTATATTTCGACTCCTGGACCTCTGCCATCATGGAAAGAGGACCAGGAGTCGAGGGGTTATTCCTTGTTAGTAATGCTGTTGCAGTTGCTGTTGCGATAATATTAGCGGGAGCAACTACTCCCAGACCTGATCCAGCTCTTCATCGGAGATGTCAAACACTTTGTTGTGCGGGGGTAGTTTTTCGTACTTCATGAATTCAGGCGGACGGTCGTCTACAGCGGTTATACCTGCTTTGCGGTTGAATTCCCTTTCCATCTTTAGCACTTCGTCTCCCAGTTTGGGTACGTCATCCGGGGTGTAGCTGGTTCCCAGCACCGCGTTGACTGTTTCTACCATTCCTTCGTTCCCGGAGTCAAAGTCCAGCACTGCAAAGGCGATAAAGAGGCAGTATCCGGAACTGTCGATGAAGCCGGTTACCTGCTGGAAGGTACGGGACATGTCAACTTTGCCTTCGTTGGCCAGGGGGTCTGCTTCTCCTCCTACGGAAAGGATTTCCGGGCAAATGGTGTAACCCGAGGTGTGGTCGGCTCCCATGGGGTTGGTAATGTAAGTTACTCCAATGCCTTTAACCGCGCGCGGCTCGTACGCCGGCATTCCCTGGCGCTTAACCGTGGGGATACGGGTCTGGCCGTAGGCCCGGCCGGTGAATTCGCTTCCCTGTCCCAGGATGTGACCCAGGGGAGTGTTTTGGCCTACTTCCTGGAGCAGCTTGATGGCACCGGGGCCGTCACCGAATTCCAGCAGACCGGCTTCCATAGCTACGCCGACGGTTACTCCCATCTCTATAGTGTCCAGGCCGTACTCGTTGCACAGGCGAATTAATTCCGCAATTTCGTCCAGGTTGTCGATGTCGCAGTTGGCACCAAAAGCCCAGTCGGATTCGTATTCGAGGCAGGATACGTGTTCGCTGCCGTCGGGTTTGGGGTAGACGTTGGAGCAGCGTATGACGCAGCCGGGATGGCAGCCGTGTCCCGTCATTCCCTGGCCGCCGCGTTGCTTTATCGTTTCGGCAATGGCTTCCCCGCTGATCTTTTCCGCCCCTTCAAAAACGCCATTGCTGAAGTTGCGAGTGGGAAGTCCTCCCGCCTCGTTTAGGATGTTGATCAACACGGCGGTACCGTAGGAGTTTAGGGCTCCTCCCGGCTTGGTGACGTCGTGGTTGCGCAGGGCGTCCACCAGCTTTATCTGGCCCTGTTTAAAGAGATCCTTGTCTTTGATTTCGACGCCTGGAGCGTCGGTTTCATCAACGACTATGGCTTTCAACCCTTTGCTGCCCAGGACGGCACCCAGGCCGCCCCGACCGGAGTAGCGGGTGGCACGCCCTTCTTTGTCGTTGAAGCATATACCGGCGGCTGCCATGCGATTTTCCCCGGCGGGACCAATGGTTATAACGCCTGCTTTTTTACTGTGTCGGGAGAACAGTTCCTGGTTTACTTCCGAAGTTACTTTTCCTTTCAGATCTGCGGCTTCTTCCAGTTCGGCCCCGTCTTTGTTGATTTTCAGGAGCCAGGAACCCTCTTTTTCCGGTTTGTCTTCCACTATAATGGCTTTGACCTGCAGGCGTCCCAGCTTTTGGGCCACCGGGGTCCCCGCGTTGGATTCTTTAATACCGCCGGTTAGAGGCGACTTGCCCCCTACCGAGATTCTGCCTGAACTGGGGGCGTTGGTCCCGGCTAACATGCCCGGGGATATTACGATCTTGTTGTAGGGGCCCAGGGGGTGGCATTCGGGCGGCACTTCGTCGCACACCACCCGCGAAGTCAGGCTTCTGCCTCCCAGCTGCAAGTAATCCTCGGGCACTTCTTCCACCTTTACTTTCTGCGCCTTCATGTTTACCCTGACAATGCAGGCCATACTTAAACCTCCTTTTTTGGGTTTTTAAACTACTCAACTCAGGCTGGAGAACAAAAACCAGTTTAAAGACAAGTAGTAAGAATATTTAGAATAATCATGAGCTGCGAACCCTGGAAAATAAGAGTCGAGGAAATTTGTTCAGAGATGAAGTGAAAAGTAAAAGGCAAGACTATTGCAACCACCCGGGCTGGAAACAAGCATGATGGAGAAGATACCGTGCCCGTAAGTGGCGCCACCAGTAGAAAGACGAAAATATTTTCAGAGCTGTAGTATCTAAATAAATGTTTAACCTTGCTTTTCTGAGGCAAATATCAGAAAAATCTTGTCTTTATAATATTCTTCATAATATTCTTCAACTGCATGGCAGAATCCTTCATTTTGAGAAATAAAGACAAAATATTAGCATTTACTCAGGAGCATTTAAGCAGGGACAGTTACCTGCCTGCCTCCTGTACCAGGGTTATTCGGCGGGTGGGGATTTTTACTGTTCCCCTGTCGGTTTGCAGGATAATACAGCCGTAGAGGGGGAGTATCTTTTCTACCACCCCGGTGAACTGTCTGGGCTCCCCGCCAGTAGCAGAGGAAAAGCAGGTGATACGGAGGGGGCATCCCGTGCGCAGGGAAGATTGCAGGAGGCTGTCCCAGTGTTCTTTTTCCTGTTCATCCGTCTCGGACGGTTGGTTGAGGCGGTTTTTTTTGTCCAGGCGCTGTTTTTGTAGTTCCTCGCGGTGTTCTGGCAGCATGATCTGGCTGCACTGGAACTGCTGGTATTTTTTTTTCAAGATTAACGCCTCCTCCCGGGGGAAAGCATTATTAGAACATGTGTTCGATCTTACCGTGTTTTTATTGTAGCACTCCATTCAGGTAACTGCAAGAGTTTCTCCCTGCTACAGTCACTCGTCCCTGGTATGCAGCAGTTTGCTGAAAAATTCTCCTATGGGGGATTTGGGTTGTTCTTTTAAGCGGTTGTTCTCGCTCTGCAGCTCTTTTATTTCGGTGCGCAACCTGGTCAGGGTGCTGCTCAGCCGGGAGATTTCTTCTTCCCGGTTTTTTAATTTTACCTGGACATCCCGGTGTTTTTGCTTTAACTCCTGGTTTTCCTTGCGCAGGGAAGCGATCTCCTGGTTCCAGTGGTTGCGGGTCTGCTGGAATTTTTGTTTCAGGTTGTTAATGGTCTGGTTAAAGTTATCTTCCATCTGTTTTATTTCCTTTTCTTTTTGTTCCAGGTTCCTGCGCATGGCTTCCAGGCGCTTTTGGCTGTGGTAAGAGATCCACCTTACTTCCGATTTTTTGGTTTCCAGTTCCTGCTGCATTTGAAAGCGTGAACGGCTCAGTTCAGCGGTGTGGGCAAAGAGGCTGCCGGTAGTGTTCTGTAGTTCGTTTAACTCCAGGGAGAAGTCTTCTTCTTCCTGTTCTTCAAATACTTCGTAGCTTTGGCTCTCCTCGTTTTCCCCGGGCAATATTTCTGTGGGCTGTTCTCCTTTTGTAAAAACCTTATTTTTAGTGTCAGTGTTTTGGGCCTGGCTGCTGCCATGGTAGTTACCGTTAAAATCAGATTTTTCGCCTTTGGGAGAAGAGAGATTAAGGGGCAGCAGGTCGGGCTCTGCTGACAGTACTTTTGAAGGCCGCGGCAGCCGGTCTTCCGGGGAAGAGCTGATCATTTTTATCACCCGGGTTCCTTCTTTTAGGGGGAAATCTTCAATTTCACCCCACTTTTTGCCATGATTGAAGGAAGTGCGGCAATATAATTTTCGTTCTTCCTGCTCGAACCAGTAAGTGCGGAGCTGGCCTTTTTCTACTTCCAGGAAAGGTATGGCGGGGTTTTCCATGGAAGGGGAAAGCTCTACCGGAGGATACCATCTGCCCGCCGGCCAGCCGCCCCGGACTCTCTGCTGGTACATCACGGTATACCTGTTATTTTTCCAGAGGCACCAAGTGAGGTGCAGGTTGCGGTGGGTATCTTCCACCAGGAAAGGAAAGAAAATACCCCCGGCGTCTTTTCCCGTGGTAGAGAGGGTGGCTGCTTTGGACCAGCTCAGTTCGGGCGAGGAGAATACCCGGTAGTAAAGGGTGATGGTGCTTCCTTCGTGCACCCGGTAAACCAGGTGTAAACGGTTGTAACAGTCCACCATGGTGTAGGCCTGGTTGCCGGAGCCGCGGCTTCCAAAGTCAATAACCCGGGTGTTTTCCCATCCTTTTCCACCGAGGCGCAGGTGCATCAACCACCATCTTTCCCCGTCCGGGGTAGATAAAAAGTAAACCAGGTGAAGCCTCTGTTGCCCATCTGTTATCAGATGCAGGCCGTTTACTATCTTGTCTTCTTCTTCCTGGTGAAAAACCTCTTCTTTACAATTTGTCAATTCGCCCGGCTTGTAGGACAGGAGGGTGAAGCAGTTTTGGCGGTCCAGGCTTACCAGTTGAATACTGTCATCACTAAGCAAGGTTACATCGTAAGTAAATACGTCTTGGGCCAGGGTTTCTCCTTGACCCCATCCCCGGGATGGAGTATGTAAGCTTATCTGCAGGTTCCGGTTTTCCCCTCCTTTTTCCGGCCCTGTCCAGAACAGCCTGTTTTTGCTGTCTCTCAAAAGGCGGTGAGGAAGGGGCGGAGAAGAGGAGTTGAAGCTTTCCATTCGAAAACTTTTAGCTGCTTCATTGTTAAAGCCGGAATTGCCGCCATCAGCCGGTCCGCCTTCATTATTACCAGCTTTACCATGATTGTTTTCATGAAGAGATTCATGATCCATATAGCCAAACCCCCTTTATTCAAAGTGCATTCTGATAATCATGCAGATAATCTTGTTTCCCGGGAGGCCGGTATAATCCTCCGGCGTTTAAAGCGTTGGGTCCCCGGGCCAGTCCACCTGCTTCATACCCATGCATTTTATTTAAATGTATATGATATAAAGCGCTTTATCATTAATACTTTTTTGTTCCACAAAAGTGCGATTGGTCTATTGAACGGTTATTTTGAGAACTGTAACCGTTTTATAGATTTACACATAGAATAAACAATAAAAACATTATCTCTCTGTGTATTTAAAAAGGAGCGGACCAAACAGTGAGAGTTTTAGTTACCGGCGGGGCCGGATATATAGGAAGTCACACCGTGAAGCTGCTGGGTGAGGCCGGTCATGAGGTGGTGGTTTACGACAACCTGGTCCGGGGACACCGGGAAGCCGTTCCCGGGTTTAATATTATCAAGGGGGATATACTTGAGGCGAACAAGGTGAGCCGGGCTCTTTATGATTATCGGATCGAGGCCGTGATGGATTTTGCGGCCTGTTGCCTGGTGGGAGAATCGGTAAAGCACCCCGGCATGTATTACGAAAACAACGTTATCGGCGGGCTCACGCTGCTGAGGGAAGCAGTGGAAGCAGGGGTGGCTTATTATATATTTTCCTCCAGCGCCGCAGTCTACGGTGAACCCGGGGAACTGCCTGTGGAAGAAAAACATTCCTTTAAACCGGTTAATCCGTACGGCGAGACGAAGGCGGTGATGGAAAACGCCCTGGGATATTACTGCCGGGTATACGGGCTTAAATATATTTGCCTCCGTTATTTTAACGCTGCCGGGGCAGCAAAGGACGGAGTCAGCGGGGAAGACCACCAACCGGAAACCCACCTGGTTCCGCAGGTGCTGCAGGCGGCCGCCGGCAAGGGGGAGGAAGTAACCATTTACGGGGACGACTATCCTACTCCCGATGGAACTTCGGTAAGGGATTACATCCATGTGGAGGACCTGGCCAGGGCGCACCTGCTGTCTCTGGAGGCTCTGGCAGGCGGTTCTCCTTCTGCAGCTTACAACCTGGGAAGCGGTAGAGGGTATTCCGTGCGGGAGGTTATTAAAACAGCGGAAAAGGTAACGGGAAGAACTGTGCCGTATAAAACCGGTCCCCGGCGGGCGGGGGACCCCGCGGTACTGGTGGCTTCTTATCAAAAAGCCGAAAGGGAGCTGGGATGGAGACCACGCTGGGGACTGGAGCATATCATCCGGACGGCCTGGGAGTGGCACAGGAATCATCCGGAGGGCTACCGGGGGATGCAGCGGTAGGCAGGAAAGTATTGGGGCGCCGAAGCTGAGCCATAGCTTTGGCTTAATG
Organism: uncultured Syntrophomonadaceae bacterium; assembly: GCA_964402625.1. Taxonomy (GTDB): domain Bacteria; phylum Bacillota; class Dethiobacteria; order DTU022; family PWGO01; genus PWGO01. The sequence continues at coordinate 17 of CAYODA010000100.1, read as the reverse complement.
ACTGATTTGAGTCGGGA
>CAYODA010000099.1:0-7670 GCA_964402625.1 uncultured Syntrophomonadaceae bacterium | reverse complement strand
CTCTCCTGGATTAAACTCTACTACAGAAATTTCTGCAAGTAAAAATCCTAAAGTACGGTTCAGGATCGGCGCACGGAATCTTAACTACCCATTGACCCATTGTCCAAAAAACGGTAATTTCTTTTTCTGACTTCAGGACTGTATGAAGCCAACACTGGTTATAATTATAGAAACCTTTTCAATAAAATTGCAATCAGTTATCTTTTTTCAGCAAAGAGTGGTTTGTAGCTTTTTGGGGGAAGTCGAATTTATACTTAAGATTTTTTAGGGAGGTTTTTATATGAGTACCCGAAAAGAACGCTGTACTTGCTGGTCGTGGGTGCTGTTTTTTATAGTGGCGGTGATGCTGTTTAGTTTGCCGGGGACGGGAGGGGCTGATTCTTCTCCCGTGGAGAGAATTGCCGGTGAAGATCGCTATCACACCTCCGCCGAAGTTGCTCTGGAAGCCTATGAGTCTGCCGAAGCGGTGGTGGTGGCCCGGGGTGATGAAGCAGGAGGATTTGCCGACGGACTGTCTGCGGGAGTGCTTTCTAGTATTGTGGATGGTCCCATTCTGCTGACAAGGCCGGGCAGTCTTCCGGGAGTAATTAACTCTGCTGTAGATGAACTGGAGGCGAGCCGGGCTTATATACTGGGAGGAGAGGCCGCTGTTTATCCGGAAGTGGAAACCGGGCTGGAAGAAAAAGGGCTGGAAGTGGAGCGCCTGGCCGGGAAAAATCGCATGGAAACGGCGGGAGAAATTGTGAAAGAAGCACAGTGGCAGGGGGATCTGGAAGACCACGCTTACGTGGTAAACGGATTTGCCCCCGCCGATTCCCTGGTATCAGGCCCCGCTGCTTTTGAAGAAAGCGCTGCCATCTTGCAGGTCCGGGAAAATGAACTCCCTCAGGTTACCAGGGATGTTCTGCAAGAACTGGGAATCAATCGTGTCTATGTAGTAGGTGGTACGGCGGTAGTAAGCGAAGAAGTGGAAGACGAACTTTCGGAGATAGCGTCGGTGGAACGACTGGCCGGAGCTGACCGCTTTGATACCAGTGTAAAAGTAGCCGAGTCCCGTTTTCCTGCGTCACAGGATTATTCCATAGTAGGGGGTTACAGCTACGCCGACGCAATAGGGGCCGCTGTTTTCGGCAATCCTGTGCTTTATGTGCAAGAAACCACACCTCTGCCTGCGGTAGTGGACGAATACCTGGATAACGTGTTGACTTTTGATTCCAGCCTTCGCATATTTGGCGGCCCCGCAGTAATTAGTGAGACAGTGGCAGATGCTGTTGATGACAAGATAGATCCTAAATACGTATACGTAAGAAACCAGGAAGAATTGTTTGAAGCGCTGGAAGAAGAGGTGCCCCGTATCAAGTTCGCAGATAAAATAACCGTGGATAAAGAGGATCTGGAAATCGATTACGGGGCTGAGCTTCACCTGGAAGGTTATGCTCTGGAGCTATCCCATGTGGACGCACTGCTCTCCGGGGATAACGTTCTGGTGAGGAACGGAGTAGCAAAAGGTCCCGAATTCCACCCCGATGAGGAACTGAAGGTGACCGGCTCCGGGGTAGAGTTGTCCGATCTGGATTTAGAGGTGAGCGTAATCGATGAAGACGCCGAAGGCCTTAAGATTACGGAAGGAAGCGAAATTATCGCGGACCATTATTTCCACAGCGATGTTACCATCAAAGACAGCATTTTTGCTACCGAAGGTCCGGTAATTCACCACGACCAGGCCAGAGTGGAAAACAGCGAGCTGGGATCTCACGTGTATCTGAATATAAGAGGCGATGTAACCTTGCAGAACCTTGAATTTGCAGGAGAGGAAGACGATTCGGTAATAATCGTCGGAAACGAGAATAATCAGGTGGAAGCTACCCTGGAAGGAGCCTTGGTTACCGGGGAACAGGCGGGAATTTCCGTAAGGCACGATTCGGTTTTGCACACCAGAGGCGATATTCACCTGAAAGAGGATAAGTGGCTGGAAGTAGTGGGAGAAGGGGAGGTTAGAGGCCCTGCCGCGATTACAGGTGCGGGAGAAATGTACGCCCAGGGAGGGGATACTCCCGAGGATAAATTAAATTTACGGGAATTAAACCTGGAAGCTGAAACCTACGTAGACGAGGGTCCCCACGGTGTCTGGCAAGAAGGTAACGTGGCTTTACGCCAGGTAACTCTGATTGAGGATCTCACCGTAGGAGAGGAAAGTAAACTTTTCTTGCGGGAAGAAATAGATAACCGGAAAGGAACTACCATTAAACTGCATAACCAGGCGGAAATTGAGATCCACCCGGAAGCGGAGTTAACTAACGATATAAGGGACCAGGTGGCTCAGGAAATCCTGTTAAGAGAAACAGAAATAGTGCTGGACCTTTATTTTGAGGAATTTGTGGGATGGCGGTTTGGCGAACCCTATTTCCCGTTTACCTGGACGGGGGATATATGGATGGAGATGGAAGAGGATATAGAAGGAGTTATAGTTGTTGAAATAGAGGATGTGCTGGAAGAAGAAGTGGATACCGGTGATTTCAATTTGGAAAAAGGAATTTATTTGAGCGAAATGGTTAATACGGAGTTTACCATGCAGGAGCTCTCGGGAGCTGGGGGAATAGAGGTGAGCATGAGGCCCAAATACACCCCGGTTTTCCTGGAGGAAGAAACACCCGCAAATGCCCTGAAATCGGAAGTAAGGGCCTTGAATGCCGCAGGGACTTACCAGATTCTCCTGGCTGAAGACCGAGTAAACCTGGAGCCATAGGTGCAATAGTTCCAGGCTGATGCTATAAGCGGGGACGAAGTGAAAGAAACAAGAGAATTATAAAAAGAGTGTTGACAAAAGAGGGTTTCTAAATTAATATGTAACTAAATAAGTTATAAATAGCATCCAAGCCCTCATATTGAATTTAAAAATATCTACTGGCTCTGTCTATGGCCTGTTGGGACCAAATGGTGCCGGGAAAACCACCATTGTCCGGATACTCTCCACCCTGCTGCGGCCGGACGGGGGAAGCGCAAAGGTCCTGGGTTACGACGTGTTGCGAGAATCCAACGAAGTTCGCCAGAGGGTTAGCCTTACGGGGCAGTTTGCTTCTGTTGACGAAGACCTGACCGGTATGGAAAACCTGGTTATGCTGGGGAGATTGTGGGGTTTTTCCCGGGAACAAGCTTACGAGCGGGCAAAAGAACTGTTGTACGCCTTTGAGCTTGAAGAGGCTTCCCGAAAACAGGTGAAAAACTATTCCGGGGGTATGCGGCGCCGTATCGATATTGCCGCCAGTATCATTATTACCCCGGATCTGCTTTTCCTGGATGAACCCACCACCGGTTTGGCGTCCTTCCGCCCTGGTGGGGGCCCTGCTAGGGGATGCGGTACGCTATATTACTTCTTCTATTTTAGTCATCGCCCTGGGCCTGCTCCTGGGTTATCGTCCTGAAGGAGGGGCGACGGGGTTGATCCTGGGAGTGCTTCTCCTGTTAATATTTTCTTTCAGCATGTCCTGGATCTGGACGTCCCTGGGCCTGGTTTTGCGCACTCCCAACTCGGTTATGAGCTCCAGTATGATCATCCTGTTTCCCCTTACTTTTGCCAGTAATATATTCGTGGATCCCCGGACCATGCCGGATTGGCTAAAAACGTTTGTGGATATTAATCCGGTTACCTTGCTGGTTAGAGCGGTGCGGGGGCTGGCTGATAATGCCGCCAGCCTGGGGGATATAGCCCTGGTACTGTTGGTATCAATGGGTCTGGTGGTTATTTTTGCCCCTCTTACCATGTACATTTACCAGCGCAAAAGCTAATCCGGTAGCTACAACTTCCTAGTGTTTTTCTGATTAACGATAAATATATGAAAGGAGTTGCTTTTTCTTTGTAGAAAGGTATATCTGTAGAAAGATTTTTAAAATTGTGTGTGTTTGGGCATAAAGAAAAAGCAATTACTGTTTTTGTCGCTGTTTTCAGGGAAAAGACCTTTAAACAAGCCTTTTGGGAAGTGTATTTCCTTAATGGGAAAAAAAGCTTATAATTAAAAGGAGGAACAAAGATTGATTAAGGTAACGGTATTTTACCCGAATGAGGAAGGCAAAAGCTTTGACATGGAGTATTATTGCAACAATCATATTCCGATGTGTCAACAGAAAATGGGAGATGCGCTTAAAGGAGTAGCGGTAGAAGAGGGGCTTAGTGGAAGCGACCCCCGTTCTCCTGCTTATTACGTTGCCATGGGTCATTTGTATTTTGATTCGATAGAATCATTCCAAAAAGCTTTTGGCCCCCATTCAAAAGAGATTATGGAAGATTTACCAAACTACACTAATATTGAACCTGTTATTCAAATCAGTGAGGTGAAAATGTAAAAGAGTTATAAGGTTTTAGCAAAAGGCTAAAACCGGCCAGATACTTATTACTTAGGTGAAAATTCAAATGGCGAATCGGGTTCTGCCACCGTAAAAGTAAGGCGACATGAGCTTCATTAAAAGCACATTAAAAATAAAAAACTAACGCCAAATGTAAAACACCCCTCACTTGATTGTTAAAGTAAGGGGTGTTTTACATTTGGCGTTAGTTCAAAAATAGCCGATTTAATTCTACTTAATTTTACTCCCAAAATTTAAAAAGAGGTTGCCGGTTTAACTCCCGGTTTAAGTCAGAGATGTTTTGGTGCATAATTTAGGAAGGAGGGGGATGTACAGATATTCCACCAGACGTTGTTCAAAACAGGGGAACGGCGGTGATCTACTGTGGTTAATATGTTTGCAGACAACCTGCGAAAGAAAATTCTTTTTGTCAGCGGTTCCGTAGGTTTAGGCCATGTTACCAGGGATGTAGCAATAGCTGAAGAAATCAGGAAACAAAACCCCCGGGTAGATATTTATTGGTTGGCGGGTAACCCGGCTAAAAGAGTACTACGGGAAAAGGGGGAGTACCTGGTTAGGGAGGCCGGGGAATTTTATGATGAAAGCTCATCTATAGAGAGGGCCACAAGAAGTTTCAATATGAGTCCCCTCAAGTTTGCTTTTCATTTACAAAAAGCGTGGAAACACAATGCCCTGGTTTTCAAAAAAACAGTAGAGAATTTTTCTTATGATTTGGTAATTGGGGATGAGGCTTACGAGGTATCTCTTTATTTGGGCTATCAGCCGCGGGTAAAGTTTTTCCCCTTTGTTATGATTTATGATTTTATAGGCCTGGATGCCACTTCCTCCAGTCCTTTAGAAAAAATAGCCGTTTTTTTAGTCAACCAATCCTGGGTTTCCCGGTTAATAAAAAAAAGAGTTGAAGATTTAACTCTTTTTGTAGGGGAGCCGGAAGACATTCCTGATAAGCCTTTCGGCTGGTTTCTTCCTAATAGACAAAAAGTGGCCCGGGCGTATTGTAATTTTGCAGGTTATGTGCTGCCCTTTGATGCTGGTGCTTTTCGCGGAGAAGAAGCCAAAATGGCCGTGCGAAGAACACTGGGGTTAAAAGAAAAGGACCCCCTGATAATATGCTCCGTGGGAGGAACATCTACTGGAGGAAAGCTACTCAAGCTGTCCTCGAAGGCGTTTGGCCTGGTTCGCTCCCATGTGCCTGATGCACGAATGATTATGGTGGGAGGCCCCCGTTTTACTGGTGAAAAGCCTTTGACCGAAGGAATAGAGTTTAAGGATTATGTGCCCCACTTGTATGAGTATTTTGCCGCCTGTGATTTGGCGGTAGTCCAGGGTGGCGGTACCACTACTTTAGAGTTAACAGCGTTGAAAAAACCTTTTCTTTACTTTCCTCTGGAAGGACACTTTGAACAGGAAATTTTAGTGGAGCGCAGATTAAAAAGGCACCGGGCTGGACGCAGAATGAAGTACAGCGAAACCACGCCCAAAGAACTGGCAGAAAAGATAATAGAAAATCTAAAATGCAAAGACAATAATCTTTCTTATGCTGAAGTTGATACGCAAGGAGCCAAAAGAATAGCAATGTTAATTAATGAACTATGGAATTAATGGCTTAATTGCTGAACTCTATAGTTGCAGCCGGCATGAAGAACAATTAGATAATGAACTGAAACTGCTTCAGCAATAAACAAAACACGTTAGGAGTGTTTTAGAAATGAGAACCTCCACATCCAAAAAGAAAGTATTAGTTGCCCCGGACTCGTTTAAAGGTAGCCTCTCTGCTTCCAGAGTGGCTCATCACGTGGAAACAGGTATTTCCAGGGCATTTAATGATGTAGAAGTGATAAAGCGCCCTCTATCTGATGGTGGTGAAGGTTTAGTTGATTCCCTGGTGACGTCTACCGGCGGGCGGATGATACAAACTAAGGTTACCGGCCCACTTGGAGAGCAAGTAGAAGCTTTTTGGGGAGTGCTGGGAGATAATAAAACCGGGGTAATAGAAATGGCTGCTGCCTCCGGGCTTACTTTGTTGCCGGAAACGAAAAGGAATCCTGCCGTAACTACCACCTACGGCACAGGAGAATTGCTCAAGGAGGCTTTGCAGTATGGTTGTCAAAAAATAATCATGGGGTTAGGCGGTAGTTCAACTAATGACGGTGGTAGCGGCATGGCCCAGGCATTAGGGGCAAAATTGTTGGATGAAAGCGGGCGGGAAATCCCTTTTGGCGGCAAAAGCCTTTCCTTATTACACACCATTGACACTTCACAAATGGAGCCAGGTATAAAAGAAACAGAAATCCTGGTAGCCTGTGATGTAAACAATCCTTTAACTGGAGAGCAGGGCGCTTCCTTTGTTTATGGCCCTCAAAAAGGGGCTGATGCAGACGTGGTGGAAATGCTGGATCAGGCGTTGAAAAACTTTTCCCGGGTAATTTTTCAAGAATCAGGTATGAATGTGGATGCAATTCCAGGGGCTGGTGCGGCAGGTGGCCTGGGCGCTGGACTTAAGGCGTTTACAGGGGGAAAACTGGTACCCGGTATAGAGTTGGTTATGGAGCAGGTGAATTTGCAGGAAGATCTTGGTAGCAGTGACCTGGTAATTACAGGAGAAGGGAGGCTGGACCTGCAATCAGTTTATGGCAAAGTTCCCGTGGGTGTGGCTCGCCTGGCAAAGGAATGGGGCGTTCCAGTAATATCTTTGGCCGGAGAAGTCACCCCACCACTGGAAGCACTCCATCGGGAAGGTATAACTTCCTGTTTCAGCATAATTAATCAACCCATGTCGCTGGAAGAAGCCATGGCAAGTGCACCTGAACTATTAGAAATGGCTTCTGAAGAAATAGTCCGCTTTTGGGTCGCCATTTAACAGGTTGAGTAAGTTCTTTAGATATAGTGAAAGCTTTTTAGGTGTAATAGCAGCTGGTTATAGCGCGCATGGGTTAAGCTGCCTGATATTTTCTTTTTTTACAGCAGGAAACAGGTGGTTTAATGTGTAATATGTTATTATAAAGAAATATAGTAATAATTAGTCAGATAAAGATTTTATATACAAATATTCTGTAGAAAGATTATTAACTAATTCCAGGTACAATCTTCCTGGTACCTTTTGTGTACCATTTGGCAAAATTGAAGCACCTAATAATGACGTATCAGATCAATTGTGTGTATTAAAATCTTATTTGTGTTTTATTTTTTGGAGGTGTCCATTTGTTAAAAAAGATTTTAATAGGAATTTTGCTGTTTATTATAATTTTCTGCTCAATGGTATTAGTTTTATTTAGAGATACTGTATTTCAGGAAGGAAACCCCATTCC
>CAYODA010000098.1:0-7686 GCA_964402625.1 uncultured Syntrophomonadaceae bacterium | reverse complement strand
CTTTTCGAATATTTGTTTGAACCCGGTAATAAGTCTATTGACAGGAAGGTAAGGATTTATTATTATTAAATAATATAAAACAAAATATTTAATAACAGTTGAAAATGCATTGAACGGGAGTAGTAGGAAGAAATAAGATTTCAGAGAGCCGCCGGCGGGTGGAAGGCGGTATCTTTATTTTCCGAACTCGCCCGGGAGCAGTCTGTCTGAAAACCCGGATCAGCCGGGTTACTAAGGCAGGACGGGTCTTTAACTCAAGGGTCCCGTTATTATACGAGTGGGCATAACATTTTTATGCCAAAAAGAGTGGTACCACGGAACACCTTTCGTCTCTTTGTAAGAGCGAAAGGTTTTTTATTTTTACGGCAGATTAATATAAATTCTGGAGGTGCAGGTTGATGGCAGAGAAGATCATGATTTTTGACAGTACTTTAAGGGATGGGGAGCAGACCCCCGGAGCAAAACTAAACCTGGAGGAAAAAGTTAAAATAGCCCGTCAACTGGAAAGGTTGAATGTGGATGTTATAGAAGCGGGGTTCCCGGTTTCTTCCCCCGGAGAACTTAAAGCCGTACAGGAAATTTCCAAGCAAGTCCGAAATCCTGCTATTTGCGCCCTGGCACGGACGGTTAAAGAAGACATTGATGCCGCCTGGGAGGCAATAAAATTCGCGGAAAAGCCAAGGATTCATGTCTTCCTGGGAGCTTCGGACATTCATATGCAGCACAAGTTACGCAGGGACCCCGAAGTCCTTTTGAAAGAAGGGGTAGAAGCGGTAAAATACGCCCGGCAGTATACCAGTGATGTGGAATATTCCCTGGAAGACGCTACCCGGGCCCGGGAAGAATACATGTACCGGGTTATAGCAGCAGTAATTAAGGCAGGGGCCACCGTGGTAAACCTTCCCGATACGGTCGGCTACACCGTGCCCCACGAATACGGTGCTCTTATAAGAAGAATAAGGGAAAGTGTTCCGGAAACAGAGAAAATTATCCTGAGCACGCACTGTCATAACGACCTGGGAATGGCGGTAAACAATTCGCTGGCGGCGGTAGAAAACGGCGTCCGGCAGGTGGAATGCAACATCAACGGTATCGGTGAACGGGCAGGTAATGCCGCCCTGGAAGAGATAGCCGTTGCCACGCGGGTACGTCAGGACGTATTTCCCTTCTACACGGATATTAACTTCAAGGAGATTTATCGCACCAGCCGCCTGGTCAGCAAGCTAACGGGTATACCCATTCCCGTTAACAAGGCCGTGATTGGTATCAATGCCTTCGCCCACTCTTCCGGTATTCACCAGGACGGCATATTAAAGAACAAACAGACTTACGAGATTATTGACGCCGAACTCATTGGCGGTAAAGCAGCGCAAATGGTTTTAACTGCCCGCTCGGGTCGGCATGCCCTGAAGCACCAGCTAGAAGAGATTGGTTACAAAATATCCGAAGAAGAGTTTGAGGAAATATATCAACGCTTCCTGGATCTTGCAGACAAAAAGAGGGAAATATACCCGGAAGACCTGGAAGCCCTGGTTTATGATCAGATCACCTATACCGAACCCACCTACCAGCTGGACTACTTGCAGACAGTCAGCGGAAGCAAGAGTATTCCCGCTGCCATCATAAAACTAAGCCGGGGAGATGAAAGTTACGAAGAAGTGGCTACCGGCGCAGGACCTATTGATGCCTCTTGCAACGCCATTAACAAAATAGTAGGCTTGAATGTCCGGCTGGAAAGCTATCGTTTAAATGCAGTTACAGAAGGCAGGGATGCCCTGGGCGAGGTTTCCGTAAAGCTCTCCGATGATTCCCGCACCATAATGGGAAGGGGTATAAGCACGGACATAGTTGAAGCCAGCGTCAAGGCGTACTTAAACGGAATCAATAAGCTAATGCAGACCAATAATGGCAACGAAGAAGATAATTAAAGTTAAGTTTTTTTCGAGAAAATATGTTAAACCTTTACCTCTTACTCGAACTCATGTTTTACATGGTTTCATGGCTATGCTATAATAACCGCAAATTATGTAAAGATACGATAAATACGACAAATGCGAAAAATATAACCTTTGATGCAGATAAAAAGTATTAAATAAGGTGAGAAGATGGAGCCTTTAACCGAGAAACAAAAAAGGGTCTGGAAGTATTTGCAGGATGTAGTCTCTTCCCGGAATTACCCCCCTTCTGTCAGGGAAATTTGCCAGGCCATGGGCTTTAAATCCAGCTCCACCGCACACGCTTACCTGAGCATACTGGAAAAGAAGGGATATATACGCAAAGATTCTACCCGTCCGAGAGCAATAGAATTGCTAGTTCAGAAAGAAAACATCCGGCAAAGCAGTTCGACTTCAGAGAAAAACAATGCTTTAGAGGAAAGTGATATTACCTTGATACCTGTAGTTGGAGAAGTCCCTGCCGGAGAGCCGTTGCTGGCAGAGCAGAATATTGAAGATCACTTCCCACTGCCCGGCGGGTATTTTACCAGCGAGGAAGGCTCCTTTATGTTGAGAGTCAAGGGAGACAGCATGACAGGTGCCGGAATAAATCACGGGGACCTGGTAGTAGTAAACCCCTCCCACGCGATACAAAACGGGGATATCGTAGTAGCTTTGCTGGAGGACGAAGCAACGGTAAAGAGATTCTACAAAGAGGAAGACCGGGTGCGTCTGCAACCGGAAAATGACAATTATTCCCCCACCTACCACCTGGATATCAAAATACTGGGCCGTGTTACCGGTCTGTTTAGAAAGATGTAAATAACCGGGGCACACGGATTAACCAAACGGCTTACCCGGGGGCATCTCCCCGGTAGTAAAGCGCTTCTGCAGCTTTGGTAACTGCTATTAAACCATGATACAGAGTCAACCCGCCCTGTAGAAAAGCCGTGTAGGGTTCCCGCATGGGAGCGTCACAAGAAAGTTCGCTGGAAGACCCCTGGATGAAGGTGCCGGCACCCATTATTACCGGGTCGGTGTAACCTGGCAGTTCCGAGGGTTCTGGTGTCACAAAAGAATCCACGGGGGAGTATTTCTGTATAGTTTGTATAAAGAGCTTAACGTTATCCGGGGTGAACAGTTTTAACTTTTGTACCAGGTCACTCCTCCTTTCGCCCGGGGCAGGCTGTGGAGGATAACCCATCTCCTGGAGCAGGATTGATGCCCAGGTAGAGATTTTTAGTGAATTGGCCACCAGTTGAGGTGCGTTAAATAGCCCCATAAAAAACTGCCTCTTTTCGCTCATGCTTCCCAGCTTATCTTCCAGCCCCGGGGCGGAATAACGGGCGGCAATCATGTTCAGGCAATCACTTCTACCTGCTACGTAACCGCCGGTTGGGGCCAGCCCGCCGCCGGCATTCTTTATCAGGGAGCCTGCCACCACATCTGCACCGGCTTCCAAAGGTTCCTCTTCTTCTACCAGTTCTCCATAACAGTTGTCTACCAGAATTATAGTATCCGGGCTGTGCCGGCGCACTTCTTCTACCAGTTTTTTAATTTGTGGTACGGTTAATGCCGGACGCAGCGAACTGTAACCGGGGGATTTCTGTATAAAGGCAACCTTGATTTTTTGGTTTAAATAAGAAGGTATTTTTCCTGTATCCGGTTGGCCGTTATCATCCAGGGGTAGGTTCTGGTATTTAATCCCCCACTCTGTGAGGGTTCCACTTCCGGAAGTAACGGAGCTGGAAGCCTCACCGGAGTCACCAATTATATTTAACAGGGTGTCATATGGTGGCCCGGTCAGGGATAATAACCTGTCTCCCGGTCGCAACAGGCCAAAAAGTGCAACGGTGAGGGCGTGGGTACCGGAGAGAAGTTGAGGTCGCACCAGTGCTTTTTCTCCTTTGAAAACGTATGCAAAGAGATTCTCAAGTTTCTCCCTTCCCATATCGTTATAACCGTAGCCCGAACTGTCCCGGAAGTCTTCTTCGTTTACTCTTTCCTTGCGGAATGCTTCCAGGACTTTAAGCTGGTTAACCGCTGCAGTGTCGTCTATATCGCCCCAGTGTTTTTCCACCCGGGGATAAACTCTGTCTATCAGCTTTTTAAACCGGCTGTCTAGCTCCATTGCTTTTATCCACTTACTCTTACCTGGTGCATTGCCTTCCAAAGTTTAATCCTCCTCCGCCAGTTCGGTTCCTTTTACTAAAAAGCTGCGGTTTTGTTCAATAAATTTAACCGGCGCTTCCGCTTCAGCAAATATATTATTGTTTTCGTATTTAACTTCTATTACTCTACCGTTACGGTATAGCCGGTCTAAAAAATCCATCTGGTCGTAGGGAATAGAGAAGCGTACCCGCTGATGCCGGTGGTGCAAAAACCGGGAAATTTTTCTCTTTAACTCCTCCAGTCCGGAGCCATTAACAGCAGAGATAAAAGTACTGCCGGGAAACTCCCTTTTTAATCTATCCAGGTTAACTTCCTCACCTGCAAGTTTGTCCATCTTATTAAATACCATTAAAACTTGCTGTTCTTTTCCGGTTAACTCGTTCAACACGTTTTCCACGGTTTTTATCTGCTCTTCAAATTCGGGGTGGCTTAAATCTACCACGTGCAGGATGAGGCCTGCTTCGTTGATTTCCTCCAGCGTTGCCTTAAATGCCTTCATCAGCTGCTCTGGCATCTCCTGTATGAACCCTACCGTGTCGGATAAGAGGACTTCATTTTCATTCTCAAGCGGGACTTTTCGCACGGTGGTATCCAGGGTAGCAAAAAGCTTGTTTTCCGTAAAAACCTGTTCACCGGAAAGTGCATTAAGAAGGGTGGATTTTCCCGCGTTGGTGTATCCCACCAGGCTAACCGTGAAAAAATCGTCTTTTTTCCTCTGTTTGCGGTGCAGGCTGCGGTGTTTTTTTACTTCTTCCAGGGAATGGCTGAGTTCAGTGATACGCTTACGTATACGGCGCCGGTCTATTTCCAGCTTGGTTTCACCTGGCCCGCGCGTTCCAATTCCGCCGCCCAGGCGAGATAGTGCTTCCCCATATCCGGTAAGGCGCGGCAAGAGATACTGCAGCTGGGCCATTTCTACCTGGAGTTTTCCTTCCCTGCTGCGGGCCCTGGTGGCAAAAATGTCCAGTATAAGTGCAGTGCGATCCAGCACCCTGGTTTCCAGGTAGTTTTCCAGGTTCCTGGACTGCAGGGGCGTTATCTCTTCGTTAAAAATAACCACGTCTACTTCTTCCCTGTCTATTTCTTCTTTAATTTCTTCCAGCTTACCCCTGCCGATAAAGTATGAAGAATCCGGTTGTGATCTTTTTTGTTGAAAGCTATTTATCACCTCTACCCCGGCGGTCTGGCACAGCATTTTAAGTTCATCGATTCTGCTTTTGACCTGCTGATCATTCATCTCGGGTGGTACCAGACTGGCCAGGACGGCTTTTTCGCTTATACTGCCTGTTTGCTCCATAAATTTAACCTGCCGGACACCTCCGCTTATATTTACTCTAATTTTAACACGTTTAACCTGTTAGAAAAATATACTTCCCGGTATGGCAATTAACCTCCACTGCCATCCAACATCCTTTTAAACTCTTCCTCTTTCAGTATCTCGACATCAAGTGAACGTGCTTTTTCCAGCTTGCTTCCCGGGTTTTCCCCGGATACCAGGTAATCGGTTTTACCACTCAGGCTGCTGGAAACCCGCCCTCCTCTGGCCTCGATTTCTCTTTTGGCTTCTTCCCGAGTAAAGCCCTCCAGGGTCCCGGTTAAAACAAAAGTAGAACCGCCCAGGTCCGTGCTGCGGTTTTCTTCTGAAGCATCCTTTTCTCCCGGTTCTTCGAAGTTTACCCCGGCTTTTCTCAGCTTTTCAATTACTTTTTGCGCTTCTTCCTGTTGAAAAAAATCTCTAATAGCACGGGCCAGCTTGGGGCCTATTTCGGGTATGGAGACCAACTCTTCTTCTTCTGCCTTCACTAGCTTATCCAGGTGACCAAACTCTTGGGCCAGAAGTCGTGATACCCTCTCGCCTACAAATCGTACTCCCAGCCCGTGGATAAGCCGGTGAAGGGGGTTGTTTTTACTGTTTTCCAGGGCGTTAATCAGGTTACGGGAGGATTTTTCAGCCATTCTTTCCAGGGGAACAAGGTCCTCTATTCCCAGGTAATAAAGATCTCCTACGTCACTTACCAGGCCGGCTTCCCAGAGCGCCTGGGCTACAGCAGGTCCCAGGCCTTCTATATCCATAGCCCGGCGAGATGCAAAGTGCACTATCCGTTCTACGGCCTGGGCCGGACATGAAGGATTAAGGCAGCGCAGTACGGCTTCTTCAGGGAGCCGGTAAATAGTGGTGCTGCAGGAAGGGCAGCGGGAAGGCATTAGAAATTCTTCTTCTTTCCCGCTTCTTTTATCCTTAACTACACCCGTTACTTCAGGTATAATTTCCCCGGCCTTGCGAATTTTCACCATGTCTCCTATTTTGACTCCTTTTTCCCGGATGATGTCCTGGTTGTGCAGGCTGGCACGCTTAACTACGGTACCGCCAAGTGAAACCGGTTCCAGTATGGCTACAGGGGTTATGGCTCCCGTGCGTCCCACGTTTACTTCGATATCCAGGATGCGGGTTTCCACTTCTTCGGAGGGAAATTTGTACGCCACGGCCCATCGCGGTGAGCGTGAGGTTACACCCAGTTTTTCCTGTAGCTCATAACTGTTTACCTTTACTACAATACCGTCTATTTCGTAGGGAAGTTCCTCTCTTTTTTCCTGCCATTCCAGGCAATAGGTAGTCACCTCTTCTATACCTTTACAAAGTTTCCTGTGCGGGTTCACGGGGAGGCGGAGAGATTCCAGGTACTGAAGCGCTTCCAGGTGAGTTGCAGTCTCCAGGTCGTGTTCGCCCAGGCTATACAGGAAAATATTTAAAGGGCGCGCCGCTGCCAGCCTGGGGTCAAGTTGACGCAAAGATCCGGCTGCCGCGTTGCGGGGATTGGCAAATACAGTTTCCCCTCTTTTTTCCCGCTCCTGGTTAAGATTAATAAAATCCTCCTTTTCTATAAAAACTTCTCCCCGGACTTCCATGTTTGCCGGCTGACTTAGTTTTAACGGGATTTGCTTGATGGTTTTTAAGTTTGCGGTTATATCTTCTCCGGTATAGCCATCGCCACGGGTAGCGCCCCTGGTAAAAACTCCCTCCCGGTACACCAGAGAAACAGCCAGGCCGTCGAGTTTCAGCTCTGCTGCGTATTCAACTTCGTTTTTTCTGGTATTTCGCTTGATGCGGCTATCAAATTCTTTTAGTTCCTCTATAGAAAACGAGTTTTCCAGGCTCAGCATGGGAACCCCGTGGTTATAAGAAGGAAACTCTTTCAAAGGCTTCCCTCCCACCCTCTGGGTAGGAGAATCGGGAGTAACCAGGTGGGGAAATTGATTTTCCAGCTGTATCAATTCGCGCATGAGTTTGTCAAATTCCCGGTCCGAAATAACCGGGTCATCCAGGACGTGATAGCGGTAATTGTGTTCCTGGATCTCTTTATGCAGCTCTTGTATTCGATTTTTGGCAGCTTCTTCGTTCAATGGTACGCCTCCACCTCCCGCTAGTTTAAGGTTTTAGTGGCTCTTTGAAAAAAGTCTATGATAGCTTCCAGTGAATTGCCGGGATTAAATACTTCGTCGGCATAGCCCTTGACGGGGAAATTTAAATCTTGCTCTCTTTATATTTTCTCTGTGTAATTTTCACCGTAATCATCCATGG
>CAYODA010000097.1:2002-7722 GCA_964402625.1 uncultured Syntrophomonadaceae bacterium | reverse complement strand
AGCTGGCAAACACAACAACCCGGTATAAGAAAGCAAACGTAGTATTTTCTGAGTAAACGTCACAAAACCTAAAAGAAGTCCAAGGAGGATGGATTTAGATGAGCTATATCCGCGGGGGAAGTTTTCTACTGGGAAAGACCAACCCGGAAGACGTCTTCATCCCGGAAGAGATGGACGAGCTGCACAAGATGGTAAAACAAACCATGCAGGATTTTTGTCAAGACAAGGTACTGGCACGGGAAGAGGAAATTGAAGAAAAACAAGAAGGAGTCATGGCTTCCCTTATTAAAGAAGCTGGAGGTCTCGGCCTGCTGGGAAGTGAAATAGAAGAAGAGTACGGAGGAGATGAAACGGACAAGATCACCAGCATCATTATATCTGAAAACTCTTCCTATAACGGTTCTTTTGACGTTACTTTTGGCGGACAGGTAGGTATAGGCACCCTTCCTATCGTCTACTTCGGAAACCAAGACCAAAAGAAAAGATACCTCCCGGGGCTGGTTAGCGGGGAAAAACTCTCGGCCTACGCCCTGACCGAACCCGAAGCAGGCACGGATGCCATGAACTGTCAGACCCGGGCGGAGTTAAGCCAGGACGGCAAATACTATATTTTAAACGGCACCAAACAGTTTATTACCACCGCCGCCTGGGCGGATGTAATCGTTACTTACGCTAAAATCGACGGAGAAAAATTTACTGCTTTCATCATCGACGGTGACGCTGAAGGGCTCTCTATAGGCCCGGAAGAGAAAAAGATGGGACTAAAGGGTACTTCCACTTGCAGCATAAATCTGGATGACTGTAAAGTGCCGGTGGAAAACGTACTGCACGAAATAGGTAAAGGCCACCATGTAGCCCTCAACACACTCAACATGGGACGCTTTAAACTGTCAGCCGTCTGTACCGGCGGCGGCAAAAGAGCTATCGAAATTGCCACCGATTACGCTCTGCAGCGATACCAGTTCAAGCAGCCTATAGCCGAGTTCAACCTGACCAAAGAAAAGGTTGCCGAAATGGTTATTTACACCTATGCCATGGAAAGTATGGTTTACCGAACAGCCGGGCTCATGGAAGAAAGGATGAGCGAGGCAAATGAAGAAGAGATTAGCGAAGCTATCAGGGAGTACGCCCTGGAATACTCCATAAACAAGGTCTTCTGCTCAGAAGCCCACGATTATATTGTAGACATGGCCATGCAGATTTTTGGCGGTTACGGCTACTGCCAGGAATATCCCGTAGAAAGAATGTACCGCGACAGCAGGGTCAAACGGATTTTTGAAGGAACCAACGAGATCAACAGAATAGTAGTCCCGGGAACCCTCCTGGGTAAAGGCAAAAACGGTGAACTGCCCCTGGCGGAGACAATTTCTTCCCTGGAAAGCGCTATTGAAGAAGCGAGAGGCAAAGAAGTACCTACAAAACCACTGGAAAGAGAAGAGTTCATTGTAGACAACATGAAGTCCCTCTTTTTAATGGCTTTAGGAAAAGCTGACGAAGTTTACGGAAAAGAACTACGAAAAGAACAGGAGATACAAGAACGCCTGGCGGACATGGCGGCGCAAATTTACGCCTCGGAAAGCGCCCTTATACGCGCCCGAAAGATAAAAGAAAACCAGGGTGAAGAGGCAGCCAAATTCCCGGTTATGATTACCGAGAGCCTGACTATAAAAGCCATTAAGCAAGTATCCGACTGGTGCAGAGAAATACTGGCGGCAACAGTGGAAGAAGAAGAATTAAAGAAGTTAAACCAGAGTATCGATATTCTTGCCAGGTTTGAGCAGCTCAACCTCTTCAGCCGCCAGCGCCAGATAGCCGATCAGGCTTACCGGGTAAAGAAATACCTCCTGGATTACTAGTTCTCGTTAACCGGTAATCAAAGTATAAATACCTGTTATCTCCAAGACGCGGCACAGGCAAAACAGGTGAACCCGCTTCTGTTTTACAGATTTGAGGTTCACTTGTTTTTATCAGAAGTATAATTACAAGCCTTGCCCCCAGATAAAGGTAACAGCTGTAAGGCATTTTCTCTTTTTTAATATTACATTTGTTATTATAATATTCCATAAGGATTATTCCCCGCTGGGAATGTTGGTACAGATTTTGCATGTACTTTATAGAATAGAATTTTAAGAGTGTCTCTTTTTCCCCGCACAGGCAGCCTGAGAAACTTTCGACACCGCAATAAAAGAGAGGCATTTTACTCCTTTATTTCACTTTGAAAGGAGGGGGTTGCAAAATAATATAGTGTTGGCAGCTGGAACCTTTACACGTTTAAAGGTTTAATAGATCCACGTTTTTAAATCAAAGCTAAAAATATTGTAAAAAGGAGTGTTGATCTTGGCAGAAGAAAAAGATCTTATTAGCAAGGAATCCGCGTGGCAAATTATTTACAACCGCCGCAGTGTCCGTAAATTTACCAGTGAACCGGTATCCAATGAAGATATCGAAATGATCCTGGAAGCCGGCAGGTGGGCTCCTTCCGGGGAAAACGCCCAGCCCTGGCGCTTTATCGCGGTTACAGATCCCGAACTCAACAAGCAGCTGGGCGACATCGCCGGGCAGGGAAGCGGGCGTCGTTTCACCGGCGAGTTCATAACCAAGCACCTGCACAAAAGATTCGAAACCTTGGAAGACGAAGAAAAGAAAAAGAAAGCTTTTGAAAAACTAACCAGCGGTAACGTCTCCAGATTTACCGGGGAAGCACCGTTAAACATCGCCGTTATTGGTAGAAAAGACGTATGGGACCTGCCCTACGACACCTCCGCTGCGATAGAAAACATGCTTCTGATGGTGGTAGGACTGGGCCTGGGAGCCTGTTGGGTTATAGCTCCCTGCATTGACGTAAGGGACGAGCTTAAGCTCAAGGAACTCCTGGAAGTACCGGAAGAATACAAAATAATCAGCCTGGTTTCCATCGGCCACATGGAAAAAATGCCGCGTCCGCGTCCCCGCCTGGAACTTAAAGAGATTACCCACGGGGACAAGTTCGGCAAATCATACTACTAAGTGTAAAGGAGAGGTTATCCATGGAAAATTCAGTATTTGCCAATGAAGTAATAAAAGACGTACTCAAATCCTTCTGGGATGAAAGAGGTAAAGGTGCACGCTACAGGACCACCCTGGTGGGGCTGGAATACTTCCAGGAAAAATACCAGGACAGTCTGATTAAAAACGACTGGCGCTCCACCGCAGAAGCCGTGATTGAAGCCCTCAAGAAAGAGCAGATCATCAGCGATGCCAGTCTGGATGAAAGCGAGAGGGTAGTTAAAGTTTACTTTAAAGGCTGCATGCTGGAAAATATCGATAAAAAGCTCCTGGATAGCGGTATGCCCATAATCTGCTGCCCCTGCGCCAACGTGGTAATGCACTACGTGGACAAGATATTCGGTAAAGACAGCGAACTGGTAAGCTCTGAAATGAAAGAGGATGGATGCGAGATCACTTTAGGGGTAATGGGCACCAAGGAATAAAAGGAGGGAAAAATTGATGACTACACCCAGCAAGCTGGTATCCGCTAAAGAAGCAGCGGCTTCTATAGAAGACGGGGCTCACCTCACTTTGAGCGGCTTTGCCATTACCCGGAACCCTATGGCGATATCCCACGAACTGATCCGCCAGAACAAGAAAAACCTCACCATTTCGCAGGGTATCGGAACCATGGATATCGATATGATGGTAGGGGCCGGTATGGTTAAATGCCTGCTGTACGCCGGCGGGTCGCTGGACCGCCCCGGTCCCCTGCATAACGTTAACCGGGCTATAGCCAAGGGAACCATAGAATGTCACGAGTACAGCTTTGGTTCTATTTCCATGCGCTTCCTGGCCGGGGCTCTGGGGATACCACACATTCCCGTTCAATCGCTGCTAGGGTCGGATATTCTAAACAACCTGCTTAAAAAAGATAATCCGGATGTAATGGTTGACGAGTGCCCCTTCACCAAAGAAAAGGTTGTGCGCATGCGGGCCCTTGAGCCCGATTATGCTATAGTTCACGTTCCCAGGGCAGATGAGGAAGGAAACGCCGTGGTATACGGGCCCAAGTGGGATGAAGAAGCCATAAAAGCCGCCAAGAAAATCATCGTATTAGCCGATGAAATTGTTTCCAACGAAGAAATACTGTTAAATCCGGATGACGTGGTATTCCCTTCCACACGGGTCAACATGGTGGCACATCAGCCATACGGCGCTTATCCCACTGCTGTTTATACCAAGTACGACTACGACATAGATCACCTTCACTATTACGTCAGCTATTCCAAATCCGAAGAAGGTATGCAGCAGTACCTGGATAAGTACGTCAGGAACGTGAACGATTTTTACGAATTCCTGGAGAAGTTCGGCGGTTTAAAAACAATGCAGAAGGTTGCCGCCGACTCCATGAAAAAATACTAAAAGGAGGGGTTTTCTTGAGTAATATGAACTACAAGGCAACTGAACTTATGGCAGTAGCCGGCTCAAAAGAACTATTAGAGGGCCAAAACGTAGTAGTCGGGCTGGGTCTGCCCCAGGTGGCTACCCTGCTGGCCAAGTACACCCATGCCCCCAACCTGAACATCATCCTGGAAATCGGAGTCCTAAACCCCTCCCCTGAAGAACCGTCTATAGGTATTGCCGACCCGCGCATGTGGTATAAAGCCACTTACTACTCCTCCTACCTGGGTGTAATGGGTAACATGCTGCAGAGGGGAGAAGTAGACGTAGGCTTCCTGGGAGGACTGGAAATAGACCAGTACGGTAACCTGAACTCCACCCAGATAAATAACCCGGACGGTACCATGCGCCACTTTACCGGTAGTGGAGGCGCCAATGACATAGCATCTTACGCCCAAAGCACCGTGGTTATCATGCCCCACCAGAAAAGAAAGATGCCGGAAAAAGTGCAGTATATCACCTCTACAGGATACCTGGAAGGGGATGACTCCCGCAGTAAATCAGGATTGAAAGGGAAAGGCCCCCTGCGGCTGATTACGGATATGGCCGTTTTAGGGTACGACCAGGAAACGGGTAGAATGCAGGTAGAATCCCTCCACCCTGGAGTAAAGCTGGAAGAGGTACAGGAAAACACCGGTTTTGAACTCCTGGTAAAGGATACCAGAGAAACCCCCGCCCCCAGTGAAGAACAGCTGAGGCTTCTGCGGGAAGTAATCGATCCGGACGGAATCTACCTCAAGTAAATACAGGAACAAGTTGAATTATACGGCAATTAATCAAGACCCGGCTTTTATAATCTAATATTGAATTCGGGATCTTGTAAATCTTCACGAAATGGAGGGACTTCCTATGGCCAAGAAGTATATGAAAGTTCACGAAGACGAATGCATCGGGTGCGGTATCTGCGAAGACATGTGTTCCGAAGAAGCTATCGAGATCAACGATGACGGGGTGGCCGTTATCGATCCCGAAAAGTGCAACCTGTGCGAAACCTGTGCAGACGTTTGCACCCAGGAAGCCATTGAACTGGTTGAAGAAGAATAAACGGTATAATTTCGGGGGGCGGTAACAAACCGCCCCTTTTTACTGCAATCCCTGTTTACACTTTTCTTCTTGCTTTAACTTGAATTTACTTTATTAACAGGTTAAGAGGTGATAAAAACATGTTTCGGGGCAAAAAAAATAAAGAGAACAAAGAGCTTGATTTCAGGGAAGAAGAACAACCTGCAAAAGAAGAAGAAGTAACCGGGAATGAAGGGCTTCATGAAGAAGAACACCAAGAAGAAAAA
>CAYODA010000097.1:0-1902 GCA_964402625.1 uncultured Syntrophomonadaceae bacterium | reverse complement strand
AAGAAGAAAAATACACCATTCTGGAAGCAGTAACCAGGATTGCTCCTCTTCTGCAAAAGATAATACCTATTGACTGTTCCATAGCAGTAACCAACACGGAAAAATTTATCGCTGACATAGCAGGTGAAGATGACGAGCTTACCAGCAACGAGGGAAAAAGTATACCCGAAGAATCGGGAATTAAAAAAGCCATGAGATCGGGAGAAGTCCAGAGATACAACCTTCCCAAGGAAATCTACGGCAACCCCTTTAAAGCTGCTTCCGCCCCCATCAAGAATGAAAAAGGGGTGATTATAGGTGCCATGGCCATAAGAATGAGCACCAAAAACCAGGAAATGCTTAACGAAACCGCCAGCACCTTTGCTTCAACTTATGAAGAAGTGGTTGCTACTACCGAAAACCTGGCTTCTTCCGCACAAGAACTGGCCAACCGCATGGAAGACCTTACTCATTCCCAGGCAGAAATGAATAGTAAAGTGGAAAACATGGAAAATGTACTTAGTTTTATTAAAAGCATCGCCGACAACTCCAATCTGCTAGGTATAAATGCAGCCATCGAAGCTGCCCGGGTAGGCGAAAAAGGCAGGGGTTTCGAGGTGGTGGCCAATGAAATACGAAAAATGGCCGAAAACAGCTCCAAATCAGTAGAAAACATCAAAGAAGAGATAAACACTATAAAAGAACAGGTAGCCACGCTGGACCAGGAGATAGCAAAAATCTCTGAGATATCTCAACAGCAGGCCTCTTCTTCCCAGGAAATCACTGCTTCAATGGAAGAGTTAATAGAGCACGTGCAAAACATTGAAAAGATTGCCAACGAGCTTTAATCTTATAAAACATCTCCTTAACCCGGCAAAATACCGGGGAAATACCGGGGAAATTACGTGTTTTATAAATTTATCTGTTTTCAATCAAACATAATGCTTGCCGGGAGTGAAGTAAAATGATCAACATAAAAGTTTTGGCCTGCAACAACGTAGCTTTTCCCTTTGTGCCAGGGAATATTTCCGACGTTCTGGGTGAACACGGGCTGGCTTTTCTCCTGGACAATGGAGAAGAGAAAATACTGTACGACACGGGAAAGGGCCGCACCCTGTTAACCAATTTAGAACAGTGGGAAATTAACCCGGAAGAGATAGATAAAGTGATTATCAGCCACGGACACCTGGACCATACGGGAGGCCTGCTTTCCCTGGTAAAGTCACGGACCGCACCCACCAGGATATTCTGCAGTCCCAAAATTTTTGAGCACAAAAACATGAAAGATAAATCCACGCAAAATTTCGAGTATATAGGCTCCCCGTTCTCCAGGGAGGAGCTGGAAAGCGAAGGTGCAAAATTTCAGTTTGTAGAAAATTTCACTCCCGTAGGCAAAAATATATGGCTTTCGGGGGAGATTCCCAGGCGCCATTCCTGGGAGAGGGATGTAGACAATTTTTACAAGCGGGAAGGGGAAAACAACTACGTCAAAGAAGACCTGGAAGACGACCAGTCCGTGGTTATTGACACTGATGCGGGCCTGGTTATTTTGGCAGGCTGCGGGCATGCAGGAATAATAAATATCCTCAGCCACGTCTGCGGAAAAATGGGAGAAAAAAAATTGCATATAATAGGTGGTCTACACCTGGCAGGAGTATCGGAAAGCCGGCTGGAAGCCACAATAAATCGCTTGAAAGAGTACCCCCTGGCAAATTTAATCACAGGTCACTGCACCGGTTTCGAAGCAACCTGCCGGCTACGCGGGGAACTGGGTGAAAAATTAAAACCGCTGGGCGTAGGAGAACAGTATAATTTTTGATCTCCCTCCAATCTTACAATACTTTTTCTTTAGAAATCTTTAATTATAACTAAGATTAAGTTATAATATCACTGTTTTTATCACTAAAATTTCTGATGATTCTT
>CAYODA010000096.1:0-7806 GCA_964402625.1 uncultured Syntrophomonadaceae bacterium | reverse complement strand
GGCATCCTGGAAAAAGGGCTTTTGCTCAGGCTTCGGTTTGAACTGGACCTGTACATAAACTTGCGCCCCGTAAAGCTCTTCCCCGGTGTTAACACCCCGGTTAAAGACAAGGGGCCGGAAGAGATAGATTTCATTGTAGTTCGGGAAAACACGGAAGGCCTGTATGCCGGAAGCGGCGGCTTCCTCTATAAAAACACCCCCCACGAGGTGGCCGTGCAGGAATCCATCAACACCCGCCGGGGCGTGGAGCGCTGCGTCCGCTACGCCTTTGACTACTGCACCGAGCAGAACCGCAGCAAGGTAACCCTGTGCGCCAAAACCAACGTGCTCACCTACGCATCCGACCTGTGGGAGAGGGTTTTCTACGAAGTCGGGGAAGAATACCCCGGGATAGAAAAAGACTACGGCCACGTGGACGCTATCACCATGTGGATGGTGAAAAACCCGGAATGGTTCGACGTTATCGTCACCGACAACATGTTCGGGGACATCATTACCGACCTGGGCGCCATGATACAGGGAGGTATGGGGCTGGCCGCGGGCGGCAATTTAAACCCGGGCAAAATCTCCATGTTCGAACCCATCGGGGGATCCGCACCCAAATACACCGGGAAGAAGATAATCAACCCGCTTTCGGCCATCGCAGCAGCCGCCATGATGCTGGACTACCTGGGAGAAAAGGAAGCCGCTAAAGCCGTGGAAAGCTCCATCGCCTATGTCTGCCAGAACAAGCTGGAAAGCCTCAGCGCCGGCCAGATGGGTTACAACACCGAAGAAGTGGGCGACTTGATAGCAGAAAACCTATAATGGAAACTTTTTTGACGCGGGGAGGTTGACGCGGGGACGGAGTTATTGTCAACCTTTCACCAGCAATATCTCCAGCATAATGAACGATTAATAACTATCTTACGTCCCTGCAATACAGAAAAGGTTGACAATAACTCCGTCCCCGCGTCAACCAAAAATTTTTTTCTTTCCCTTGACAAGTAATTATTACTATGTAATAATAATTACTAACAAAGGGCGGTGCCCGGGAGGAGATCTTATGAGCAAAGCAGCAGAAATACTTCAGGATTACGGATTAAGGATAACACCACAGCGCGAACTGATCTTCCGTCTGCTGATGGGAAGCAAGGAGCATCCCACGGCAGAAAAGATTTATCAGGAAGTTAGCGAGGTCTTCCCTTCCCTGAGCCGCAACACCGTATACAAAACGCTGGAAGCGCTGGAGGCCAAGGGACTGGTAAAGAGGTTTAACACCGGGGAAAGTGCCGATCACTATGACGCCAACACCGCACCCCACGGGCACATTACTTGCCTGAAATGCAGGAGAGTGGATGACATAAACGGGGAGCTCTCTTCTATAATGGATGAGCTTGACCAAAAAGCTGAAAGCTCTTCGGGTTATCAGGTGCTATCTGCTGACCTGTATTTCTACGGAATATGCCCCGACTGCAGGTAGTGTTTTTTTAGCTCATAACTTAGTAATGATTACTACAAAATAGCTTTTACTAAGTTATTATAAAATCAAAACTTAAAGGAGGAATGTTTAAATGGAACTGGTAAACGAAGCAAAGCTGGGTGTAACAAAGGACACGGAGGTAGAAAAGGAAGTCAACCAGGAGTACAAAGGGGAAACCTGGGAAGTAGGAGCTTACCTGGCCATGGCCCGCCAGGCTGAAAGGGACGGCTATCCGGAAATCGCCCTGGCCCTGCGGCAGATAGCCCTGGATGAAGCCGAACACGCCGCTCACTTCGCGGAATTAAACGGCAAAATTTCCGACTCCACCAAAGAAAACCTGGAGAAAATGCTCCAGGGAGAAATCGAAGCCAACCAGGGTAAAAAAGAAGCCGCCACCAAAGCCAAAGAAGCGGGTCTCGATGAGGCACACGATTTCTTCGATGAATCTTCCCGGGATGAAGGAAGACACGCCAATACTCTCAAAGGATTGCTGCAAAGATATTTCAACAGCTAAACCCACAATCAATTTAAACTTAAAAGACTTCAATCTATAATACAAAGCCGTGGTGCCGGATACTTTTCCCACCACGGCCTTTCACTTTATAACCTATGTTTACTCCTCACAGCTTTAGCCCAGGCACCCTTTTCTTCTATCTGGAGCTTTTTGTTTTGATAATACGCCAACACACCACGCATGCTTTTGGTCATACGTTTTTTGTCATCTGCCATAATTATATTTTATTCTTTAATTTAACACTTCGGCAATTAACGTGCCCAACCGGGGTTATTTAACCGGTCTCCTGCTCCAGCTGCTGGTAATCCTCCCGGGAAGCCTGCTGTGCTTCTTGCCTGGCCCGGTTTAGCCTGTCCCGGTGATTTCCCAGTAGATCCACCAGCGAAGCGTCCAGGGCGGACTGAGCCGCCATATCCTGTAGTATGCGCAGCGCCTTTTTCCCGGGCATGCCTTCCCGGTAAGGCCGGTCTTCCGTCAAAGCAGTAAAAACGTCGGAGACTGCCATTATGCGCGAACCCAGCGAAAGTTCTTCTTTCCTAAAGTGGAACGGATAACCCTTGCCGTCCAGACGCTCGTGGTGCAGCGAGCCCCAGGTGTTAATGGTCTCCAGGTCTTCCATATTGCCCATCAGGCGGTACGAATAAAATACGTGCGAGCGGATGACGTTGAATTCCTGCTCGTTTAACTTGCCGGGTTTTTCTAATATTTCCGGCGGTACGGCCAGTTTGCCCAGGTCGTGCAGGTAACCGGCTATCAGCATAAGAGTGCATTCCCGCGAAGAGAAACCAACCAGCTCCGCCAGCTTCTGGGCAGTTACCGCCACCCCGGTGGAGTGCGTGGCGGTAAAGGAGCTGCGGAAGTCTATTACCCGCCGGAACACGTCGGCCAGCTCCAGGGTTTCGTCAAGGTCCAGGTTGACCTGTGGCAGGCGCATCCTAACCGGCAGGGAAAAGTAGTGCCCCAGCGACACCAGGTCAAACCAGAAGTACTCTTTGGCGGAAAGCTCCTTGAAAGAGGCTACCAGCTCGGGCATAAACATCTTGCCGGACTGCTTCTCTATCTTCTCTACTATAGAGGGAACCTGCTCCAAAATATCTTTATCGCGGTTTACCAGGACCGCTATCCTGTCAGCCAGGTGCAGGACCTGGCTTCCCATGTAATTCCTATCTGAAGAAAATTCCACCCCTTCCCGCTCTGCCCAGTGCAGGTGGTGATGCTTTACCATTTCGGCAACATCGGACAACGGAGGGAAGCCAAGCATTAAACGGTAAGCGGGCATGACGGTGAGCTTCCCTGACTTCGAAGTCCAGGGCTTCCAACCTCTCCTGGAAAGAGAGGGCGCCAATATCGTGGAGGGAGCCAGCCAGGTACATCTCGCTGCACTCCTCAGGACGAAAACCGGCCTGCTCTCCCAGGGCATAAGCTATATATCCCACCTGGCGGTGGTGGTTGGAAACCACCGGGCTCACCAGGTCTACCGCATCCGAAAGGCACTTTACCAGTTCGTGTAGCGAAACTTGCAAATGACGTATCATGGAACTTTTCCCCTTACTAAATATTTGTATTTAATTAATATCTGTAAGGAGGTTGCGGGTGATCCGGGCGAAAAACCAGCCACGCAATAATGCCTATGGGGAAACTGACCAGCAGCACCAGCAGAAGCACCAGGCAGCCGGACTTACCCCTGTTTTCCGCATCCTGGTAGACCCACACATGCAGCCATATAACAGGCAGCAAAAAAAGTATCAACAAGATAGCCGGTACTATAGAATCCACTCTTATTACCTCCGCGTAGCAACAGGAAGAAACACTCATACCCTCTCCTGTTTACTGGTTTCAAGAACACCCTTTACCGCTTTCTCCTCCCAGTTCTTCCCGGACTTCTTTAAGAGTATCTAAAAAGAGCTGATTCTGCTCCAGGGTTCCAAAATTAACCCGGATGTAATTGGGATAGCCGAAAATGTCCCCGGTACGAATAATAAGCCCTTTTTTCAAAAAGAGGGGGAAGGCTTCCCGGGAATCTACACCTATATCTACAAAGAAAAAGTTGGATTGGGTAGGCACCGGGCACAACCCCATTTCTTCCAACCCTATAGCTATCTGCCTTCTGCCTTCTTCTACCAGGGTGCGACTACGGGCCAGGTGCAGGTCATCTTCCAGGGCTGCTTCGGCAGCAACCTGTGCCATGTAATTGACGTTAAACGGTTCCCTCACCCGGTACATATCGTCAATAAGCTGGTTCGGTCCTATGCCGTATCCTACACGCAGGCCCGCCAGCCCGTAAATTTTAGAAAATGTTCGCAGCACCAGAATGGGATAACCTTCTTCCAGGAGCTCCAGCGAGTGGGGGAAATACGGGTCGCTGGCGTATTCACAATACGCCTCGTCTATTACCACTATAACCCCCCGGGGCAGCTTATCCATAAATTCCTTCAGGGCGCGGTGACTGATAAAAGTTCCGGTGGGATTGTTGGGATTACAGAGAAATACCATTCGGGTTCGTTCGTTTACTGCATCCAGCATGGCCTCCAGGTCGTATTCAAAATCGCTGCGCAGGGAGACAAAATAAGAGACGCCGCCCATTACTTTCATGGCAAAGTCGTATTCCGAAAAAGATGGGTAAGGCATAACCGCTTCGTCACCCGGGTTGATATAAGTTTCCGCCAGCAGCTTCAGCAGTTCATCAGAGCCGTTTCCTATAATAAGTTCTTCTTCCTCTACTCCCAACCTGGATTTAAGCGCCTGCTTCAGGCGGTAGCAGTTCCCGTCGGGATAATAGTTTACCTCGTGTACCGCATTCTGCATGGCTTCCTGGGCCCTTGGTGAGGGTCCCAACGGGTTTTCGTTGGAAGCCAGCTTGACCACTTCATCCAGGTTGTACTCCCTTTTTACTTCTTCGATGGGTTTTCCCGGGACATAAGGTTTAATTTCATTTAAACACTCTCTCTTAGGTGGTAAATCCAATGCTCGATACCTCCCCTAGTTTATCCATATTTTATCCAGGATTTTTTTACTATTATTATCATAACAAAATCCCGCGAATTTCGCTATACTGTACCGGCCACAATCTTAACAATTACAGCCGTTTGGCAAAATCAGGTTGATGATTTGACCGGGGGTATTATGCCAGGTGCTTAGCAGTTAATCTGACAACTCTTCGGCGACATAGTTCTCTATACCTTCTTTAATAGCAACAGTAATTTCTTTCTGGTACCCTGTTTCAGTCAAAAGTTTCCTTTCAGTAGGGTTAGTGGCAAAACCGACTTCAATCATGCTCCCGGGTGGTTCTGTTTCGCGCAGCAGCAGAGAAAAATCCCCTTCTTTTATCTCCCGGTGCACCAGTTCACCTTCTTGGAGGTCGCGTCCGGTTACCCGGTTTAAACTGGTTTGCAAGCATTCAGAGAGCTTTTTGCTATCCCCCCTGCCGGTTTCATAAAAACAGATACTCCCCCTTACATAAGAAGCCTCACAGGAGTTGACGTGGATGCTAACAAAAAGATCAGCCCCGCTCTGGTTAATGGTATTAATCCTTCCCAGCAGGTCCCTCCTGTGCCGGGAAGCCTCCTTCGGGCCCATGTCACTTACGTCCGCATCTTGTTTACGGGTTAGTATTACCCTGGCTCCTTCTTCTTTTAGCTTCTTTCTCAACCTCCCGGCTATCTTTAAATTAACATCTTTTTCTAAATACTGTCCTACCATTACACCACCGTCTATGCCACCGTGTCCGGGATCTACGGCCACAGTAATACCACTCAGCTTGCCTGCAAAAGCTATATAAGAAAAGGGACCGGAAAGCACCATTAATACAAACATCGCTGCCAAAAAAAAGATGAGGATAGCAAGTTTTTTTTTGGGAATCATGTAAACAAACAGTTTTCTTTTTAATTTCCCAAACAACAGTGTAACAGCCCTTTCAGAAAAAGAATCAAGTGGTTACTCAGAAAATAACTTCTTACCAAATACCAACTGCCCTTTTTAATGGTATCCCCCCCCCCACCTTGATCCTCCCCCCGATGGGGGGAGGAAACACGTTTAGCCAAACTACTTCTTCGACCTCCTCTTCCCAGGTGGGAGAGGAATAGAGAGAGGTGGTATTTTCCTCCTTCTACTGGTAGTGCCAAATGCGGAGGTTTGAGATTAGAGGTTAGAAATTGGAATAAATATAAAAACAATGTTATCATCAACTTACTTCAGTCTTGCTACTGCGACTGATGATATTTACGACTTCCAACCTCTAACTTCCTACTTCCAACTTCCAATTAGGGTCAGGGTGGGAGGGGGATACTATAATATACGAGTTAAGCTTTCTTGCTGACTCCTCGCTCCAGCAAAAGTTATCACTCTCCTGCTATGTATATGACGTTTCCTGTCTAATTATCCCTGTTTGCGCATAAGAGCCCTGAACAGGGTAAATTATTGTATATATCCAGACATATTGATTATCCAGAATAATATTACGTTCTTCCCCGTATAAATTAACATACCAAACTTATACGACTTCAATATTTCCATCCTATGCTAACCCGTCTTCCTTTATAGATTGTTTAACCGGGGAGGTTAATTTTTAATGTATATTTCTGTTATCATAAACAAAAAAAAGGCATTGTTTATGCTTGCCATGGTAATAGTAGCGGCACTGGTCCTAACAATTTCGTTAACCGGGCTGCCTTCAAGATTTGTCGAGGTGACTGCACCAGGCGAACGAAAGGTTCCCATCTACTACGTGGAAACCCCGGAAAAGAAGGTGGCTTTCTCCTTCGACGCCAGCTGGGGAGCCGAGAGAACTCCCGATATACTGGAAAACCTGCGGGAACACGATATTAAAACCACTTACTTCGTAACCGGCTTCTGGGTGGAGGAATATCCGGAGCTGGTGGAAAAAATAGCAGAAGAAGGTCACGAACTGGGCAACCACACCACTACCCACCCTCAGATGAGCCAGCTGTCGGAAAAAGAGATCCAGGAAGAAGTGCAGAAAGTAGAAGAGATGATTTACGAAATCACCGGAGATAGAACCACCCTGTTTCGCCCACCCTTTGGAGACTACAACAATACGGTGATATCCACCCTGGAAGAGATGGATTACCAGGTGATTCAGTGGAGCATAGACTCGCTGGACTGGAAAAATATAAGCAAAGAAGCCCTGGTGGAAAGGGTAACCGGCCGGGAACACTGGGGAGCTATAATTTTGTTCCACAACGACGGCCTCAACACCCCCCAAGCCCTCCCGGAAATTATCAAGTATTACCGGGAAAACGACTATGAAATAGTCCCCGTTTCCGAATTGATCTACCGGGAAAATTACGAAATATGCCCCCATACCGGCGCCCAAATGCCCCAGGAAGAATAGTAAAAATTAATACTGTTATAGCGTCCTGTTTTAAGCCGGGAAAACCTCCTGCTTATAACAGTATAAAAACAGGGGAATTTAGACACAAATAAGAAAGCAAGGCAGATAATGCAAGGATGTCAAAGGCGGCGTCCACGAGATAAATTATAAGGTCTTTATTTTAAACAATAGTTAAATTAAAGTCAAAAGAACGGGGACAGGAGTCAGGGAAATCCATGCTGCAACTTTTCAAAAAGCTAATGCGCAAGGGAAAAAATCAGGGAACGCAGCCGGCTGAAGAATTGCCTCGAGAACCGGAACACCCGCACTACCCGGTGCCCCGTAGCTTGAAAGGCAAAACGGAAACCATGGGCCAGCTTATCGGGCACAGCTCGGATGTAATTTTCCGCCGCTTCAACCTGGGCTTTAACCGGCAGGAAGTGCTGGCAGTCTACGTGGACGGGCTGGTGAACACCGAGCAGCAGAACGAATCTTTCTTAA
>CAYODA010000095.1:0-7832 GCA_964402625.1 uncultured Syntrophomonadaceae bacterium | reverse complement strand
TGGCTGATGCGTATGCTCCTAATCGAAAAAAACTGGATGGCAAGGCAGCCTTGTAGATTAATATTCCTCGGGAAATTTTGAAGGTTAAAAGTAATTAATGTTATTAACCTTTTATCTTTTTATTTAAACCACACTTTGGAAACGGGAATGCCTCAGGAAAAACAAATAGATTCCAGCCGAAAAATAACAATATATAGAAGGTATTTACTGCTTGTTTATTGAATTCCAGTAATTGATAAGTTTTTATTGCTCCAGGGAAAGGATTAAATCAAACTTATGCTAGCCAAAACTTTTTCCTGTGCCGTCCTGGGAATAGACGGTTTTCCGGTAGAAGTTGAAGTACATATCTCTTCCGGGCTGCCAGCTTTTGAATTGATCGGTCTCCCAGACCCTTCCGTGCGCGAGGCCAAAGAAAGGGTGCGCTCTGCCATTAAAAACAGCGGCCTGGAATTTCCTTTTGAGCGAATTACGGTCAACCTGGCCCCGGCTGATTTAAAAAAAGAAGGGTCTGCTTTTGACCTGGCTATAGCTGTGGGGATACTGGCTTCTACCGGGCAAATACCCAATGGTGAACAGCTCGAGCAAACGGTGCTGGCGGGAGAACTTTCACTGGACGGCAAAGTAAGAAGGATTTCTGGTGCCCTGCCCATGGCTTCAGCTCTGGGCCAGGTTACGAATTTCCAGGGGTGCCAGATGATAGTCCCCGCGGATAATGCCCCGGAAGCTTCCCTCATAGATAAAATAGGCGTAAGAGGAGCACAATCCCTGGAAGAAATCATAGCCCACTTTAATGGGCAGATCGAAATACCACGGCACGAACCGGACCTGGAAAACCTGGCTTCCCCGCCTCCCGAGGGAACGGATCTTTCCGAGGTAAAAGGCCAGGAAAACGCCAAGCGAGCTCTTGAAGTTGCGGCTGCAGGTGGTCATAACCTGCTGTTTTACGGACCGCCGGGGACAGGGAAAACTATGCTGGCAAAACGCCTCCCGACCTTGCTTCCGGAGCCTTCCTTGGATGAGATGCTGGAAATAACTCGTATCTACAGCGTGGCAGGTCTGTTGAAACCGGACAGGCCCCTGGTAACCTGGCGCCCTTTCCGGAGTCCCCACCACAGCTCCTCCACGGCGGGGGTAATAGGCGGGGGCAGGATACCTCGCCCGGGGGAGGTTAGCCTGGCCCACCGGGGAATGCTGTTCCTGGATGAAATCCCGGAATTCAACCGGGAAGTCCTGGAATCATTGCGGCAGCCCCTGGAAGACCGCGAGGTAACCGTGACCCGCTCGGCAGCCACCCTTAAATACCCGGCGGATTTCGTCTTTGCTGCCAGCATGAATCCTTGTCCGTGTGGCAACCACGGTGATCCCCGTCACCAGTGCCGTTGTAGTCACTACCAGATCCAGAAGTACCACTCTCGCCTGTCGGGCCCGCTGCTGGATAGGGTGGACCTGCAGGTAGAGGTCCCGCGGCTGGAATACTCCGAACTGGAAAAGAACACCTCTTCTGAAACTTCCGCACAGGTTAGAAAACGCGTAGAAAAAACCCGGCAGCTACAGAGAGAGCGCTTTAAAAAAACAAAGGTCCGCACCAACGCGGAAATGTCTTCACGGCAGGTACAAAAACACTGCACCCTGGAAGAAGAAGCGCGGCAGATGGCCAAAGATGCCTTTAACCGGCTGGGGCTTTCCATGCGGGCTTATGACCGCATCTTAAAAGTAGCACGCACCATAGCCGACATGAATGGGTGCGAGGTTATACAGCCCGATCACCTGGCTGAAGCAAACCAGTACCGCAGCCTGGACCGGTTTATGTGGTCGGGAAGTTAATTAGTTACCTTTAGTCTATCCTACAATTTGTGACTTAACAGTTAATTCAATATAATTGTGTAAGCAGGAGAAGCAGGATTGTATTTCCCCGAATAGAAATAATATAATAATCAGTAATTAGGTATTCTTTATAAGAACTATCTTTACAAGAACTATGTATGGTTTTCTTTGAATGTAAGGCGAGGTGCGCAAATGTGCGGCAGGTTTAGCCTTGAGGCCGGGGTGGATGAGCTACTGGAAAGGTACAATGCAGTACCGGGAGACAATTTATCCTGGAATCCGGCCATGGAAATTTATCCCACGGAACAAATACCTGTTATTATAAGAGATGTGGAAAACAAGTTGGGACTGCTTAAATGGGGTCTCAGGTTGCCGCAGGGTAAAAAACCGGTTATAAATGCCCGGGTTGAAACCCTGGAGCAGAAGCGTATGTTCAGGAGAGCTTTTTGGGGGCGGCGTTGCCTGGTGCCGGCTGACGCTTTTTTTGAATGGAAACAGGAAGGCGGGAGCAAAGTAAAATACCGTATCAGCAGAAGAAAAGGCGGGCTGTTTTCTATGGCCGGCCTTTATGAACGTTTCCCCGGGGATGACGGCTCTAACAGGTGGGGAGTAGTAATTATAACTGCTCCTTCCCGGGGAGAGGTGGATGCAATTCACCACCGCATGCCGGTTATTATAGAGAAGGATTGGGAGGACTACTGGTTGCTGGAGAACCCTGGGAACGAGACGGAAGATTTCAAGGAAAAACTTCTGTCCCAGCTTGCCCCGGAGGAACTGAGAATTGAGCCGTGTTAAGCTGGTTTGTTAGTAAATATAATTGCAAAAGGAGGTTGATTTTTTATGGCTAATGAAATCAAGTGGATGGGGCACGCGACATTTGAAATTACTACATCCAAGGGGTTAAAACTGATTGTGGACCCCTGGTATGACCAGAATCCTGCCAACAGCAAGAAAGCAGAAGAAGTAGAAAAGGCCGACGCGGTATTGATAACGCACGACCACTTCGACCACATAGGAGAGGCGGCTTCGATTTTAAAGAAGACCGGTGCTACCATGGTAGGTCAGCCGGAGATCATGGAAAAAATGAAAGGTGAAGGTGTCTCCGCGGAGCAGGCTATTTACGGGACCGGGATGAACGTGGGAGGCACGGTGGAAGTGCAGGGCGTACAAATAACCATGGTACAGGCATTCCACTCGGCGGTAGAAGGAGACCCGGCGGGTTATATTATCAACCTGGAAGACGGTAAAACTGTCTACCATGCAGGAGATACCGGTATTTTCAACACCATGGAAATGCTGGGCCAAATTTACGGGATAGACCTGGCTCTGCTTCCCATAGGCAGCGTCTTTACCATGGACCCGCTGCAGGCGGTTTTTGCACTGAACCTGCTAAAGCCGGGAGTAGTCATACCCATGCATTACGGCACTTTCCCCATACTGGAGCAGGACGGGGAGAGGTTCAAAAAGCTGGCTTCGGAAAAAGCGCCCTCGGTGGAAGTGGTTACTTTAGAGCCCGGTTCTACTTACCAGTTGTAAAGTGGAATTAAGTATCCAGGCTTAATTGGAACTCCCCGCTTTTCCGCGGGGAGTTATTTTTTAGTTGACAAGAGAAGGAATTTTATGTTTTTGGTAGAAGTAATTCTATAGTAATAATAATATATTATGTATAAATAATACAATAATACAAGGAGAGTTTCGTACAAAATGGAAATTATTGCAGAAACATTAACATACGCCGCTGAACTGTTAATTTACGTGGTTCCTTTGCTCTTGGGAGCACTTTTCCTGGTGGAAATGGGCCGGAGCTATTTTGGCGAAGAGAGACTTTCCGTGCTGCTGGCGGGAAGGAGCGCCTGGGAAGCCCGCTTGCGCGCTGCTCTGCTGGGTGCCTTGCTGCCATTTTGTGAATGCGGTGCTTTCCCGGTGGGGATAGCTTTGATAAAAGCCGGGGTTCCACTGGCCGCGGTCCTTACTTTTTTCCTGATTAGTCCTGTTATCAGTATTCCCGCTTTCATACTCTTAAGCGGACTTTTTAGCATTTACCTGGCCGTGGCATACCTCCTGGTAACCCTCCTGTTAGGTTTGACGGCGGCCTTGCTAATAGAAAAGACCGGGCTTGCTGACGCGTCCTTAAAACTCAAAGCAGGCGCTTTCGCCGGTGAGCAGGCTAATGAAAGCAGGTTGACCATTGGTACAGCTGCCTGTTGCACGGACGGTTGCAGTAGTTCACCGGAAGAAAATAACTCCGGTGGGGCTTTTAATACTTTAAAAATTGTGGCTCGTTCTGCTCTGGTGCAAGTCCTGCATACTTTTAGAAAGATAATACCTTATATGCTGGCTGCCGTGGTGGCCGCCGGCCTTCTGGTTTCCACGGTACCGGAGGAGACCATTAAAGGGTTTTTGGACATGGGAGGATTGTGGGGAGTGCCAGTGGCTGCACTCCTGGGAATACCGGTTTACCAGGGCGACTGCGCCATGATTTCCGTTGTGGCGCCCCTGATAAAGGCTACCGGCGCCATGGGACCGGGAATTGCATTTATCATTGCGGGGACGGGAACCAGTATTAATGGAATTATTCTTTTAAGCGCCCTGTTTAAAAGAAAGTTTATTGCCGCATATGTGGTGAGCGTGCTGATTATCTCCGTAGTTACCGGCTACTTGCTTCAACTTTTGTATTAAAAAACGGGACTCCCTGGTTTAATAGAAGGGATAATTTTATCCCCCCAAATTGCTTTGGGGGGATGGTATGGAAAGCTATATTTTTTTAAGCACATCTACCAGGGTGGGCTCTCCAATTTCCTGCAGTTCGTAGCGAACGCGGACAGCAGGTTTGTTTAACTCTATTACCCGGCGCAGGTCAATGGGGGTGCCAAAAATAACTACGTCTGCATCGGAATTGTTTATGGTGCTTTCCAGCTCTTTCATCTGCTGCTCACCGTAACCCATGGCAGGCAACAGGCTTCCAATTCCGGGGTACTCTTCAAAGGTAGTTTTAATGGAGCCTACGGCAAAAGGCCTGGGGTCGATAAGTTCAGCGGCGCCGTATTTTTGGGCCGCTATAACCCCGGCCCCGTAAGGCATTTCCCCGTGGGTCAGGGTAGGTCCGTCCTCTATTACCAGGACGCGTTTACCTTTTATCTTTTCTCCGTCTTCTACAAATATGGGGGAGGCGGCTTCTATAAGGATTGCTTCGGGGTTAACGGACATAATATTATCCCGAACTGTTCTAATACCTTCAGCATTGGCCGTTTCAATCTTGTTTAAAACTACGGCGTCGGCCAGGCGCAGGTTGGTTTCGCCCGGGTGATAGTTCAGTTCGTGACCGGGACGGTGAGGGTCTGCAAGAACTATATAAGCATCCGGCTTGTAGAAGGAAAAATCGTTGTTTCCCCCGTCCCAGAGGATTACGTCGGCTTCTTTTTCCGCTTCAGTCAGGATTTTTCCGTAATCAACTCCGGCGTAAACAATAACTCCCCGGTCTATATGAGGTTCGTATTCTTCCCTCTCTTCAATGGTACACTGGTGATAATCCAGGTCCTTGTAATCCGCAAAACGCTGGCAAACCTGTTGCGATAAGTCACCGTAGGGCATCGGATGCCTGATAGCTACTACCTGTTTACCTTGCGCAGCCAGGATATCGCAAACCCGGCGGGTAGTCTGGCTCTTGCCCACGCCGGTACGTACGGCAGTAATTGCTACCACCGGTTTATTGGAACTTAACATGGTTGAATCGGGCCCCATCAGCCGAAAGTCGGCCCCTGCGGCATGAACCTCTGAAGCCTTGGACATAACGTATGTATGCGGGACATCGCTGTAAGCAAAAACTACCTGTTCCACCTGGTGTTTTTTAATTAAATCTGAGAGGTCCTCTTCAGGGTAAATGGGAATACCTTCAGGATAAAGGCTGCCTGCCAGTTCGGCAGGGTAAACCCTGCCTTCAATATCCGGAATCTGTGTGGCGGTAAAAGCAACTACCCGGTACTGTTCATTGTCTCTGAAATAGACATTGAAATTGTGGAAATCACGTCCTGCAGCTCCCATGATAATCACGTTTTTAGGGCTCATTAATTCTCCTCCTTTTATGAATCCTGTATGTCTTTTTACAATATGGAAAACAAAGCTGAATTACAGCAAGCCTCTGAGTCATGTATTAAACTTTTTTAATAACGTAGTCAGTTGCTTAAAGTACCCGTATCGTGAAAAAACATGCAGGATTGCAATGAATAAATTGTAATTAGAAAATAAACTGTAAATCGATTTTACCGAAATACTTAGTAATTGTACCAATTTTTTGTTACCGGTGTCAATCTACTGTTTTGAAGTGAAGTCAGGTAATGGCAGTTGATTGGTTATAGTTAAAGCGGCAAAAAAATTTCCGGATACTAAAATAAACCCCCATATAGTAGAAAATGAGGGTTTATGAAGTGGTGCCGAAGGTGGGATTCGAACCCACACGGGAAGCCCACGCGATTTTGAGTCGCGCGCGTCTGCCAGTTCCGCCACTTCGGCCTGTGAAGGTCGTATATTGGTTATTTTTACATGCGTATTACCAAAGTCTATTGCACCTTATTCATTTAGTAGTTTACCAAACGGGAAGAGAATTGTAAAGTCAGTAGTTTATTTGACTGGTATAACAGGGGATATTTGGCTTTTCTTACTTATTAAAAAACCCCTTTCGGTATAATTATTACTGAAAGGGGTGTAAGAAGAATCTGGGTGGTAAAACCACGAAACATGAATTTAGAGATATTTATTAAAAATGTTTGCGTCTGCCAGTTCCGCTAATTCGGCCTGCACAAATAAATACAACGTTATTAAATTACAAGCTTAAGCTTACCTTTCTTATATTGTTCCCTGGTTGCATATGTGTTAAAATTACAAACGTGATCTGAGAAAGTACGAGCAATTGCTGGGAGGTTGAGATTGATGGCAAAAGTATGTGAGGTTTGCGGCAAAAACAAGGATACCGGTTACCAGGTAAGCCACTCCAATATCAAGACAAAGAAAACCTGGAAAGGCAATATTCAAAAAGTCAGGGTAGAGGTTAAAAATGGCCTGAACCGCCGCATAAATGTCTGTACGCGCTGTTTAAAGAAAGGCAAAGTTAAAAGAGTTGTAAGCTAGGGCAGTACGGCTGCTCAAAGTAGTTCAGCAAAACTTGAAAAAGATAGTTTAGAAAAAGCGCCTTATGCGCTTTTTCTATTTTTTTCAGGTATTACCCGAATTAATCTTTAATAATAAGGCCTACGATTCCCTTTAAGATGCTTCCCACAAAACGGGGAACCTTGATGGCGTAAAATTTCATGCTCTTTTCCCTCCTCTAATATAAAATATTCTGTGTTTTCACCAGTAATAACCGTCAAATATGTACATCTGCCAACCTATCCAGATAAGCAATACTCCCAAGAGCAGCGGCCACAGATACATGGGTACCGTGCGAACGATTAAAACAGCGCCGCCTACGGCGAGCATAATCCCTCCGCTTCTTCTAATGGTAGAACCCAACCTCCGTGCCATCATATTTTCTGCCCTCCCGGAGAAGATAAAGTAAGTAACTGCTTTTGGTTCATGCTTATTATATTCCCGTCAGCAAGTGAAAGTGCAAAAAAGATAGGTTTTTGGTTGCTCTTTTAGACCGTGAAAAATAAATTAAAAATTTACCTCAAGTTCCTGAAAACAGGCCTCCCGAGGAAAACAATTCTAAGTATACAGTTATGGTGAAGAGAAAAACTATAGATGAAAGTTAATGAAAGGAGGTGAAAAGAAAATGGCAAGGAATAATAATCGTATCTTGGTAAGGGAAGCACGTCAGGCACTGGATAATTACAAGTATGAAATTGCCAATGAACTGGGGCTGAATTACAACCAGGACCTGGGCGAACTTACTTCTCGCCAAAACGGGTATGTTGGCGGCTACATGGTTAAGAGGATGATCAATCAGGCTGAAAACCAGATGTCCGGCCAGCCGAACAACCCGCAAAACATGAGCCAGTAAAAACGTAAAGCGC
>CAYODA010000094.1:4036-7893 GCA_964402625.1 uncultured Syntrophomonadaceae bacterium | reverse complement strand
TAATAAGGGACCAGTTCAATCAGGGCCCTTACCGCGTAACGTGCTTTTGTGGACAACTGCATGAGTTAAACCTCCTTGTATAATAGAGTTGTTTCACCCCACGTACCAATCAAGAGCAGATCTTTGACAATCACATAGGGATTCTGGGGGAACCTGGATAATTATTCTCGTAGGCAGGGGGCTTCGACATACCTCCTTGGGAAGCGTTAGCTATCCTGATTTAAAGAGTGAAGCCCCTCCCATACGAGATAGTCTCGTATGAGCACGTTGTGGATAGGGCTTGCCCTGTGCCACGAATCACGCGCAAGGTTGAGACTCGTATGGGCTGCGGGAACCCTGCCAAAAAATATGCGAAAGTAGGGATACCCATGTTCTACGGTGGCATTGATATCGCCAAGCATCAGCATGAGATCTGTGTCTTGGACCGGGAAGGTAAATTTGTTTTACAGATGCATTTTAAAAACAATCAGAAAGGCTTAGAAAAACTGGTCAAGGCTTTGGATACCCTTGAAGTTGAGGTAGATGATATCTGCTTCTGCCTGGAGGCCACCGGTCATTACTGGCTGGCTTTGTTCTCCCAGTTAGAGCAGCTAGGTTACCAGCTCCATGTGATTAACCCCATCCAGTCTGACGCCCTGCGTAACCTTTACGTGCGCAAGACCAAGACAGATGCTAAAGATGCTTTACTTTTGGCTGATATGATGCGGCTGGGCTATACTACCGAAACCAAGCTGGCGCAGGAAACTACACTCAAGCTGCAGACGCTTTCCCGCTCCCGTCTTGATTTTGTGCAACAGGTCGGCAGCCTCAAGAACCAGGTGCTGGGCGTCTTAGATCGCATCTTCCCCGAATATGCCAGCTGCTTCTCTAACGTTTTCATCCAGACTTCAAAAGAGTTGCTTAAAAGGTATCCCGAACCCGAAGAGCTAGCAGAAGTGGATTTATCCGAGTTGTCAAAATTCCTAAATGAACACTCCCGGGGCCGCCTGGGGCAAGAGCGAGCAGAGCAGATACAGACCCTGGCAAAAGGAACTTTCGGTATCCGCCTGGCCATGGATGCTTTCACCCTGCAGCTTCGTCTGCTACTTGAGCAAATCGAGTTTATCGAAGACCAGATTAGCATCATTGAGGAAGCCATCGATCAGGTTATGGAGGAACTACGCCCTAAAGATGCTGATTATCGCCACGTGCTGGAAACTATCCCCGGTATTGGGCCTACTTTAGCTGCCGCTATCATTGGAGAAATTGGGGGCATTAACCGCTTCCCTAACGCCAAAGCTTTAGTGGCTTATGCCGGCCTCGATGCCTCGGTTAAATCATCGGGACAGTTTGAGGGCACCAAAAACCGAATGTCCAAACGCGGTTCTCCGGTGTTGCGCTACAGCCTCTGGATGGCTGCCGTTTCCGCACGGCGCTTTAACCCGGAATTAAAAGAGTTCTACGAGCTGAAACGCAGTCAGGGTAAACATTCCAACGTGGCTACTGGGGCCGTTGCCAGGCGTTTAACGCATCTAATCTATTCTCTTTGGAAGAATAATAGGCCATTTGAGCCAGACTACCAGTGGAGCCCACCCGGTAGAACCTGATCCCAGAACCTCTATGTGATTGTCAAAGACCAAAATTTACTCTTGACTGTTCATAGCACGTCTTTATATAATTTATTCTATTGCTCTCTTCCGGCCTCCTCTGCCGGAATAACTTGTAAAACCAAACCTTCATTCCCCACTACTTCAACCTTCGCACCTTCAGGGATGGTTTCCCCGTTGGCACTTCGGGCTCTCCAGTTCTCACCCCTTGCTTTAACCATACCCTCCGGATTCAACTCTACTACTACTTCTCCCTTCCCCGGCATATTAAATATTGAATCAGGGGCTTCTTTACTGTAGCGCCGGGTACTGATTACCCTTTGCACTACTACCAGGACGATTAATAGAAAGCCTATAACCGCTCCAACAGCTATTACTGCAAAAGAGCGGTACCAGTCCTCTCCTATAAGCTCTTCTTGAGATGGAAGCAGAAGAGCGCCAATTAACAGCGATGCGGCACCCCCTACGCCCAGAATTCCAAAACCGGCTACAAACACCTCTGCTATAATTAAACCTACGCCCAGCAGCAGCAGAAGTATTCCTGCAGTGCTGGTCTCAAACAATCCCATTCCGTACACCGCCATAACCAAAGATATGCCGCCCAGGACTTCAGGCACAAAAGTCCCGGGATTACTAAAGCCCAGGTAAAGTAGCATCATGCCGGCTAACATTAAAAGAAGAGCCACCTGGGGATTGCTTACCCAGTTCTGAACCCTTTCGCCACTTCTCATGTTCTCTTCCACCAGAACTGCATCGGCACTGTTAATGGTAAACTCTTTCCCGCCTTTTTCTATGGTATACCCATCCAGGTCCTGTAGCAATTCCTCCAGGGAAGGGCTGATCATTTCTATAACGCCCTTATCCAGGGCTTCTTCCGCGCCCAGTTTAAGGTTTTCTGTAACGAACCTCTCCGCAACTTCCGGGGGCCTTCCCCTTTCCCTGGCCTGCTCCTGGCTTCTTTTCACTATTACATTTACAGTTTTTTCTCCGGCGGGCTCTTCGCCTCCCTCGGGCGACATTACAACGGGCTCGGCTGCTCCTACAGTAGATACCGGCGACATTACCGCCACGTCAGAACTTAGCAAAATAAAGGCTCCGGCAGAAGTGGCCATGGCTCCATGGGGAGAAACGTATACCACTACCGGTACTTCAGCATTTAAAAAAGCTTCCATAAGCTCAAAAGTAGCATCAAGCAGGCCACCGGGAGTGTTAAGCTTAACTATTACCGCCTCGGCCTGTTGTTCTTCGGCTTGCTCCAGGACTCTTTTTACATACCCCACGTTTCCCCCGGTAATTACCGCCCCTTCATCCAGATAAGTAATAAATACGCAAGGCTCTTCTACCTGCTGTTGCCTCGTTTCAGCCCGGGCCTGGAAGGGTGCAATGGCAGCTTCCACGGCTTCTTCCGCCGGCAGAATCGCCAGCAAGATAAACACGGCTGCTGTAAACAATCTGGCTACTTTTATAACCAAACCAGTTCACCCTCTCCAAAATTTCAGTTATTAAATATTAAAAAAATAAATGCACTAAACTTGCACCGGCGGGAAACTTAAATACGAGGTTACCGGACTTAGAATAAATAATCCAGAAAAATTTATGTCAAATCAGGCAGTTTCTTGTTATTGTATCTCAATTTTATCCGATTTATATAAAAATTTAAAGAGAAATTACTCGGAGAAATCCCTGTTCATTTATTGCATGCCCCAGTTTTATAAATTATAATAATACTGAAACGGTAATATTTATTTTATGTAAATTACTCCTGTATAAAAGAAAGGGTTTGAGTTCACCATGCTTATTTCAAAAAAAGCTGAGTACGCTATCACCGCACTTATTGACCTGGCAGGACTTGAAGAAGGAGAAAGTACCACTACCAAAGAGATAGCTTCAAGACAAAATATCCCGTCCAGCCTTATTGTACAGCTGGTTTCCACCCTGGGTAAAGCAGGTTGGGTGGTTAGCACCCGCGGCGCCACGGGTGGCGTTTACCTTAAAACCGATCCCTCTCAAATAACCATACGTAATGTGGTGGAGCTTTTCGACCGGCCGTTTATGATAACACGCTGCCTCCTGCAGGATGCTCCATGCATGAACAAAGAACAGTGTCCTTTAAGAGATGTATGGATAGAAGCCCAGGAAAAAATGCTGGAAGTTCTGGAGAAAACCACCATAGCCGACCTGGCACAAGTAAAACAACCGTAAATAAAATGCACACTACTTGAACTTACGTGGGCTTCTATATTTCTTCCTTTATTTCTCCGTTTATCCCGA
>CAYODA010000094.1:0-3936 GCA_964402625.1 uncultured Syntrophomonadaceae bacterium | reverse complement strand
ACTTGAACTTACGTGGGCTTCTATATTTCTTCCTTTATTTCTCCGTTTATCCCGATAACTACCGCATTAAGCAAGAAACTTGCTCCCGCATCTTCCCTGGCCTGCTCTACCAGACGGTAAAGACCGCTGCAGCAGGGAACTTCCATAAGAACTACGGTAACCTCTTGCACGGGCCATTTTTTAAATATATCGGTAAGTTTATCCTGGTATTCCGCAGCGTCGTCCAGTTTAGGGCACCCTATCAACAGGGCACCCCCCTGAAGCAACTCCCTGTGAAAGCCGGGATAGGCAAAAGAGGTGCAGTCGGCAGCTATCACGTAACGGGTATTCTCCAGAAAAGCTGCTTCCCGGGGCACCAGATGAAGCTGAACAGGCCAGTGGGATAGGGTTTCTTCCTTACCCCCACTACCTTCATCTTTAACTGTTTTAGCCTGGTATCCGGAAAAACTGCACGAAACTCTCTCTTTAACGGGGTCTTTGGCCTCTTCCTGAACAGTTTTACCCTGTTCTTTGCCAGACTTTTCCTCTTCCAGGTTCTGCAGGTGCTTTTCTACTTCTTCTTCATCAAACTCTTCCGCTTCTTCCTCTACCAGGGTCATGGCACCCCGGGGGCAATCCCCCAGACAGGCTCCCAGGCCGTCACACAGGCTTTCCTTGACCAGGCGCGCCTTCCCGTCTATAATTTGTATGGCTCCTTCCGCACAGGCCGGTACGCACTGCCCGCAACCGTCGCACTTTTCCTCGTCAATCTTTACTATTTGGCGAACTCTTTTTTTGTTCATTCTTTT
This sequence comes from uncultured Syntrophomonadaceae bacterium, assembly GCA_964402625.1. GTDB lineage: Bacteria > Bacillota > Dethiobacteria > DTU022 > PWGO01 > PWGO01. The sequence goes on along the minus strand of CAYODA010000094.1, from coordinate 3,148 downwards.
ATCCTCCATTCTCCCGGTCTTTTCTGCTTCTTGGTTATCCTCCTGCCAGATACCAACGCCCCTTAAAGATTCTTTTACCACCCATGCATTGACGTCTTCTACCTTTTGACTTCTCAATTCCTCCAGGATTTTATTGATTTCCTGGTAAGTATTTTTAGGAAGGGCGGGTAGCTTTTTTAAATTCTTTAAAGCTTCATTTACACTTTCCTTACCCCGGTTTAATTCTACTAACCACAGGTACAGGGCCAAGTTAACCAGCATAGCCTCTGCCCCCTGGGAAGCCACCTCTTCTTCCGCCTTTTTCTGTGCCTCTTTAAGCCCTTCCAACTGCGATTGATCAAGATATTTTCCTGCTTCATCATTTAGTATGTCTTTTATGGTTTCCGGTTCGTAGCCTTTTTTCACTTGCCCCACACAGTATTCAGCAAAAGAACACCATTCGGCACATCCCAGATCAAACCGGGGATTGGCCACCTTGTTGCCGCAATTCCTGCAGCGCAGTCGTACATCTGTCTTAAAGAATTCCATCATGTTCCCACAGTATGGACACTCTTCTTCATGTATATCTTCAGCTTTCCAGTAACGGGTATCCTGGCCCGGGCATTTTGCATTCATTATTTCTTCCTCCTTTCTAGAAAATACATTTATAACTTACTTAGTTATATTTTAATTTTAAAATAGAAAACTGTCAACACTTTTTTATAATTTTAATACAATGTTGTGAAAGTGCGCCGCTAAAAAAGGGGCAGAAGTTTGACTCCCCTGCCCCTTGCATCTCGAATTTTAAAAGCTAGACCATGACTATTCACCTTTGATCCAGGAAGATAGAGCCAGATCATAGTCCAAGATTTCATCTTCGGCAAAGAAAAGCTCTATCTCTCTCGCGGCACTTTCAGGAGAATCGGAACCGTGTATAAGATTATTACCCGTAAAAACAGCCAGGTCTCCTCTAATAGAACCCGGAGGTGCTTCCTGGGGATCGGTTGGCCCCATGAGCGTGCGCACCAGAGATATAGCTCCGTGGCCTTCCCACACCATGGCTACCAGGGGACCCGAGGTAATAAAATTTACCAGGCTTTCAAAAAAGCTCTTCCCCTCATGTTCTCCGTAATGCTTGACTGCCATTTCCCGTGACATCTGCATCATTTTCATGGCTACCGGCTTTAATCCCTTTTTTTCCAGCCTTTTTATTATTTCTCCGCTCAGTCCCCTTTGAACTGCATCGGGCTTGATCAGAACCAGCGTTCTTTCCATGATATGTTACTGTACCTCCTTTTAATTTAGATATCTTAAATTAATCTATCTCTTTATCAAAATCTAATATACTGTCAGAGGGTGTTTGTCTTCTATTATACGCCTGTCTTCTTTAAAAGCATCCCGTACATTTTTGGGAATGGAAAACATTGTACAGTGTGTTTCCCCGTCGTAAAAGCGCAGTTTTTCTTCTACCTGCATTTTTCTAATTCGCTCATCAGTTTCTCCACAAGTTATAGCCGCAGGGTCTTTCTGTAAAGAAGCCAGGATAAAGCCCCAGGTAGTATCAAAAGAAGGAATAAAGGCGTGATATGAGCGAACTACTTCAAAACTTGTCTCCAGGGTATTGCGTATAGGTGGATGCACGTCCAGCAAAGCCGGACTCAAAGAACCGGCTTGCAGGGCAAATACACCGCCCTTGGCAAGCCGGTTGCTTAACAAAGTGTAAAACTCACGGGTGAACAAGAGATAAGAAGGCCCGTTGTCCACCGGTTCAGTAATGTCGCTAATAATAACGTCGAATTTTGATTTATTATTTTCCAGGTACTCTCGCGCGTCAGAATAGACCAACTCTAACCTGCGGCTACCAAAGCTTTCCATGTGCCAGGAAGGAAGGTACTTTTTGCATAAATCCACTACTTCCCGGTCAATATCTACCATCACTATTTCTTCGATAAATGGATACTTCAGCAATTCTCGTAATATTGCCCCTTCTCCGCCACCCATAATCAAAACACGCCTGGGGTTGGAGTGGGTTATCACCGCCGGATGACTCAGTGCTTCATGATAGATATGTTCATCAAACTCGGAAGATTGTATCTTGCCGTCCAGAATGAGGCAACGGCCGAAAGCAAACGTATCTGCAATGTCTACTTTCTGGTATGCCGTCTCTCCCATGTAAACGTACTTCTTCACAGCGTGCATGTGCGCCTGGTACGGACTGGAGTATTCGATAAACCAATTCCATTCTGGAGCAGGCATATTAACCTCCTTGAGTTATATCCTTAAAAGCCCGTTACATGGGTTTTGCCAAGATAACAATGTCCAATAATTTAATAATTGGCCACTACGGGCTTGTGTTCAACATCATGATCAAACATACCGCGCTTTAGTTCCCTGGCTGTCATATTATTGGCTGACAGGTGGTCTTTTAGGTAATTACAGGACATCCAGGGATCTACGGACTCGCCGCAGGTAAACACGTCTACTGCCGCATAGCCCAATTCCGGCCAGGTATGAATGGTAAGATGCGATTCTGAAATCACTACTACTCCACTAATGCCTTGAGGGCTGAATTCGTGAAAAGCAGTTTCTCGTACTTCGGCCCCTGCTTCCTTGGCAGCCGCTACCATTTCCTGCTTCACTTGCTGCAAATCATTCAACGTCTCTTCCGGGCATCCATAGAACTCAGCAATAATATGACGGCCCAAAGCGCTCATTTCAATACCTCCTTTTTCTATATTTTGAAAATCAAGCAAGCAAAACCGTCAAAATGTCAAACTCAATTTTAGCAAATATAGCTCAGAAGTCAATAATATCACGGAAAAATTTTTGTGTAAAGAAAGAAGCTCTTGATTTCAAGAGCTTCTTTCTTTAATCTCCTTCGTTCTATTTATTGACTGGTAGTTCCTGACAGGTTATGGAGAAATGGCCCTTCGTATAGATCGGTCGTAGGTCTTTTCCGTCTTTTCATCGAAATAGCAAGCCGGAAGCTGATTCATTTTACGGTGATAATGCAGGCACTCGCAGCAAAGGCCCTTTCGGGGACAACCCGGATAAGTGCAGTTGCAAACTTCTTTGATATTAATTTCGCTGTGAGAGCACTTTTCCATAAGCTCATACCTCCTTATATTACCTGATGAATATACTACCCTGAAAATAAGACATTACCATT
>CAYODA010000093.1:0-7905 GCA_964402625.1 uncultured Syntrophomonadaceae bacterium | reverse complement strand
GCATCTACACTTTCCGGATAATTTTCCCCGAATTCATCGGTGGCCACCAGTATTTTGTCCGCCATGCACTTGTTGTTTTGTTCCCAGTAATGACAGTCGCTAATAATACAGTGGATATGCTGTTGATCCATCTAACCACCCTTTCTTTTTTATTTATTATCTACTATTCAAACACTGTTATACAAATTTTACCCGGTAAACTTCTGCCCCCAGTCACCACCGGAATTAAATCGCTTCCCTTCTTTTATGCACAAATACGGATACCGTGAATATATTACTAGTGCTATGTAAAAAACTCGCACCGAATAAACTGACTCGTATGGTTAAAGAGCTAATTCCTTAATTCTTAAACCTACCCGATAAGCGGGAAACTAAAGAGGGATAATGAAATGAGCAGTAAAATGAAAGCGCTGGTTAAAGAAAAGTGCGCCCCCGGTGCAACTATAAAACAGGTGGATATACCCAAACTGGGTCCGCATGAGGTCCTGGTAGAAGTAATGGCTACTTCTATCTGCGGCACAGACCTTCATATCTACAACTGGAACCGGTGGGCAGCCTCCCGGATACAACCGCCTGTTATCCTGGGTCACGAAATGTCCGGAAACATTGTAAAGGTCGGTTCGGCAGTTAAAAGCTGGCATCTTGGGGATTACGTTAGCCTGGAGTGCCACTTTAGTTGTGGAATATGCTACCAATGCCGCACCGGCCGGGCCAACATCTGCCGGAATTGCAACATCCTGGGGGTAAATCTTGATGGCTGCTTTGCCAATTACGTTCGCGTACCCGAAAACAACCTCTGGAAAAACAATTCAAACCTTCCTCCCGAAATAGCGTGCCTGCAGGACCCCATAGGAAACGCCGTCCTGGCTACTTCCTCTATAGAAATGAGAAGTAATACTGTTATGGTAACGGGGTGCGGTCCCATTGGCCTTTTTACCACAGGTGTATGCAGGGTAGGAGGCGCATCTAAAATCTACGCAGTAGACTACAACGAATACCGGCTTCAATTAGCCCGGCAAATGGGAGCCGCATACACCATTAACCCCCTGCAGCTTGACCCGGTCCGGGAAATATGGAAGGACACCGGGGGGGAAGGGGTTGATGCGGTAATGGAAATGAGCGGCAGCGAAGAACGATTGCAGGATGGACTCAAGGCAGTAAAAAATGGCGGGATTGTTTCTCTTCTGGGCATTCCCAAGGAAAAAGTAAGCCTGGACCTGGCCGACGATGTAATCTTTAAAGGGATTACCCTCACCGGGATTTCTGGAAGAGAGATATTTAACACCTGGTATATAACCTCCGCGCTGGTAAGCAGTCTGCTTGATGCGGGGCAGGTAATCACTCACCGGTTGAAACTGGAGGAATACGAAGAAGCCTTTTCCATAATGCAATCGGGTAAATGCGGCAAGATAATCCTCTACCCGTAAGAATTAGCCGTTGAAACTAAACATCCCCCTCCTGCCCTAACTTAAAAAGTAGGAGAAGCGCCACCACTACCCCCCCCAGCAGCAGCATGTAGGCGGTTAAATAATCACCCTGCAGTTCAAACAGAACCCCGGTTAGAAAAGGAAAGACACCGGCCGCCCCCAGGCCGGTGAAAACTATACCGTAATTCAAACCAAAGTCTTCTTCTCCAAACAGGTGTACCACCATGGCAGGGAAGAGGCTAAAGAGGCCCCCAAAGCAAAAGGCCAGGACAAACACCACCAGTATAAAAACAGCCGGGAAGCGAGCCGTTATTAGCACCACCAGCATTAACGAGATCCCGGAAAAGACCAGCAACATGGCACGCCAGCGCCCGACCCGGTCCGAAAAAATTCCTGCGGCTGCGCGTCCTGCAGTGTTGCCCAGGGCAAAAAGCGAGACGGCAATGAAGCCTTGCTCCATCCCCGCCTGAACCAGTGCTATATTGTTTAAGTGAGCAGCCATGGTCACCCCGCTACCGGTGGTCAAAAAAAACATAAACCACAACAGGTAAAGCCGGTAATCGCCAGAAACAGGGTAACGATTCCTCCTCGAGAGTTGACGCCTCAGCTCTTTAATACCAAGCGGGGGATTTTCTATAACCCTTCCCAGTAAAAACATGCCCGCCAGCAAAAACAGTCCCGATATTAAAAAAGACCCGGCAGCACTTTTTTCTACCAGGTACTGAATTACCGGGGATAAAACAAGAGCAGAAAGGCCTATACCGGCTACCACCAGGCCTGCCACGGTCCCTTTCCTTTCCCCGGAAAACCATTTCATTGCCGCCGGAGTAGTAGATGCAAAACAGCAGGCCGCCCCCATTCCCAGCAATATACCCCAGGTAAGGGCTGCTGTAAAGGGAAAGTTTAATAAAAACAAGCTTACCAGGAACGCGCCTCCGGAAAAAAGGCTGCCCAACCTTACGACAGGACCGGGACCGTAGTAATCCTGGGCCCGCCCGGCAAAAACCATACAAACAGCATAACACAACAGGAACACCGAATACGGGAGAGAAGCTTCGGCATAACTCCAGTTTTTTTGGGCCACCAGGCCGGTAGCGTATATGCTCCAGGTGTAATTTATTCCCACCAGGAAGTTAATCATGGTGCCGGCCAGGGCCACCCTCCAGCCGCGGTAAATATATGCCACCCCCTCCCCCTGCCGTGAAGTGTTTACAAACTTTTCTCACCAAACTATATGAGTTATGGGAGAAAACTATACCCGGTTAAAAAAAAGCTCATAACCGGGTATAGTTTTATAATAACAGTTATTAAGATGAAAAATAAAATGGCGAAAGGCCGAAGCTATCGGCATGAAAAAAATTAAATCCATTCTTCCCTTAACCAAAACCGGGATGGCCTGGTGGTTGGCAACTTTTATGGTACTCCTCCTGCTGGCCGACTACGCTTACTATTACCAGAGGATTTTTCCAGGAGTTTACCTGAAAGATGTGCACCTGGCAAATCAGACCCTGCAGGAAGCCGATAAAACCCTGGATGACCTGGAGGTAACCTTTATCGGCCCCCTGGGAAACCGTGAAACCCTTTCTGTAAAAGAACTGGGAGTGCAAATTAACCAAGAAAAAATTTTACGGGAAGCCTTCCGGAAAGGAAGAAGCCGAGGTTGGCCCTTTAACTTTCCGGAAAGGTTAAAACTGGCAGGAGGAAATCAGATCAGCTTGCCCTACACTATAGAAGAAGACCGGCTTGATCAGGCTGTTAACCGGCTGGAGAAGTCTTTTCAGAAAGAAGAGGAAAGTGCAGCCTTTGTGGTTTCGGAAGAAAGACTGAAGCTGGTGCCTGAAACCCCGGGCTACAAGGTACAAAAAAACGAACTGTACCTGTCCCTTCTTTCCCATTTAGACAAAAAAGAAGCCCCCTTGCAGGTTCACGTTCCCGTTGAAGAGATCTCTCCCCGGCTTACCGCAGATTACTTTGAAGAAAAGGGTATCACCGAAAAGCTGGCCTCCTTTAGCACCGGCTTCGATGCTACCTTTGAAAACCGCGCCCACAACATCGCCCTGGGGGCTGCCCAAATGGACCAGTACCTTATTCCCCCCGGGGAAACATTTTCTTTTGACGCCGTGGTAGGGGATACTACCCCGCAAAAAGGCTATAAAGAAGCGCCGGTTATCAGGGGGGGAGAATACGTGCCCGGCTACGGGGGAGGCATATGCCAGGTTTCTTCCACCCTGTACAATGCAGCTCTCCTTTCTAACCTGGAAATTTTGCAGAGACACCACCACCGCTACATGGCGCCTTATATTACCGCCGGCAGGGACGCCACCGTTTTCTACCAGGTTTACGATTTAAAGTTTAAAAATAACCGCGACCACCATATCCTGATAGCCACCCGGGTGGAGGACGGGAAAATAACCGCCGCCATCGCCGGAACCCCTGAAGAGAAAAGCGTAGAAATTGTAACCAAGGAAATAGAAATAATAGAACCGCCCAGGAAGGAAAAAATAACTCCCGAACTTCCTCCCGGTGAACAAGAAGTGATAGAGGGAATTCCCGGTGGAACCATTGAAGCCTGGAGAATAGTAGCTTACCCGGACGGTAGCCGCACCGAAGAAAAACTGCACACGGATAATTACCTTCCTTACCCGAAAACAGTCTTAATCGGGGCAGACCGCTGAAATTAAAGTTAAAGGTTGCAACACTCCTGTCCCTCGATTACCAATTCTTAACTTCCAATTCTCCACTGTTAACTGTCAACTGTAATACGGGCCCGGGCATCCAGGGAAAGAACCCCGTTTTCTCTGGAAAAAACACGGACGGGATTTAAGTCAAGTTCTTTAATGGAAGGAAAGTCCGCCATTAGCTGGGAAACCCTTTTAATCAAATCCACCAGGGCCTCCACATCACCGGGTTCCTGCCCGCGTTGACCCTGGAGTATCTTATACGATTGCAGGCGTTCCAACCGGGAGCGAATACTTTCTTCTTCCGACGGGCAAAGGATGTTGGCCACATCCCGGAAAACTTCTACAAACACCCCGCCCATGCCAAAAAACACCACTGCCCCAAAGGAGGGATCCTGCTTCCCTCCTACAAACATGTCGTACCCATCCCCGGCCATTTGCTGCACGCGCACGCCGGTAAAACGGCCCCCGGGGTGGTAGTGCTCCAGGTTCTCCCGTATCTGTTGAAAGCTTTCTTCAACTTCCCCGGCATCCTTTACTCCTACCATAACCCCGCCTACGTCGGACTTGTGCAGGGCATCCGGGGAAACCAGCTTCATGACTACAGGATACCCCAGTTTTTCAGCGCAGTTCACTGCTGCCTCCGGGCTGGAAACCACTTCCGAACCAGCTGCCGGAATTCCGTAAGTAGAAAGCAGGTCCAGCACTTCCTCCCCGTAGTCGCCGGATTTTTCCTGCAGCCATTCGCGGGCCTTTGCCCGGTCTACTCCCGGGGTATCCTCCCGGGCTCCTTCTATGCTGCGGAGCCTTTCTTTGCTCCGGTAAAACCTCATCTGCTGTGAAAGAGCAAATACCAGGTCCTCCGGGCTATTGAAGATGGGAAACTCCACTGAACGCTTGGTTTTCTGTATCATGTTGGTAGGTCCGAACAGGCTGACACCCATGGGCTTACCCGAGGATAGTATGGAACCCCAGGTTTCTTTGGAAAGGTCCGCCAGAAACAGGCGGTGAAACACGTTATCCCCCTGGGGCATCTGCGGACGCTGGCTTATGTAGATAGCGCCGTCTACCTGCTCGGAGTGCATCACCGAGTAAATCACGTGGGCGGTAAACTGGGGATCGTAGATATCTCCCATATCCAGGGGATTGGAAAAATTTATCACCCCGGCATTACTGAACTGCTTCAGGCTTTCGTAAAAATCGTCACCCAGCTCGGCAAATTCAAAGCCGGCTTCCTCGCACAGGTCCGCCGACATGACCGAAAAACCGCCGGCAGGGCTCATGGCCACAATCCTGGGCCCCCGCATGGGGGGAAGCTGAAATGCTTTGGTTATTTCTATAAAATCCATAAATTTCCTCGCCCTGATGACGCCCGCTTCCTCAAAAGCAGAATTTATGATGTCTTCATCGTTGCTTACCGCCGCGGTATGGCTCATGGCCAACCTCTTGCCCGCCTCCGTAGTGTTGGTTTTTAAAACTATAACAGGCTTATCTATCTTCCTGGCTGTTTCAATAAACTCCCTGCCCCGGTCCAGGCTTTCTAAATACATACAGATTACCTTGGTCTGGGGATCCTCCCCGAAATATTCCAGGAAATCCACTTCGTCTAAATCCAGCTTGTTGCCTATGCTGGCTAATTTGGCCATTCCCAGGTTTTCGTCCAGGAAAAAATTCATTATGGTTAATGCCACCCCGCCGCTCTGGGATATAATGGACATTCCTCCCTGCGGCGCCTTATGCAGGGATACAAAGGGAAAGCACAGCCCGTTTTCCGTGTTGGCTACGGTAAGACCATTGGGGCCCACGATACGCATACCGTATTTTCGGGCACTTCGCATGGTTTTATCGGAAAGCTGCTCTCCTTCTTCGCTGTATTCCGCAAAACCACCCGAGGGTATGGCCATCCTCTTGATCCCGAACTTTCCACAGCGTTCCACCATATCCGGTATATACGGAGCGGGAATCATGCAGTAAGCCAGGTCGGGAACCTCGGGAAGGTCTTCAATGTTCCGGTACATCCTGATTCCATCCACGTGGGTATCTTCACTTCGGAGATTTACGCCGAATATGCGGCCCCGGTATCCCCAACGGAGAAGGTTTTCCAGGGTAAGCCGGGGTATGTTGTTAGGCTTGGACGACAGCCCAATGATTACCACCGAATCGGGATAATAAATTTTCTCCATTCTTATACCTCCACTAATAATTATTCTTCTTGTTTAATTTAACACATGAACCATATTATTTTATTATTTTGTATACATTTGTATTAAAGATTCATATATTACAGAATAATTCGCAATAAAGACCCTGGATTCCTTTTTTGTTCAGGCAGTTTGAACAAATTTGTTTATGTACTCTTCACAAATATTTCTATCGGAGCGTTTCTACTCAGAAAATACATTTGCTTCTAGCGCCGCTGGGTATTTTCCACCTTCTAGTGATGGCGCCTGCGGCGCCGGGGTGACTACTTACTATTGTAGCCTAAAAAAACCTATTTATGGTACAAAAAAGGCTGCCTTAACTAATCACAATCAAGAAGGCAGCCTTTTCTTTGATTATGTGAGTTTCAACTAAACCACCTTTTAGGCAAAAGCCTCGGGCACCTGCTTGAGGGTGGCGTAATTAAACACCGGCCCATCTTTGCAGACATACAGCGGTCCGGCATTGCAGCGTCCGCATTTACCGATACCGCATTTCATGCGGTTTTCCAGGGTGGTGTAAATCTGGTCATCTTCAAAGCCCAGCTTCTTGAGGTTTTCCAGGACGAACTTGATCATAATGGGCGGGCCGCAGGTGATAGCTACGGTGTTCTCCGGGGAAGGGTTGACCTCCATCAGCAACTGGGGTACAAATCCCACAAAGTGAGGCCATTCTTCTTCTTCAATGTCTATTGAAAGATGGCATGCAGAAACTTCCTGACACTTCTGCAGCTCTTCCAGCTCTCCTTTAAAACAGAGGTCGTTGGTAGTGCGGGCCCCGTAAATCACGGTAAGGTCTTCGTACTCGTTACAGTTATCCCGCACGTATTCCACTATGGGACGCAGGGGAGCCTGCCCGATTCCGCCCCCTATGGTCAGGATTTTCTTACCTTTCCACTCTTCCACCGGGAAACTGTTGCCGTACGGCCCCCGGACTGTCATGGAATCCCCCGGTTCCAGCTGGTGCAGGGCCCCGGTGACTTTGCCCACGCGCATGACGGAAAAGCGCAGAAACTGGCCTTCCGTAGGGGAAGAAGATATGGATATCATACTCTCCCCCACTCCCAGGACCCCGATCATGGCACACTGGCCCGGGCGATGTTCCCAGGAATTTTTAACCTCCTCCTCTTCGAAGACTACCCGGAACGTCTTGATGGGACGATCGCCACCTGTTTCGTACCAGGCGTCTTCTACTATAGCCGTGTGCGGTATATAGGGATTCTCTTTAGTACTCATAGCTCCTCCTTAACCCGTGATAATATGTCCAGAATATCTATATTTACAGGGCAGCTGTTAATACAACGGCCGCATCCTACACAGGCTATTTTATCGAACTTTTTCACGTAATAACTGTACTTGTGGTTGATACGGTTGCGGGTTCTCTCCCTCCTGGAAGGGCGGGGATTGTGCCCGGCAGCGTGCAAGGTATACTCCCCGAACATACAGGAGTCCCACATGCGGCAGCGGCGTCCGTCGTACCCTTCCACCTCATCCTGGATATCAAAGCAGTGACAGGTGGGACAGAGATAGGTGCAGGCCCCGCACCCCAGGCACGCACGGGATACTTTTTCCCACAAGGGAGCCTCCCATGCTTCTTCTCCT
>CAYODA010000092.1:0-7918 GCA_964402625.1 uncultured Syntrophomonadaceae bacterium | reverse complement strand
GGCGGGCCGGCCGGAACGGATTCCGGCCGCCGAGACCTGAGACACGGAAGTCGAACGTCGAGGGGAGCCCTTTGGGGCGCCGAAGCTGACCCTTAGCTTTGGCTTAATGACTGATTTGAGTCGGGAGCCGGCAAACACAACAACCCGGTACAAGAAAGCACATAAGGTATTTTCTGAGTAGTATCCCCGGGTTACAGCAGCTCTTCACGCATGTTTTCGGGAGTCCTGGTAGATAAGTATACCGGGGCTATATCGAAAATAGTAAAGGCGCCTGCTTTCCCTTCCTGGTTGAGGCGGTGTACCGCCCGTGCATAAGTCACCAGGACACTGGAAGTAAATTCGGGATTACTATCCAGCTTTAAAGCAAACTCCACAATCTGGTTTTTTGGATTGGTGGAACCTGTTTTACCACTACGGATAACAAAACCACCGTGGGGAATGCCCCCGTGTTCTTTAGCCAGCTCTTCCTCGGTTATAAAATAGACACTGGTTTCGTAGTCCGCAAAATAATTGGGCATGTTTTTTATCTCTTCCTCAATTTTGTTCTTATCCGCCCCTTCTTCTGCAACCACGTAACACTCTCGAACATGCCTTTCTTTTGCAGACAAAGAAGGGTTTTCTCCATTCCTGACACTTTCCACGGCATCTTCTTTGGGAATGGTATACTGAACTCCGTATTTTACTCCCGGCACCCTTCTTACGGCATCAGAATGTCCCTGGCTAACTCCTTTTCCCCAAAAAGTGTAGTCATTGCCTTCCGGTAATACTGCTTCAGCTATCATTCGGTTCAAGGAAAACAGCCCGGGATCCCACCCGATACTAATGGCTGCCGTTTTCCCGTTTTCCATTGCAGCTTTATTTACAGAATCAAAGTATTCAGGGATTTTGTCGTGATTGTCGTAGCTGTCCACGGTATTAAAAAGCCGGGCATAGTACGGTCCCTGTTCGGGCAAGTCCGTGGCTGACCCTCCACATAGTATCATTACATCGATATCATTAACATACTCTTCAACCTGATCGGCACTTAAAAAAGTAGTCTGGCTTTCGCCGGCGCCCACCTGGGCTGGATCCCGCCTGGTAAAAACGGAGACTAACTGCATGTCGGAGGTTATTTCGATTGCTTCTTTAACTCCTTTTCCTATATTTCCCCAACCCATAATACCAACTTTAATAGTTTTGGCCATAGTTCTACCTCCCTGAAACGTTTCATTAAATTTACGTTAAAATAATATTATATTTGTTTTAATCAAGCAACAAAAAATGTTTAACGTCTGATGATACATCTTATGAAAAAAATCTCTGTTTCTCCTGGTTACGATTAAGTTATCAATTAATTTAAAGGTTTTATTAAAGTTTATTTGTTGATTTTGAAAAAAGTTATTAAAGCGGTCTTTTTTTCAAATGCTCATCCCTCTTTAGTGGTACATTAGAACAGCTCTTGGGAAAAATCACCTCTTGGTTCGGAGAGCTCCTTATAAGCATAGGCAATGGAAAGCAAGCCCAGGGGAGCTGTAAACAGGATGCCAACAAAACAGGCTATAAGACCGGCGGCTATAATTATTCCCGTAAGCAAAAACAACCCCAGTAACTTGAGTGCATTACCTGCAGTTGCATTCCAGCTTAATTGCAGAGATGCTATTGCCCCGGCCTCCTGATCTACTATAAAGTATTCAAAAAACCAGAGCCTTATTAAAAGGATTATGGCAGGAACCAACAGTACCGGTATCAGCAAGTATATTTCCAAATAAATCGCTATAAAACCCGGTGCACAACTCACCACACCTATTATAGTATAAAAAATGTATGCTAAAACGTATCTTCCTATAAGCGGTATACAGGAGAAAAGATCCATTACTTCCGGCATCTGTCCGTATGCTTCTTTGATAGTTGTCCTTACATAGCCCATGTGAAATATTCCTCCTACCGCTAACATGATCAGGTTAACTAAAATTAACCAGGCTATTGCCCCGTTACCATCCCCCATAAAAAAGCCTGGAGGAGCTAATAAACCAACAATAAAGTTTATCGCAAGCATGATAACTATAAACAAAAATGTTATTAATACCCAGGCACCCAGGTGCCTGCCGAGTGCCTGCCCGCCAAAAGAGATGGCTTCACCTACACTGAAAGTTCGATTCATTACAAGACCTCCCATGATAATTTTAGAAGATAAATCTTTTAGCATCTTCATGCCACCCACCATTGTCAAACAAACCTGTAAATTAATTCTATGCTTTTGCAGTATTATCCTTCCCGGGCCACCCGGTAAACCCCGGGGAAGGTTCTCTTGTTTACCTTGCGTAGAAATCTATTTTCCCTGCCTGCCCCACGAAACCAGGAAGGGCAAAAAAGAAAAGGCGACTACGTAAATCCAGTGATGGAGGGTAAGGGTGGTGGTCTGGAAAATTCCCTGCCAGAAACCTACATAGACCACCATAAGCATTAAAAGAAAAGACACCAGCACCGCCAGGTAAAGGTACAAATTGGGCTTGAGGCGGGCCATCCAGAAATAGGGTTTCTCGGAACGGCAGTCAAATACAAAGACCAGCTGGGAGACTACCAGTGTGGTAAGGGCCGTGGTTTGTGCCAGTACCAGGTCGCCCGAGTTCTGCAGCATGAGGGCAAAAACCGCCACGGTAGCAGAACCTATCAGGAAGCCCTTGGCCACCAGCCTGGCCCAGGTACCTCCATTAAATAGTCCTTCTTCCTTTTTGCGCGGGGGCTGCTCCATAATCTGCCGGTCCGGCGGCTCCGCCCCCAGAGCAAGAGCGGGTAGGCCGTCTGTCACCAGGTTTACCCACAGAATCTGGATGGGCCGCAGCGGCAGAGGTAGCCCTATTAGCAGGGATAGCAAAATAGCCATTATTTCTCCGGAATTGCACCCCAGCAGGAAGCGGATGAACTTGCGTATGTTGGCATAGATGTTCCTCCCTTCTTCTACTGCAGCTACAATGGTGTTAAAATTATCGTCCTCCAGAACCAGTGAAGCGGCTTCCTTGGTCACTTCGGTACCGGTACTGCCCATGGCTATACCGATGTCGGCTTCTTTAACCGCCGGGGCGTCGTTTACCCCGTCCCCGGTCATGGCTACCACGTGGCCTTTCTTTTTTAAGGCCCTTACTATGCGCAGTTTGTGCTCCGGGTTCACCCGGGCAAATACCTGCACCCGGTCTATCTTTTTTTCCAGTTCAGTATCATCCAGCCCGTCCAGCTCCTCACCCGTCAGGGCTTCTCCCCGGCGCATTATCTCCAGCCGGCGAGCTATGGATACCGCGGTACCGCGGTGATCTCCGGTTATCATTACCACCTTTATGCCCGCCCGGTGGCACAGCTGAACCGAAGAACGCACTTGGGGGCGAGGAGGGTCTTCCATCCCAACCAGCCCCACCCACACCAGGTCTTTCTCTGCTTCTTCGGCCGTCCCTGGAACTTTCCCGTTAGAAAGCTCGCGGTAAGCCATGCCCAGGCTGCGGAGGGAGGTTCCGGCCATGGTCTCTACGGCGTTTAGTATTTTATTTCTTTCTTCAGCTTTCATGGGCTGCACTCTACCACCGCGGTAGATATAGTTGCAGCGCCTGAGCAGCACATCGGGGGCCCCCTTGGCCAGCACCAGGCGAGGGTTGCCCTCTACTACTACAGACATCATTTTTCTTTCCGGGGAAAAAGTAAACTCGTAAAGTCTACCGTCTTTTTCTTTAATTCCGGCTTCCCGGCCTGCTTCCGCCAGGGCCACCTCGGTGGGGTCACCTCGGAAGTGTGAGTATCCCTGTCCATGTCCGTTACGCCGAGAAGTCCTACCTGCCGGGGAAGCGTTGTTGCACAACGCCCCTATTTCCAGGGCCAGGCTGAGAGCTTTTTCACTACGTGGTTTTATTTTGTTTCCCCCCCGGTTTTCCCACTTGCCATCTTCTCCTCTAAGGTAAAGCTCCTCTCCACTATAAACCTGGCGCAGCACCATTTTGTTTTCCGTCAGGGTCCCCGTTTTGTCGGAACATATAACCGTAGCCGAACCCAGGGTTTCCACCGCCGGGAGCTGACGAACTATAGCCCTGCGCCGGATCATACGCTGCACCCCCAGGGCCAGGGAAACTGTTACTATGGCAGGCAACCCCTCGGGTATAGCCGCAACCGCCAGGCTCACCCCGGCCATAAACATCCCGTAAATTCCTTCACCCCTCCACAGTCCCAACAGTACCACCAGAAAACAAACCGCCATGCAGGCAAATACCAGTATACGGCCCAACCTCTCCAGCCGTTTCTGAAGGGGGGTGGGATCCGGCTGCGCCTGGCGAATCAAGTGGGCAATTTGACCCAGCTGGCTTTGGGAGCCAGTTGCCACTACTACTCCCCTGGCGCCTCCTTCCACTACCATGGTTCCACCGTAGGCCATATTGAAGGCATCGCCGGGAGAAGACGGCGTATAATGCATGGTGCTGCTGCTCTTTTCCGCGGGCACCGATTCCCCGGTAAGTGGTGCTTCATTAACCAGGAGCCCCCGTGCTTCCAGCAGACGCAAATCCGCCCCTATCTTGTCCCCCGGCTGCAGTACCACTACGTCCCCGGGAACCAGCTCGTCCGAAGAAATGTCGGAAACATAGCCTTCCCGCAACACGGTAGAGCGAGGAGCAGCCAACTCTTGCAGGGCTTTTAAAGAACTCTCGGCCCGGAACTCCTGGAAAGTCCCCAGGACCGCATTTAAAAAAAGGATGGCCAGTATGGTAATACCATCCACATACTCTCCCAGTAGCCCCGATACCAGTGTAGCACCCAAAAGCACCAGGATTAAAAAATCGCTAAACTGGGATACAAATATTGACAGCAGGGACCTGGAGCTTTCTTTTTGAAAGTTATTTTTTCCCCATCTGCTTCTAAGATCTTCCACCTGCCGGCCCGAAAGTCCTTCCCGGGGATCTACATCCAGCTGGCGGCAAACTTCTTCGATCTTTAATGCAGGCCACCTGGTTTCTATGCTTACCCCTCCCCTTATAAATACTTTCTTTTTAACTATCCCTATGAGCCGGCCCGGCACATTATTAATCAATAAACAGGGCTATAACAATTATGTAAAAATATACTGCAAAAATTGCTTACCCGGTGCATAAGGTTTATACTGGATATAAGGAGGTGCTTTTTATTGTTTGATACACTGGTTTTGGCAGCAGCTACAAAAGAGCTGGAAGAAACTATACCGGGAAACAGGGTTCAAAAAATAATACAACCTACTTCTACCGAAACCGTCCTTCAGCTTTACAGTTCCCAGAGCACCAGGTTCCTGTTTATTTCAGTCCATCCCTCCCTGGCCAGGCTTCATCTGACCAACATGACACTCAAGCAAGAGACTGATCCGCCTAATTTTTGCATGCTCCTCCGTAAATACCTGGAGGGGGCAACTATCTCCGGCATACACCAGCCAGAATGGGAAAGGATAGCAGTTATTTACCTGACGCGCGGCTCGGACAGTTTTAAGCTGGTAGCTGAAATCATGGGAAGGCACAGCAACTTGATGCTGTTAAATAAAGAAGAAAAAATACTGGGCGCCATAAAGCACGTTACTTCAGAGATGAGCCGTTACCGGGTAGTGGTACCCGGGAAATCTTATTTTCCCCCTCCCACTCCCCAAAAACGGTGCCCCGACGATATTGACCGGGAAACTTTCAAATCAGAAATGATAACGGCTTTGCAGCAGGGCTACAGCTGGGAAAAAGCCCTGGTTTCTTTTCTTCACGGTGTCAGCCCTCTCACTGCCGGGGAAGTGGTCTGTCGTGCAAAGGAAAAGAGCAGTTCCACGCTGGAAGAAGGCTTTATAGTTGCACTGTGGGAGGAAATCCAGGAAATAGTAAGGTGTTACCATCAAGGCTCTTTTACCCCTTCCATTTACACCAACGAAAGGGGACACCGGGTTTTTTCCGCCCTGGATTTAATTTCATATAACCGGGAAAACGCCGAATATTACTCGTCGGTAAATGAGATGCTGGACCACTACTACCGGGAAAAATACTCTACGGAAAAAATAAAGCAGGAGAAAGAAAACCTGTACGCAATTTTACACAAGGAATTAAAAAGGGTATATCAAAAAGAAAAGAAACAGGAAGAAGACTGGAAAAAGGCAGAAAAAGCCGAATGGTACCGCCTGTACGGCGATTTAATACTATCCCAGATGGATCAGGTGCCCCAGGGAGCAGAAAAAGTTACCCTTCCCAACCTGTATGAAACAAACCAGCCACCCGTAGAAATTCACCTTGATCCACGCCTGCCACCCCCCGCCAATGCCGAGAGATACTTTAACAAATACCGGCGGGCTAAAAAAAGCAGGTCCCACATAAAGGTACAAATCAAACAAACCCGGCAAGAAGCCAGTTACCTGGAAAACGTTCTCTATTCCCTCGATAACGCCGGCCTGGAAGAGATAGAAGAAATCAGGGAAGAACTAATTAAAACCGGTTATATTAAACCAAAAGCAGAGAAAAAGAAGCCTAAAACTAAAAAACCTCAAAAATCCCGTCCGCTGAGCTTTACCTCTTCTGACGGTTACCAGGTACTGGTGGGAAGAAACAATACCCAGAACGACGAGGTTACTTTTAAGCGTGCCCGGCGAGAGGATACCTGGCTACACGCCCAAAAAATTCCCGGCTCCCACGTGGTAATAAAAGATGCGCCTTTTCCACCGCCGGAAAACACCCTCCTGGAAGCAGCTTCCCTGGGTGCATACTACAGCAAAAACAGGGAAGTTCCCCGGGTAACGGTGGATTACACCCAGATAAAACACGTAAAACGAGCTCCCGGCGGAAAACCGGGGATGGTATTTTATAAAAACTATAAGAGTGTTATAGTTACGCCACAAAGCAGCCCGGAAGAGGAAACGGCTTCGGAACCCACGCGATAAACGGGAAATACGGATAAAAACACAACAAGTTCCCCTGCCGCGGGAGGCCGGCAGGGGAACTTATGGATATTGAGGGTTATTCTATTTTGCCAAACTGGGGGTATAAACTAAAACCTACTTCTGTTCAGGAAGATCCCTGATTACCATGTAATACAGCATGGCCCCTATGAATATGAATGCTCCTAACAAGATGAAATAGTTTAATCCTGGCATCCTATCACCCCCATAATTTTACTGAAGCTATGAACGTCTGCCTGCTTTATCTGTAAATACATTATAAAGGGATGAGGATGAATTGTCAATATATTTAGACAAGTTAATTATTTCTCAAGAATTTAGTTATTTGTTTCACATATTTTTCTCTATACGAATTTTAAAAATTACCCCAGTGCTCTTTGATCAAGGCTCGCAGATGAGTACTTCGTCTCCCTCCTCGTCGTACTCTTTTACCCGGACAGCTATTTCTTCCCGGCGGTTGGTAGGAACATTCTTGCCCACGTAATCAGCGCGGAAGGGTATTTCCCGGTGCCCGCGGTCTACCAGGACAGCCAGCTGTATTGTAAGGGGGCGTCCGCATTGAAAAAGTGCATCTATAGCCGCCCGAACGGTTCTGCCCGTGTACAGGACATCATCCACCAGGATTACCCTCCGGTCATTAATCTCAAAAGGAAATGAAGGTGGTTGCGCCAGATTTTTCGGGTTTTCCACCAGGTCATCGCGGTAGGGAGTTATATCCAACTCACCCACCGGCAACTCCACTCCTTCTATCTCCAGAATCCTCTGTGACAGGCGGTGAGCCAGGGAAACTCCCCGTTTTTTAATACCTACCAGCACAATGCCACTCCCACCCTTGTTTTTCTCAATGATCTCGTATGCAATCCGGGTGAGTGCCCTTTGGACACCCTCTTCTTCCATGATCCGGCGCTTTATTCTCACATTACCAGGCCTCCTCACTTATCAATCAGCTAATCAGAAAATATCTTATATGCTTTCTTGTACCGGGTTGTTGTGTTTGCCGGCTCCCGACTCAAATCA
>CAYODA010000091.1:0-7929 GCA_964402625.1 uncultured Syntrophomonadaceae bacterium | reverse complement strand
CCCCCGTATTGTGGGGGCATGGAGGTCTACTCAGAAAATACCCCTTTCCTGCACCCAATTTTACTCTTTTTACTTCTCTCCCCCTACCGGGAGGAAGGGTCAGGGTGGGGGGGGGATACTTATTGCCGTGGTGACTGCCCTTAAAGCAGGGAGATGCCTACCTGGCAGGCTCAACAGGATGCCACCCTCGCTGGTACATGGCGTCGTATATTTGGCCGGCATGGTCCTGTTCTTCCTGCATGATGTGCTGCAAGGCGCCTCTTACTTCCGGAGAAACCGCTTCCAGCACGCTGGAATTGTAGTGATTGGATACGTATTTTTCCGTCATTAGCATATCGTTTAGAATCTGCTGATCGTTCAAATTGGCCGGTGTCAAGAGGAATAGCCCCCTTCTTGTAATAGCTGTGATATGGTTTGTGCGTGGATTTCTTCTTTGGTTTGAAGCTCTGCAAACAGGGATTTTAGCTGAGGGTCCTGTAGCTGTTTGGTGTATTCCCGGTACTTGGCTATACATACCCTCTCGTGCTCCATGGCTTCCTGCAGCAGCTCTTTTTCTTTGTGAGTCAGATTCATACGGATGCCTCCTGCTGTTTTTGAAATCATTCTATTACGGTCTATTACATTTTTCTGCCAGGCATTTGAGGGAATTTCTTTTTATATTATGGTGTCATGGAGGAGATTATATTCGTGGAAAATAAACATTACCGGCGGGGTGAGGAGCTTGTTTAATTAACTCTTTTAATGACGCGTGCATACCGCGTTTCCCGGTGAACTTCTTCCTGGTCTTCTTTTTCTTGTTTTTGTTCCTTCAGCTGCGCTACCCGGGGAATTTCTTCTTCGTTTTTCTCTTTTCTCCCGTCCTTGTACAGCCTGAGAGTCTGTTTCTCCCTTTCCGGCATTAACTTGTTAATTTCCCGGGGCATTTTATCTTCCGGGATGTGCAGTTGCCTGGCTACCGTGTAAACTTTGGCCAGGTAAAACCCGGTGAGGTATTCTATATTGTCCTTTATTTCTTTTTGCAGATTCAGTAGAATTTCCTTTATATTTAGGCCGTAAATGGCGGTTATCTGCACTTCTAAGGTCACTCCGCTGTCATCGGAGTAGATATCTATTTTATCGGTCTGGTGAACCCCTTCCACATTCTCGCTTATGTACCGGGTAAGCTGCTTTATTACTTCTTCGTTGATAAAAAAGTCCCCCAGGGAGCTGTAAATAGGACGTATTAGGGTGCGCTCCAGGGAAAGGTTTTTATGGTCCTTGGCCGCCCTGGAGTAAAATGAGCGCAGCGGGGCGATAAGGTAGCCGGGAAAGTCCTTTTTTATGGCAAAAGTAGGGATAGGGATTACGTGCTGATTTTTAGTTTCCCTTAGCTCGAGAGCTTTCTCTATGTTTTCCGGGGGGATCAGATCATTAATAAAAGTGTAATTGTGCGGATGAGGCAGTTCCAGCCTTTCTGCGATTCTTTTAGCCATCTTTTGGGAGGTTCCCAGAATCAGAATGCGGCTGGGATTTATTTTCCGGATCTGTTCCCGGATGGCTTCGGCGTGTTCCGGGTCTTTTAATATAGCTCTTTTTACCGCTCCATAACGTGTCCTTTCCCTCTTGGCCGAAACGCCGGCAATAACCTGGTTGTCATGTATCAGTAGACCGTCGTCTACTATCACGGAAATATTGTTTTTATGGGCAAAAAGAGGAGCGTGATGGCTCTTTCCCGTTCCGCTTGACCCTATAAGAGCGTGCACAATCATACTATAGCCTCCCCGCAAATTAGTAGTTAAGATTATATCATATAATTCTTATTCAATAAAAAAGAGATTTATTAAGCAGGAAATCCTTCTAATATTTACGAATATTCTAAGGTAAGGAATTTTGCTTTAAAAGGAGAATCTATCATGGGTCCCATGAAAGTGGTTCTGGTAATAAACGGGGAAGAAGACGCCTCATTTCTGCGCACCATGCAAGAAACGGAAGAGTATTTCCAGGTGGTGGGCCTGGTAGACCTTTCGGGAGATGACACTTGGCTTTCCCGGGAAGAAAAAGAAAACTGGCTGGTAACTTCCCGGTTGGAAGAGATAACGGGGCTTTCTCACCTGGAAGCTGTAGTAAACGCGGTGGACGGCGTGGAAGTCAACCAGGAGCTGGAACGGATGCTTCCCTCCGGTGTAGAACTTATCAAGGTCCAGGAAAGCCCTTTTTTAAAGCGCCTGTTTCGTTCCAAGGAAGAGCTGGTGGAAGCCAGGCGCCTGAAGGGAGAGCTATGGGCGATTTTACATTCCGTACAGGATGCCATTGAAGTGGCTGACCGGCACGGGATAATCAGGTACATAAACCCGGCTTTTACCCGGGTTACCGGTATTCCCGAAAACAGGAGAGTGGGTGAAAATATTTTTGAAGTTTCTCCCCACGGGGCCCTGGCCAGCTCTCTAATTTACCAGAAGCCTGTAACCGGGCACCGGACTACCGTAGGGGGTTCTGATGTAGAAGTAATATCCAACGCTTCCCCTATCGTGGTTGACGGTCAGATAGAAGGAGCGGTAGTGGTATTCCAGCCGGTTACGGATATATTAAAGCTTATGGATGAACTGGAGCGAAGCAACACCCTGGTAGAAAATCTTTACGCCCAGATTAACCGGATTTCCGGTTCACGCTGGTCTTTTGATAACCTGGTAGGCAGGAGTAAAAGCTTTAAGAGTGTGCTGGAGGCGGCCCGTAAGGCCTCTCGCAGCGACTCACCGGTAATTATTCAAGGGGAAGCAGGCACGGGAAAAGAGGTATTGGCCCAGTCTATTCACCATAACAGCCCGCGCCATAACGCTCCATTTATCAAGGTGGACACTTCCAAGATTCCGGAAAGCCTGCTGGAGATGGAGCTTTTTGGATGTGAAAAAAATGCTTATCCCGGCGTGGTACGGACCCGGTTGGGTAAAATAGAACTGGCCCACCAGGGAACTCTTTATATTAAAGGAGTTGACCAGCTTAACGAGTACCTGCAGGAAAAACTATACCGCTTTATATGGGAAGGGCGCCTCTTGCGCATTGGAGGGGAGAAGCCGGTTGGGTCCAGTGTTCGACTGGTAGCCTCCTCTTGCACGGGATTGAAGCGCATGGTAAGGCTGGGTAAGTTCCGCGAAGACCTTTACCTGGCCCTGGGCGGACACGAACTCCACCTGCCTTCCCTTCGCCATAGAAGTGATGACATTTCCCTCCTGGTGGACAGCTTTATTGGACAGCTCAACCGCAAGCTGGGTAAAAGTATAAAAGGGGTTTCCCCCCAGGCCCTTCAGCTTCTGATGGAGTACGATTGGCCGGGCAACATAAAAGAGCTGTGGAATGTAATAGAAAGGTCGGCTGTAGGAGTGGAGGACAGCACTATCAAGCCGGAAAACCTGGCCCCGTATATAACCAGGCCTTCCGTAGCTTCGCCCCTGTTTACCGACATTGTACCCTTAGACAAGATGGAGCAGATGATGCTCAAGTCGGCCCTGGCACGGTTTGGCGAATCGCTGGAAGGCAAGAAAAAAGCAGCCAGCGCACTGAATATTTCATTGGCCACCCTTTACAACAAGCTTAAAAAATACCAGGCAAATACCTGACCGGGGCAGTATCCGGGGATGGTTGGAAGACCGTAATGCAGTAACACCCGGTATTAAAGAAAACCGCAGTTGCTGACGCAAAGCAAGGCGGGTCATTTTGCGACCACCCTGTAGCGTCTGGTATACCGGTATACCGGTATTTAAGCTGTAAAAGGAGGATAATTTATGAATTTGTACGAGTACATGGGAAAGGAGCTGTTTGCGGAATACCACCTTCCCATACCGCGGAACAAAGTGGTAGAAACGCAAAAGGAAGCTTTCCGTGCCGTGGAAGAACTGGGAGGGGGCGTGCTCAAGGCCCAGGTTTTAACCGGCAAAAGGGGAAAGGCCGGTGCTATCTCTTTTGTAGACACCCCCGCGGAAGCTGAAGAAGAAGCTTCCCGCCTCCTCCAGATGGAAGTAGGGGAAGAGAAAGTGCGTAAGCTTTTAATGGAAGAGAAGCTTCCCCTGGACCGGGAACTCTACCTGGCCATTACCGTGGAGGGACAGGCCCGCCGCCCGGTGGTGCTGGCCTCGCTCTACGGGGGTATGGATATTGAGGAAGTCCCCGAGGAGCATATTGTGAAATGGCCGGTAGATGTAATGGTGGGTTACCATCCTTATATTGCCCGGGAAATTTGCAACCGGCTGGGTCTGGAAGGTAAAGCAGTGCGCTCTTTTGCAGTGGTTTTGGAACGGCTGTACCGGCTTTTCCAGGGAAGGGATGCCGAGCTGGTGGAAATCAATCCCCTGGCCCTTTCGGGAGAAGAGCTGATTGCCCTGGATTCCAAGGTAGTAATTGACGACGATGCGCTTTTCCGCCAGAAAGATCTGCCCCTGGTGGAAGAAAAAACCTCCCTGGAGAAAAAAGCCTCCGATATGGGGCTGGCTTACGTGGATCTGGGAGGGGATGTAGCTGTAATGGCTAACGGTGCCGGGATTACCATGGCTACCCTGGACCTGGTGCAGCATTTTGGCGGCTCCCCGGCCAACTTCCTGGATTTTGGTGGGGGAGCCGACGAAGAAAAAACTTCTCAGGCCCTGGAACTGCTGCTGGGCACCGATCCCAGGGTTATTCTAATTAACATTTTTGGAGGAATTACCCGCTGTGACGTGGTGGCCCGGGCTTTTGTTTCCGTCAAGGAGAGCAAGGGTATATCTATACCCTTCTTTTTCCGCATGGTAGGGACCAACGAGGAAGAAGGGCGCCGCATACTCGAGGAAGCTGGTGTCCAGGTGTTTCAGTCCATGCAGGAAGCGGTGCGCCATGCTGTGGAAGCTTCTAAACGAGAAACAGGGGGAGGGGAGTAAAATGACTGTTTACATAGACCAAAATACGCGAGTGATAGTGCAGGGGATAACCGGAAACCAGGGTGCTTTTCATGCCGGTCAGATGCTGGAGTACGGCACCAGTATAGTAGCAGGGGTAACCCCCGGAAAGAAGGGAAAGGAAATAGAAGGTATTCCCGTATACAATACCGTCTTTTCTGCGGTAGAAGAACATCAAGCCGATGCCAGCATACTCTTTACCCCGGCTCCCTTTGCCAAAGATGCTGCCCTGGAAGCCCTGGAGGCCGGGATAAAAATTCTTGTTTTAATTCCCGAACATATACCGCTCGGTGATGCCATGGAGATAATGGCTGCGGCCCGTTATTACGGCGCAGTGGTGGTGGGTCCCAACACCTTTGGTGTGGTATCTTCCGGCAAATGCAAGATAGGCATCATGCCCAACCGGTTTTTTGTTCCCGGTCCCGTAGGAGTAGTTTCACGCAGTGGCACCCTGTGTTATGAAATAGTAGGACAGCTGCTGGATAAAGAAATGGGAACTTCTACGGTAGTAGGCATGGGAGGAGACCGGGTAGTTGGCCTTAATTTTATTGAAGTGCTAAAAGAATTTGAAAAGGACCCCGATACCGGGGTGGTAGTCATGGTCGGAGAAATCGGGGGCAGTGCGGAAGAAGAAGCGGCGGCGTACATCAAGGAAAACGTTTCCAAGCCGGTGGTGGCGTATATTGCCGGAAAAAGCGCTCCTTCCGGCAAGCGTATGGGACACGCCGGTGCTATAATAGAAAGGGGTAGAGGAAGTTTTGCCAGCAAAGAGAGTGCCCTCCGGGAATGCGGGGCTTACGTGGCCGACCTTCCTCCACAGATACCTGACCTGGTAGAAAAGGCGCTGCAGGAGAAATAGAAGTATCCCCCCACCCTGACCCTCCCCTGGTGGGGGAAGGAAGTAAATTGAGCAACGTTGGGTGCAGTAAAGGGGTATTTTCTGAGTAGTCGACCTGGCGCCGGCTGGCGCCATCACTAGAAAGACGAAAATTTTTCTAAGCTAACGTAGGGTTTTTGTGTTTTGCCGGTGGAGTGGTAAAAGGGCTTTTTCTTAAGTAAATATACTTGGAACCTGAAACAAAAACAGAAACAAACGGCAGTCTGGTTTTAATAACTGGTTTAAACAATAAGAAGACGGAGGTTTTCTATATGTTCGATCCTAAAAAGCTTTCTCGCCTCAGGGAGAGCTACAGCCAGTGGGAAGAAAAGCTCCAGGATATACTGGAAAAGCGACCGGAAAGAAAAGAAGAATTTTCCCTGGACAGTGGAATGGAAGTAAACCGGCTCTACACCCCTCTTGATCTGGAAGAGTGGGATTACGAGGAAAAGCTGGGCTTCCCGGGAGAGTATCCTTTTACGCGCGGTGTTCAGCCTACCATGTACCGCGGGCGCCTGTGGACCATGCGGCAGTATGCCGGTTTTGGTGCCGCCGAGGAAACCAACCAGCGTTTCCGGTATTTGCTGGAACAGGGGCAGACCGGACTGAGTGCGGCTTTTGATCTTCCCACCCAGATAGGATACGATTCCGATAACCCCATGGCGCGAGGTGAAGTAGGCAAAGTAGGAGTGGCGGTTGATTCTTTGCAGGACATGGAAATCCTTATGGATCAAATACCCCTGGATAAAGTAAGCACTTCCATGACCATAAATGCCCCGGCTGCGGTACTACTGGCCATGTATCTGGCAGTAGCGGAAAAGCAAGGGGTTTCCTGGGACAAACTTAACGGTACTATCCAGAACGATATACTAAAGGAGTACGTGGCGCGCGGCACCTACATTTTCCCGCCGCGGGAATCCATGCGCCTGGTGGTGGATACTTTCTCCTTTGCCCGGGAACACATACCCCAGTGGAATACCATTAGCATAAGCGGTTACCATATCCGGGAAGCCGGGTCCACCGCCGCCCAGGAGATAGCCTTTACGTTAAGCAACGGTATCGCCTACGTCCAGGCTGCCCTGGATGCAGGTTTGAAGGTGGATGAATTTGCCCCACGGCTTTCTTTCTTCTTTAACGCGCACGTTAATTTCCTGGAGGAGATTGCCAAATTCCGGGCGGCAAGGCGAATCTGGGCCCGCATCATGAAAGAGCGTTTCGGGGCGGAAAACCCCCGTTCCATGATGCTGCGCTTCCATACTCAGACGGCAGGCTGCAGCCTCACGGCCCAGCAGCCCGAGGTAAACGTAGTTCGGGTGGCTTTCCAGGCCCTTAGTGCGGTTTTGGGGGGAACCCAGTCGCTTCATACCAACTCCCGGGATGAAGCCCTGGCTCTTCCCAGCGAAGAAGCCGCCCTGCTGGCCCTGCGCACCCAGCAGGTAATTGCCCACGAAATAGGTGTTACCGATACCATCGATCCTCTGGGGGGCTCTTATTACCTGGAGGATCTCACCGACAGGCTGGAAGGGCAGGTAGAAGATTACCTGGAGCGTATAGAAAACATGGGCGGGGCTATTTCTGCCATTGAAAAAGGCTACATACAGAAAGAAATCCAGGAAAGCGCTTACCGGTATCAAAAAGAAATCGAAAGGGAAGAGAAAATAGTAGTAGGTGTTAACCGTTTTGTAAGCGAAGAAGAAACTCCCATGGACCTCCTCAAAGTTGATCCGTCTGTGGCGGAAAGGCAGGTTAATCGCCTGGAAGAGGTGCGCCGCAGCAGGGAGCAGCGCAGGGTAGCGGAAACCCTGCAAAATCTGCGTAAAGCAGCCCTGGGAGAAGATAACCTGATACCTCCTATTTTGGAGGCGGTCAAGGCTTATGCTACAATGGGAGAAATATGTGGTGTTTTAAGAGAAGTTTTGGGAGAGTACCACTCGGATGTACTGCTGTAACTGTTTACACGGGTTGCACGAGAAATTTTACCGGGATTCAGGGAGGGGAGAAGAGCGTTGTCCCAAAAAAATCTACGCGTATTAATTGGTAAAGTAGGCCTGGATGGACACGACCGCGGGGCCAAGGTGCTGGCACACGCCCTGCGTGATGCCGGTATGGAAGTTATATACACCGGGTTGCGCCAGACCCCTGAAAAGATTG
>CAYODA010000090.1:0-7937 GCA_964402625.1 uncultured Syntrophomonadaceae bacterium | reverse complement strand
GTTTAGCGCGGGAGCTCCTGTTTTTCCCTGAGCACCGCTTCAAAAAGGTCATTTTTATCACTGATCCGGGCCAAAATATTATTCAGAGTAAAATTCCCGGGATAAACATCCGACCGGTTAATTTCATCCCAGGTAAGCGGGGCGGAAACCGGCGCGCCTCTCAGGGGGCGGGGACTGTAAACCGAAGCCAGCGTTTTGCCCCGGCCGTTTTGCAAATAATCCAGGTAAACTTTACCCTGGCGGTTCTCTATTTTTCTCTCTACCGTAGTTTTTTCCGGCATAATCTGATGCACTACTCGAGAGATGTTTTCCACAAAAAGCCTGACTTTCCCGTAATCATGCACTGGATTCAAGGGAACATAGACCTGGAGCCCGGTGGCACCCGACGTTTTAGGATAGCACGATAGTCCCTTCTTTTCCAGCACTTCCTTTACCATCAGGGCTACTTTTTTAACATCCTCAAAAGTAGAATCTTTCATGGGATCCAGGTCAAATACTGCAAAATCAGGGTATTCCAGGGTGCCCACGGAAGACAGCCAGGGATGAAGCTCCAGGGAAGCCTGGTTTCCCAACCAGGTTAAGGCTTCCACGCTGTCTACAATTACGTACCGGGTTATCTTTCCGGAGCGGTGCTTTACCGGGTAAGTTCTTATCCACTCCGGTGCCCCATCAGGACAATTTTTTTGATAAAAACCCTGGTGGTTAATGCCGTCGGGAAACCGCTGAACTACCAGAGGACGCTCCTTGAGGTGAGGAAGTAAAAAAGGGGCTATCCTTGTATAATAGTGCACCAGTTCGTACTTTGTCAGGCCGTCTTCCGGCCAGATCATTTTTTCCAGGCTGGTAAGCCTGACTTTCCGTTCATTGATGTTTACGTACACCGGTTTTCACCTCCAGCCGGGAACACCCTTGAAAACAGTACTTCCGGCAGGCACCATTTTTCTCTACTAGTGTATTCTCTTTATAACCGGCAGGATACACCTGAGAACTATCCCCTTCTCGCCCGGCACATCGTATATTGCCTCTAACTCTATACTACTTTAACAATACCTTTAACCACCGGGGAGCGCAGCTTGAGGTCCTCGGTCCACTCCGCATACTCTACTTCAACCACCATCCGGGGTTCCGCCCAGCAAACATCAGGCAAAGAAGGTGGGTTTATAAAAGGCGCTTCCTCCCTCCTGAGCGGCGCTATCATTTCTTCCATTTTGGCTTTCAAACTTCCTGAAAGCCCTGAACCCACTCTCCCGGCATAGCTCAGCTGTTGCCCGTCACGATAAACTCCAACCAGCAGAGCTTTCATTATTCCCTCCTTATACAACAGCCCACCAACTAAAACGTGGATGCTCCGGCGGGCCTTTATTTTCAACCAACGGGATGATTTTTGGCCGGGCAGGTACAGGCTCTTTTTTTCCTTGGCAACTATCCCCTCCATACCTGCCTCTTCTATTTGCGAAAAAAGTGTTTTCCCGGCAGTAAAATTTTCGTTAATATAAAAGGAAGGATGTGTCTCCGTCATCGATTGCTGGAGCAACTTCAACCTCCTTTCCAGGGGAGCAACGGTAAGGTCTTCCCCTTCCCGGTAAAGCAGGTCAAAAATACAGTAAGTGCAGGGAATATCGCGCACCAGTTTTTTTATTTTCCGGTGAGAACCACTAGATTCCCTCTCCATTACCCGGGTAAAGCTGGGCCTGTCACCTTGCATCGCCACCACTTCCCCGTCAAATAGAGCTTCTTTCCACTTTGTGCGCCCGGAAAGCTCCTGTATCTCGGGATACTGGGAAGTGCGAATTCTTCCTTTTCTGTTCTGCAGCTCCACCCTTCCGTTTAATAAAAAAGCCAGGATTCTTATGCCGTCCCACTTTATTTGAAAGAAATATTCACTGCTGTCGAACGGTTCCTGGCAGGAAACCGGTTCCATGGGAATGAAGTTTCCCAGGGTGCCTTCAAGGGGAGGAAAGAGCTCATGACGAACCAACTTCCGACCCCCGCTTCTTTCCCGTTTTTTTGCCGTTTTTGTCACCGCCGGTTTTTTTCGACTGTTTATTACCGCCGGAGGCTTGCCCCTGTTCACTGGTAGCCTCTACGCTCGCCTTTAAAGCTTCTACCAGATCCACTACTTTGCCTTCTTCAGGCTGTTCCACCCGGGTAACTTCTTCTCCGGCAATTTTTGCTTCTATTATGCGGAGAAGTTCTTCCCGGTAGTGGTCCCGGTAATTTTCCGGTTGAAAGGAGGTGGTCAGGTTGGCTATAAGTTCCCGGGCCATTTTTATTTCATGCTCCTGGAGGTTGACTTCCCTGTTCCAGGCGGGAAGTTCAGCGGTAGGACGGACTTCATCGGGGTAGAACATGGTTTCCAGGGCCAGGAAACCGTCGTACACCCTGATAGCCGCCAGGGTCTGCCGTGACCTTATCACCAGCCGGGCCAGCCCCACCTTCCCGGTCTCTTCCATTACGTGCTGCAGCAGGGAGTACGCCTTTTCTCCCGTCTCTCCCGGCGCCAGGTAGTAGGTACGGTCGTAGTAAACCGGGTCTATCTCTTCCAGTTCGATAAAATCAACTATATCAATGGTTTTGTTAGTCTCCTGGGGGATTTTCTCCAGGTCTTCCCCGGATATGACTACAAAGCTGTCTTTTTCGTATTCGTACCCCTTTATTATCTCCTCTTCCGAAACCTCCCTACCGCACCTTTCACACGTTTTTTTATACCGCAAGGGGGTTTTACAGGGCTGGTGCAGGTTGCGGAAACTTATAGATTTGCTGCTGGTAGCCAGATACAACCTTACCGGTATATTAACCAGTCCAAAACTAATGGAACCTTTCCATAAGGGTCTAACTTTAATCACCCCCGCTTAAGTAAACTCTTCCTTTTTAGTATCCAGTTCGCCCGGGAATTTTATGATTATAAGATTTTCTATTTTATGATATTATATGGAATAATTAAAGATAGAAGAGATACGAAAGGGTGATAAACTTGAATTACCAGGTTTTAGGTTCGGTCATGCCTATGGTGGAAATCAAACTTGGAGAAGGGGAGCGCCTTTATGCCCAAAGCGGAGCCATGCAGTGGATAGATACAAATGTGAAAATGGATACGGAAATGAAAGGAGGGGTTTTTGGAGCACTCAAGCGGAGTTTCTCCGGGGAAGAGATGTTCGTGCAGTACTTCACGGGACTGCAAGATGACGCAGTAGTAGCTTTCGGACATACGTATCCCGGAAACATTATCCCCCTGGACCTTTCCAAGGGGACAATTATCTGCCAGAGACGGGCTTTCCTGTGTGCACTTGACTCGGTAAACTATGACCTTTATATACAGAGACGCCTGGGGGCAGGTTTTTTCGGCGGAGAAGGGTTTATCATGCAAAAGCTTTCCGGTGAAGGTTACGCTTTTATTGAAATTGACGGGGAGTGCATAGAAAAAGAGCTGGCCCCGGGAGAAAAGATAAAAGTGGAAACCGGATCGGTAGGCGCTTTTGAAGAAGGCGTTGATTTCAATATTGAACGCGTTAAAGGGATAAAAAACATGTTCCTGGGCGGGGAGGGCATGTTTTTGACCACCCTGACCGGACCCGGTAAAGTATGGCTCCAGACCATGCCCATCCAGAGCATGACGGGAGAGCTTTACCAGTATTTTCCCAAGACCAAGAACAAATAACCCGGCAAATATAGAATCCCTTTACAACACCTGACTTGTTCGTTTAAATACGAACTACCCTTCCTGTAACGCAAGTTTTGTGTTTTGCCGGTCACCGCCTCAAATCAGTACCCGGTAAAGGCGCACCTGCTTAAGCTTAAGGTATCTGCAGCTCCCGGCTTGCCGTGTACGCGGCAATGGCCCCGTCACTGGCCGCCGTAACTACCTGGCGGAACACCTTGTGCCTCACGTCGCCCGCGGCAAAAACACCCGGTGCCGAGGTGCGCATCTCTTCATCGGTTATAAGATAACCGTTTTTATCGGTTTCCAGCTGCCCCTGCAGTAAATCAGTAAAGGGAAGCCTGCCGATGTAAATAAAAATCCCCTGGACGGGGAGGTGGTATTCCCGCTCTCCGTCCACCAGCTGCAGTCCTTCTACTTTACCTTCTCCTTTTATTTCTCTTACCACGGTATTGCCCAAGAATTGTATCCGGGGGTTGGATTTCATCCCTTCTTCCAGTGCCTTTACCGCCCGGAGCTGATTGCGCCGGTGAATAATATATACTTTTTGAGCAAAACGGGTTAAAAACAGAGCTTCTTCTACCGCAGCATCGCCTCCACCAACAACCGCCACTTCTTTATCCTTAAAGAATGCCGCATCACAGCTGGCACAGAAAGAAATGCCTTTCCCTTTCAGCTCATCTTCCCCTGGCACACCCAGTGAGCGCGGTTCGGTCCCGGTAGATACTATTACTTTTTTGGCATAGTAAGTTTCTTTAGATGTGACTATCTTTTTGGGGTTATCCTGGAGATTAACTTCTTTAACTTCAGCAGTCTTTATCTGGGCCCCAAATCGCCTGGCCTGCTTTTCCAGGTCCTGTCCAAATTCCGGACCGCTGGTGCCTTCCGGGAAACCGGGGTAATTATCAAGGTTCTCGGTCAGGGTTATCTCGCCCCCGGGGAGCATCCTCTCCAACACCAGCACACTATAGCCTCCCCGACCTCCGTATATGGCAGCAGTCAGTCCGGCGGGGCCGCCTCCCAGAATAATCATATCGAATGTTTGATTCTCGTTAGACATGGTTTTCACCTCTCAACAGTTTTTCCATTCCGTTTGTATTTCTTATCTTTTTGCATTTTCCTTTAACAGCAAAAAACTAAAGTTTAAAATACCTGAAGTGTGGGTTAAATAACCGGAAGAGACGTAATCTACACCGGCGGAAATGATCTCTTTTAAACGTTCCCGGGTTACCTCACCGGAAACTTCGAGTTTCGCTTTCCCCCGGGCCAGGCGCACCGCTTCTTCCAGCTTCTCCACATCCCAGTTGTCCAGCATGATTATATCGGCTCCTTCCTGAAGGGCTTCCCGGAGCTGCTCCATGCTGGTTACTTCAATTTCTATCTTCACGGTAACCGGCACACTTCCCTTAACTTTCTGCAGGGCTTTTTTTACCCCGCCGGACGCTAAAATATGATTTTCCTTAATTAAAACACCGTCGTACAGGCCGAAACGATGGTTTCTTCCACCCCCTGCCCGGACTGCATACTTCTCCAAAAACCTTAATCCGGGGGTGGTTTTGCGGGTATCCAAAAGCTGCACCCCGGAGTCCCCCAGCAAGTCGCAGAATTCCCTGGTTACACTGGCAATACCCGACATACGCTGTAGAAAATTAAGTGCTGTGCGCTCGGCGGTTAAAAGAGAAAGCAGCGCCCCGGAAACCAAGGCCACACTATCCCCCCTTTCAACCCGGTCGCCATCTTTAAAGTAGGGTGTAAACTGTACCCCGGGATCCACTACCTGGAATACCTTGCGGGCTACTTCCAGCCCCGCCACTACACCGGCTTCACGGGCATATATTTTTCCTTCACCGGTCAGGCTCGCTTCCACTACCCCGTAAGAGGTCAGGTCACCTGAACCCACATCCTCTTCCAGGGCGTTTTTTATAAGTCCCTCCAGCCAGGGGTTATACATGTTTGCCTCCTTCTGATATCTTTAATCTACCGACGGGATCTCAATCATTCTTTCCAGCGCTTTACGGGCTTTATCCGCCGTCTCCTGCGGAACAGTTACCTCTCCTTCCAGCCTATCCAGGGAGATAGCAACCTTTTCCAGGGTAGTGTACTTCATGTTGGGGCAAACAAGACCAGGCGACAGAAGTTTAAATTCTTTGTCCGGATTCTCTTTACTTAAACGGTACAGCATACCCATCTCCGTTCCAATAATTATTTTCTGGTAAGGGGTTTCCGCGGCAAGCCTGATCATCCCTCCAGTAGAAAGGGCTTCGTCCACCATACCGGTAACCTCCGGTGGGCACTCGGGATGGACTACAATTAAAGCATCTGGGTGTTCCTCCCGGGCTCTCTTTACGTCTTCCACGGTAACCCGTTCGTGTGTAATACAGTATCCCGGCCAGGTTTTAACATCTTTGCTGGTCCTCTTCGCCAGAAATTCCCCCAGGTTTTTATCCGGGGCAAACATTATCTTATCTGCTTTCAGAGATTCCATTACGTTGACGGCATTGGAAGAAGTGACGCAGACGTAACTCTCCGCCTTTACCTCTGCCGAAGAATTAACATAAGTGACAATAGTGTAGTCAGGGTAATCCTGCTTAAACTGTTGCAACTGTTCTGCAGTAACGGTATCGGCAAGCGGACACCCCGCCAGCTTCTCCGGAAGCAACACTTTTTTCTCAGGGGCCAGTATCGCAGCCGTTTCCGCCATAAAAGAGACTCCGCAGAAAACTATAACCGGCTCTTCCGTGCGGGAAGCCTGCACACTTAACTCGTACGAATCACCGACAATATCTGCTATATCCTGTATCACCGGCGGCTGGTAATTGTGAGCCAGGATCACGGCCTCTCGCTCTTTTTTAAGCCGTTTGATTTTCTCCATCATTTCCGCGTCACTCAAGGTGATTTACCTCCCGGTAATATATAATATATTTTATGGTAAATATTATCGCCAAGCAAAGACGTGTTGTCAATTGTACATCACTCTTTTCTGCAAAATTTATTTTTTTAAATGGAAACGGATATGATATAATTTAAAGAAATTCTTCTTACCTAAAATACTATAACATGATAGGAGTGTTAACATGAGAGAGAATGTCGAAAAAGCTCTGGAAAAGATAAGACCCGCCCTGCAAGCAGACGGAGGAGGCGTAGACCTGGTAGACGTAGATGAAGAACAAGGGGTAGTTAAAGTTAAGCTAACCGGCGCATGCGGGGGATGTCCCATGGCTACGCAAACCCTCAAAAATGGAGTAGAAAAAGTTATCAGGCAGGAAGTTCCGGAAATCAAAGAAGTTGTCTCCGTTTAATATCTGATTTTATTCTTTGTTACCATCATAATAGTACACGTTTTTGACCGTCAAAGGGGGGAGCTATCATGAAGGAAATTTACCTGGACAACTGCGCTACTACTCCTCCACTGGCCGAAGTAATCGAAACCATGTATTATACCCAGGGGACTTTCGGAAATCCTTCCTCCCTTCATGCTAAAGGAATTGAGGCGGAAAAACAAATAGAAGAAACCAGGAAAATATTGGGCCAGGCCCTGCAGGTCTCTTCTGGAGAAATCATCTTTACTTCAGGGGGAACCGAGGCCAATAACCTGGCCGTACAGGGGCTGGCCTACCGTAATTCCAGGAAAGGAAAGCACCTTGTAACTACTCCCATAGAACACCCTTCTGTATTAAATGCTTTCCAGCACCTGGAGCGCCTGGGTTTCCTGGTATCCTACTTACAGGTGGACAGGGAAGGGTATGTAGACAAAGAACACTTGAGTTCACTTTTAAACCGGGAAACAACCCTGGTTAGTATA
Organism: uncultured Syntrophomonadaceae bacterium; assembly: GCA_964402625.1. Taxonomy (GTDB): domain Bacteria; phylum Bacillota; class Dethiobacteria; order DTU022; family PWGO01; genus PWGO01. Next base: position 477 of record CAYODA010000090.1, on the reverse strand, counting down.
ATTTACGTTAACAACGAAACCGGCACAATACAGGAGATCGGCGAAATAGCCCGGCTGATAAAAGCCCAAGACCCGAGCATCCTGGTCCACGTGGATGCCGTGCAGGCGTTGGGTAAGCTCTCCCTGGCCTCCTTCCGGAAATCTGTAGATGCCATTTCCATAAGTGCCCATAAAATACACGGCCCCAAAGGAGCAGGGGCATTGTGGCTCAAAGAAGGAGTCCACCTGCAACCCCTGTTTCAAGGTGGTGACCAGGAAAAAGGTCTCCGCCCGGGAACGGAAAATGTCCCCGGCATCGTGGGGTTTGGTAAAGCCGTGCAAGAATATACCGGAAGATTGAGGGAAAAAGCAGCCAGGCTTCAGCAGTTAAAAGATAGATTTAACCGGGGGCTGGAGGAACATATTGAATTTTTTGTTAACGGACCTCCCCCGGAAAAAAGCGCCCCCCACATTATTAACCTCTCCTTTCCCGGGGTA
>CAYODA010000089.1:5591-8013 GCA_964402625.1 uncultured Syntrophomonadaceae bacterium | reverse complement strand
GGCCCACAAGAGCATCAACCGGGCCCAGGACATCGTGGTGGAGCTGATGTGCTCCCTGGACCTGGAAGCCGGGGAAGTGGCCGGCAACCTGTTCCGGCTCTACGACTACGCCTACAACCAGCTTAAAGAGGCCAACCTGCAGAAAAAGGTGGAGCCAGCCGAAGAAGCGGAGAAGGTTTTAACCTCCCTGCGGGAAAGCTGGGAGCAGGTAGTGAAAGGGGAGGCCCAGGGTGTCTCCAGCGGAACGTAAAAGGCAGGTGCTGTCGCTGCTGGAGCGGCTCCGGGAAGTCCTGCAGAAAGAAGCCGCCGGGTTGAGTAAAGAAGAGGTGCAGGTGGCCGAAACCGCCGGGGAAGCCGGCCGGCTTTTGCAGGAGCTTAAAAAAGCCCTGCAAAAGGAGCCCTCCCTGAAACAGGATTCAGAAGTGCAGCCCCGCCTGCAGGAAGTTTACCGCCTGAGAAAGGAAAACCTGGAGCTGGCCCGCCGCAAAAAAGAAGAGCTGCTGGAGAAGCTGAATCATGTCCGGCGAGGGAAAAAGGCTGTCCGGGCCTACGGTTCCAGCCAGGCCGGCGGGGGCCGGGGGGAAAAGTTTGTCTGGAAGAAAAGTTAGAGAAAAGTGAAGCCACGGGCAAAAGTTTTGTTTTTTTGCCAGGGGCCACGCAAAGGCCGGCACTCTGCTGTGTGCAGGTCTTTTTTTATTGTCGGTTGGTGCGCATGAAATAAGCGGAAGTTGTTGGATGAATAAGTAAATCAGACAAAAAATTTTCTGCTTCGGGAAGGAAATAATCAATTTGTGTCGAAAACCTCTTTTCAGAGAGGCAAATTTTATTTATAATAGTGACTGGAATTAGTGTGAAACAATTTCATAAATTTAGTATTACAACAAAAACCGAGGAAATACCGCGCAGGAAAGGATCAACCTTTATGAAATTTGCCGTTTTTCCTGAACCGGCCCCGGAGGAATTGAGTTTGCCGGGGAAGCGGGGGATACATAATTTACAGTTTAATGCAGGTAACACCGAAAAAGGCAAACCCGCTGCAAGGCGGGGGCGCAAAGCCGCGGGTCCCAGGGGGACGGCCGGGCTGCCGGTTGCCAGACAAGTCCATTTAGCATAACGGGCCAGCAAGGCGGCAGCTTGGCTGGCTTTTTCTGTTGTCGTTTTAGTTAAGCGTTTTGTGCCATGTCGCAAAATAGCAGGGGAAGGAGGGGTAGCGTGCCCCTGTTTAACGACGGAGTGATGCAGTACTTGAGCGCGGGGCTTGATGCGGCCTCGCTGCGCCAGGAAACCATAGCCAACAACCTGGCCAACCTGAATACGCCGAACTTCAACCGCTCTACCGTATCGTTTGAGGAGCAACTGCAGAAGGCCAGGGAAGCCGAAGAAGGCCGGGGCAGCCTGGAGCGCACCCACCCCGATCACCTGCCGCAGTCGCCCGCCACGTTGGAGCCCACCGTGCAGGAAGAAGCCTCGACCCGGCGGATTGATGGCAACAACGTGGACCTGGAGAGGGAGATGCTGAGCATGGTTAACAACCAGGTGCGCTACAACGCCATGGCCCAGCGGACAAGTGACAGGTTTGACAACTGGCAGTACGTCATAAACGAGGGATGGTGATTTAATTGAGCATGTTTTCTGCCTTTGAGATTTCCGGCTCCGCCCTGACTGCCGAGAAGCAGCGGCTGGATCTGGTCTCAAGTAACCTGGCCAACATGAATACCACCCGCACCCCCGACGGTGGCCCGTACCAGCGCAGGACGGCGGTTTTTGCGGAAAAACTGGACGAAGCCAGGCGGAACAACCCGGGTTCCCCCCTGGGCAGGGGCGATTCCGGGGCGCAGGCCGGCCGGGGCGTGCAGGTTAACTCCATTTACGCCGACCCCGCTCCGCCGCGGGTGGAGTACGACCCGGAGCACCCCGACGCCGACGAGGAAGGCTACGTGGAGTACCCCAACGTGGAGGTGTCCCGGGAGATCACCGACCTGATAACCGCGCAGCGCTCTTACGAGTCCAGCTCTACCGCGGTTAACACGGCCAAGGATATGTACCTGAAAGCCCTGGAAATAGGAAGCTAAACAGCGGGAGGGTTAGAAAATGACGGAAACCGCCAACCTGAACCAGATCGCCGGGATAAACCCGGAAGGGAATTTCCCATCCGCCGCCCGGGCGGAGGAGAAAGAAAACGGCCCATCTTTTGCGGAGATGCTGCAGAACGCTTTCCGGGAAGTAAACGAGAAGCAGCACCAGGCCGACGAGATGACGGAAAAATTCGTGGCCGGCGAGGAGGACAACCTCCACCAGCTGATGATCCAGACCCAGGAAGCCCGGCTATCCATGCAGTTTGCCACCCAGGTAACCAACAAGGTGGTGGACTCGTACCAGGAGATGGCCCGGATGCAGATATAATTTCAGTTGACAGTTGACA
>CAYODA010000089.1:0-5491 GCA_964402625.1 uncultured Syntrophomonadaceae bacterium | reverse complement strand
AACTGTCATGTCAAAGGAGGAAGAACGTGGCTGCTGCAGAAAATACCGGCCTGCCTTTTGAGCCGAGTGTGCAGGGCGCACAAAACTACTGGCAGGGTTTAAGCCGCCCGTTGCAGGTGGGAGTTATTGCCGCCGCAGGGGCGTTTATTGTTTTTATAATTATGATGGTTTCCTACCTGGGCAGCCCGGGGATGGAGGTTCTTTTCCAGGACATCCAGCCGGAGCAGGCGCGCGAAGTGGTACAGAGGCTGGAGGATGAGGGTATCTCCTACGAGCTGGCCCGCGGGGGCACCGAAATCCGGGTGCCCGACGAAGAGAGGGACCGCCTGCGCCTGGAGCTGGCCCCGGATATGCACGCCCAGGGGGTAGGCTTCGAGATATACGAGGATACCGGGCTGCTTACCAGCGAGTACGAGCGTCGCAAGCAGCACCAGGCCGCTTTGCAGGAAGAGCTGCGCCGGACCATTGCCGGCATGGACGGGGTTAGCAATGCCCGGGTGCATCTGGCCCTCCCAGATCCCCGGGAGCTGGCCTGGGACGCCGCTGAACCCCGCGCCTCCGTAAAGGTGGATGCCGCACCAGCCGCCAGCCTGCAGGAGAGCCAGTTTCAGGGTATTGTGTACCTGGTGGCCGGGAGCGTGGAAAACCTGGAGCCGGAAAATATCCACGTCACCGATTCTTCCGGGCAGGTCCTGTACAACCACCTGCAGCACGCGGGGAATAACGCGGCCGGCGCCACACAGGTAGAGCGGCAGATGCAGCTGGAGCGCCAGTTCGAGCTAAATCTGGAGAGTCGCCTGCAGAGTGTCCTGGAGCGGCTTTACGGGGAAGGCGGCGCCGAAGTAATGATCAGCGCCAGGCTGAATTTCGACGAGCGCGACGTCCATTCCATAGAGTACGACGACGAGGGGACCCCCCGCTCGGAGCAGCGTATTGAAGAGCGGCACGAAACCGAGGGCGGCGAGCTGGAGGAAGAAGTTGGCGATGCCAACATTCCCGGCTACCAAACCCCCTACATGCAAGGGGACTCGGAATACGAATACGACGAAGAGATTGTCAACTACGAGATCTCTACCGTGGAAGAAATGGTTTCCGAGGCCCCCGGGGATGTGGAAGAGCTTTCCGCCATGGTGACGGTCAACGAAGACGGCCCCGCCCGGGACGTGCCGGAAGCGCATTTAAACCAGCTTATATCTTCCGCCCTGGGGCACAGCCCCGAACTGGGGGAGATAACCTTTTCTTACATGCCCTTTGAAGAGATCCCCGAGGAGCCGGACTGGTATGAAGCGGACCACTTTGTAGAGAACGTGGTGGAGTACGTGGTTTACGCCATTGTAGCCCTGCTGGCTTTCATCCTGCTGCTGGTTCTTATCCTGAGGAAAACCGCCGCTTCGGGAGAACCGCAGCTGGCCGCCGAAGGAATGCCCCAGGGTTTTGCCCTGGAAGACGTAATGCAGCAGAGCGGGGAAGAACAGAAAGAAGAAGAGGAAAGACGGGAGAAAGTCAAGGAGCTGGCGGAAGAGAACCCGGAACAGGTAGCCATGCTGCTTAGAACCTGGATGACGGAAGAGTAGGAGGTGTCGGGTAATGGCAAGAGCCAAAAGAATGTCGGGCATACGCAAGATGGCCATACTTTTTCTGGCCCTGGGTCCCCAGCAGTCTTCCAAAATCCTCAAGCACTTTAACGAGGAAGAAATAGAGCGAATCAGCATGGAGATTGCCAATACCACCCGGGTGGAGAAAGAAGAGCTGGACGAGGTCTTTAACGAGTTCCTGGTTTTAAACGAAGCCCAGCGCTACATGGTGGACGGTGGCGTGGACTATGCCAAGGACATCCTGGAGGAAACCCTGGGTCCGCAGAAAGCCTCGGACATCATGAAAAAGCTAAAAGAGACCAGCAAGGTTAAGCCCTTTACCTTCGTGCGCAACGCCGACACCAAGCAGCTGGTCAACCTGATCAGCCAGGAGCACCCCCAGACCATTGCCCTGATACTTTCCTACCTGGACGCGGACCAGTCTGCCCTGATCCTGGCGGAGCTTTCCGAAAGCCTGCAGGCGGACATTGCCCGACGTATCGCCGAGATGGAGAGGACTTCCCCCGAGGTACTTAAAGGTGTGGAGAAAGTGCTTCGGGAGAGGCTCTCTTCGGTGGCCCAGGAAGACTTTACCGCCGCCGGCGGCATCCAGGTTATCGTGGATATCTTAAACCGGGTGGACCGCGGCACCGAAAAGCTCATCCTGGAAGACCTGGAGAAAGAAGACGAAGAGCTGGCCGACGAGATCCGGCAGCGCATGTTCATCTTCGAGGATGTCATTACCCTGGACGACGCTTCCATACAGAGGGTGATGCGGGAAGTGGAAAGCAAGGACCTCTCCCTGGCCCTCAAGGGTTCCAGCGAAGAAGTCAAAAACCGCGTTATGAAGAATATCTCCCGTCGGGCCGGCGAGATGCTCGAGGAAGAGATGGAGTACATGGGCCCGGTGCGCTTAAGGGACGTGGAAGAAGCCCAGCAGAAGATAGTCGGGGTAATCCGCCGGCTGGACGAGACAGGCGAAATTATTATATCGCGGGGTGGAGAAGATGCCATCGTGGTCTAAAGTCTACAAGGAGGCGGAAGTTTCCGGCGTTCGCAAGTACCGGATAAACGAAAGAAGCCTGTCCGACAGCTCCCGGAAAAACGGCAGATGGGCCGGGAAAGAATCCGGCGGGAGCAGCAGCAACAGCCGGGGCGGGACAGCGGGCGCGGACCGGAAAAAGAGATACACCTCCCGGCACGGGGAAGATAGCGGCGACGGAAATGCAAAAGGAGATGCCGCCAACCCCGGTGATGGCGCAGGGGCCCCGGAGGACGGCGATCTGGAAAGTTACCTGGAAGAAGAAGAGGAGCGCCTCCGGGAAAAGATGAAGCAGGAAAAAGAAGAGCTCCTGGCCCAGGCCGCCGAAGAAGCGGAAGAAGCCCGGAAAAAAGCCGCGGAAGAAGGGCGGCAGCAGGGCTACCGGGAAGGCTACGATCAGGGTTACAGTGCAGGTTCCCACCGTGCCGAAGAAGACTGGCAGGGCTTAAAGAAGGAGATGCAGGCGGCGGTAGAGCGGGCCGCCCGCCTGGAGAAAGAAGCAAAAGAGCGCTACCACCGGGCCGTGGAAGAAGCCGAACAGACGGTGGTGGAGCTGGCCATGGCGGCCGCGGAAAAGCTGCTCTACGCCCAGCTGGATCTGGAACCGGAAAAAACCCTGCAGGTAGTCCGGCAGCTGCTGGGTGAAGTCCCCCGGGAAGAGGCGGTACGGATTTACGTTCACCCCGATGACCTGCCCGCCTGCCTGAAATACCGGGAAGAGATAGAAAGGGAGTACGAAGTAAGCAAGCTGGAGATTTACCCCTGGGAAAAGCTGCCCCGGGGCAGCTGCCGTGCCGAATCGGATCAGGGGGCGGTGGAGATAAACCTGGAAGAAGAAAAACAGCGCCTGCAGGAGTTTCTCCTGCAGCAGGCCCGGCAGGGCGGGAAGGAGAGTCCCGGGGATAAAAGCGGAGAAGATGAGCCCGCCCCGGCAGGGGAAGGGACTGAGCTTCCCGAGACCCCGGCAGCTCCGGCAGCTCCGGGAGAAGCGGAATTACCGGTAGAACGGGAAGACGCTGAAGAAGAGATGCCCCGCGGCAGCGGGGAGGGAGACGAGATAAACCCGGAGAGCCCGGAACCCCCGGAAAGTCCGGAAGGAACTGAAGAAGAGACGGCGCAGGTAGCCGACCAGGAAAATGCGGGAAAGGAAGTGCTGCAGCATGAAAACGGTTAGCCCGGCGGTAGACGGAAGCAAATACCTGGAATGCCTGAAGGATTACCGGGCCGGCAAAGCTATAGGGAAGGTCCGCCAGGTGATTGGTCTGGTAGTGGAAGTAAGCGGCCTCTCTCCCTTTATCGGGGAGGTCTGCCTGGTGGAGACCAGTGAGGGCAGCCTGCGCTCCGCCGAAGTAGTGGGCTTCCGGGATAAAATCGCCCTGCTCATGCCCCTGGGACTGCTGGAAGGCGTCTCTTCGGGATGCAGGGTTTATCCCACGGGCAAGGTGTTTACCGTGCAGGTGGGAGACGGCCTGAAAGGCAAGGTGCTCGACGGGCTGGGTAGGCTGCTGGATACCGGGGAATCTCCCCTGGTCCCGGGAGAGGCGGTGGAGTACCCCGTGGAAAACCAGCCCCCCAATCCCCTGGAGCGCAGGCCCATTACCGAGCCGCTGCCCACGGGGATAAAGGCAGTGGACACGCTCCTTTCCTGCGGCGAAGGGCAGCGCATGGGAATCTTTTCCGGCAGCGGGGTGGGCAAGAGCACCGTGCTGGGCATGATTGCACGCTACAGCGAAGCCGACGTCAACGTGATTGCCATGATAGGCGAGAGGGGCCGCGAAGTGGGGGATTTCCTGAAAAACGACCTGGGCGAAGAAGGGCTGGCCCGCTCGGTGGTAGTAGCTTCCACCTCGGACAAGCCCGCCCTGGAGAGGGTTCGGGGCGCCCTGGTGGCTACCACCATAGCCGAGTACTTCCGCGACCGGGGCCTCAAGGTTATATTAATGATGGATTCGGTAACCCGCTTCTGCATGGCCCAGCGGGAAATAGGCCTGGCGGTAGGAGAGCCCCCGGCTACCAAGGGCTATACCCCTTCCGTCTTTTCCATGGTATCCCGCTTCCTGGAGAGGTCGGGAACCTCTTCCCGGGGAAGCATCACCGGCTTCTATTCCGTCCTGGTAGACGGGGATGACTTTACCGAGCCGGTTACCGACGCGGTAAGGGGAACCCTGGACGGGCACATTGTCCTGGACCGGAACCTGGCTGCGCAGAACCACTTCCCCGCCATAGACGTTTTAAACAGCAACAGCCGGCTCATGCCGCACCTGGTGGAAGAAGAGCACCGCCGGGAGGCTGCGGAAATAAGGAAACTTCTCTCGGACTACCGGTCCGCAGAGGATTTGATAAATATAGGCGCATACGTCTCCGGTTCGCAGAAAGAAGTGGACCGGGCCATAGAGAAGAAAGACCAGGTCATGGAGTTCTTAAGGCAGGATATGAAAGAAGGGTACAGCTTTAAAGAAAGCCGCAAGCTCATGAAGAAGGTGCTGAAGTGAGGGAGTGGGAGTTAGCAAGAAGGCATAGCTCTTTTTATTGAGTAGTATCCCCCCCATCCTGACCCTCCCCCCGGTGGGGGGAGGGAAGTAAAATAAGGCAAAGTTGGGTGCGGGCTAAAGGGTATTTTCTGAGTGGTGTTGCAGAAGTTATTTTGAGTAGTCGACCTGGCGCCGCTATTGGAAGTTGGAAGTAGGAAGTTAGAAGTTGAAATTTACACCCTGGCGCCGTAGGCGCGGCGCTATCACTAGAAAGATGAAAATGCCCCACTCTCCCTATCCCTCTCCCACGCAGGGGAGAGGGGAAATGTTGGGACGAAGAAGCAATTTTGGTTAAACATGTTTCCTCCCCCCACCGGGGGGAGGATCAAGGAGGGGGGGATACT
>CAYODA010000088.1:0-8078 GCA_964402625.1 uncultured Syntrophomonadaceae bacterium | reverse complement strand
GAATACTCTCGATAGAGGCTCTGGTTGTTGAATTTAAATTTTTATCATCTTTTTTTTATCATAATGGAACACTCTTCCCTTTGTTTTTTATATCAAATAAAGTATAATAAGGAACGGAAAGATCCATAAAAAATTTTAGGGGAAAGTGAGCTCTACCTTGAAAGCACTACTGGTTTTAGAAGACGGTTTTTGCATGACCGGTGAACTTTTTGCCGGAAAAGGAGAAGTCTATGGAGAAGTAGTTTTCAGCACCGGGATGTCCGGGTACCAGGAAATGATCACCGACCCTTCTTACTGCGGGCAAATCCTTACTTTTACCTATCCGCTCATCGGAAACTATGGAATTTGCCCTGGAGACAATGAATCGGCTTTACCCCGCACCCCAGCCGTTCTGGTAAAAGAAAACTGTTTGAAACCGCACAACCGTCGTGCACGGGAAAGTCTTGCTTCTTTCCTGGAAAAGCACGGAATTTTAGGAGTGGAGGGAATAGACACACGCACACTAACCCTTCACCTGCGCAGGCATGGCACCATGAAAGGTGTTATATCCAGCGAAACCCTGGACCCGGAAGAGCTTCAGAAGAAACTCCACTCTTACCCGGGCATTGCAGGGACCGACCTGGTAAAGCACGTTACCACCTCCACAAACTATACCTGGAATCTCCGGGAAGACTGCCCCGAACTACCGGAAAAGGCTGATGCTTCTGCTTCTTCTTCCGATCCCCACGTGGTTGTAGTAGATCTGGGTACAAAGTACAGTATACTCAGATCGTTAACCTGGCGGGGTGCCCGGGTTACAGTAGTCCCGGCAGGCACTAACCCGGAAGATATCAAGGCACTTGAACCCGACGGTATCCTGCTTTCCAACGGCCCGGGCGACCCCTCCGCCCTGGATTATCTTACTAACGGTATCAAAGAACTCCTGGGCTGGCGCCCCATAATGGGAATATGCCTGGGACACCAGCTGCTGGGCCGCGCCATGGGAATTGACACTTTTAAGCTAACCTTCGGACACCGGGGAGTCAATCACCCGGTTAAAAATCATACCAACGACAGGGTGCTGATTACCACGCAAAATCACGGGTTCTGCTTGAGCAAGGAAAGCCCTCTTCCCGGTAACACCAGGCTTACCCATACCAGCCTTTTTGACCATACTATAGAGGGCATGCAAAACCCGGACTGGAACTTTTTTTCCGTTCAATTTCACCCTGAAGCATCCCCCGGGACACACGACGGCTCAGAGCTGTTTGATGCTTTTTACCAGGACCTGTTGTAATTTGTAAAGCAGTTGTTTTTACTTATCTTTTGGTATCTTTAATTAAAATGAATGCAAATACAGGCAAAGGAAAGATTCTATGCCCAAGAGAAATGACTTACAAAAATTACTTATAATCGGTTCCGGGCCTATTGTAATAGGTCAGGCCTGCGAATTTGATTACTCCGGAACCCAGGCGTGCCGGGCCCTCCGGGAAGAAGGCTACAAGGTTGTTTTAATTAACAGCAACCCGGCTACCATAATGACCGACCCGGATATGGCCTACCGCACCTATATTGAACCCCTGACCGCGGAAGCCGTAGAAAGAGTTATAGAAAAAGAAAAACCCCAGGCTCTGCTTCCCACGCTGGGCGGGCAGACCGCCCTTAACCTGGCCGTTGAACTGGAAGATACGGGCGTGCTAAACCGCCACGGCGTAGAGCTAATCGGCTCCAACAGCGAGATAATAAAAACAGCTGAAGAGCGGGACCTTTTTAAAACCGCCATGCAGGAAGCGGGCCTGGAAACAGTGGAAAGCGTATACATTAACAGTATAGGCGAAGCCCTGCAGCTGGCCGATCGCATAGGTTATCCCCTGGTAATAAGGCCTTCTTTTACCCTGGGCGGCTCCGGCGGCGGGATTGCCTACAATGAAAAGGAACTCCGCGAAAAAGTAGCCTACGGACTACATATAAGCCCCCTCTCCCAGGTGCTGGTTGAAGAAGGCGTCCTGGGATGGAAAGAAGTAGAGCTGGAAGTAATGCGTGACCGGCAAGATAACACCGTGGTCGTCTGCTCTATTGAAAACTTCGACCCCATGGGAGTCCATACCGGGGAAAGTATAACCGTGGCACCCGTCCAGACTCTCACTGACCGGGAGTACCAGGTAATCCGCAATGCCGCCCTGGCAGCGCTGCGGAAAATCGGGGTTACCACCGGAGGATGTAACCTCCAGTTCGCCTTCGACCCGGAGAGCGACCGTGTCGTGGTTATAGAAATGAATCCACGCGTCTCCCGATCCTCGGCCCTGGCTTCCAAGGCTACCGGTTTTCCCATTGCCAAGATAGCCGCCAAGCTGGCCGTAGGGTACACCCTGGACGAGATTCCCAACGATATCACGCGACAAACCCCGGCTTCTTTTGAACCGTCCCTGGATTACTGCGTGGTAAAAATCCCCCGCTGGGATTTCGCAAAATTCCCGGAAGCCGACCCCACCCTGACTACCCAGATGAAATCTGTGGGAGAAATAATGAGCATAGGACGAACTTTTAAAGAAGCAGTGCATAAAGCCGTGCGCTCCCTGGAACAGGGAAGCTACGGGCTTAAAATGCCCCACCAGCCCGTTTACAGTCCAGAAGAGTTAAAAGAAATTATTAAAACTCCCCTGGCAGAAAGGATTTATTACCTGGCGGAAGCAATGCGCCACGGTATCACCTGTAATGAAATATACCGGAATACCGGCATTAACCCCTGGTTCCTGGAGCAGCTGCAGGAAATCATTGACCTGGAAAAGAGGCTGCTGGAAAAGGGCTACCACGGCATGGAAGCTGCGGCGCTGGTTTCCGCCAAAGAACACGGGTTTTCCGACCTCTACCTGGGAGAACTGCTGGAAGTCGGTGAAGAAGATATTCGCCGCAAAAGGATGGAGCACCATATAAAGCCCTCTTACCGCTGCGTGGATACCTGCGCCGGGGAATTCGAGGCATACACCCCCTATTTCTACTCTACTTACGAAAATCACAACGAGATTCCCGCTTCATCCGGGAAAAAAATAATGATTCTGGGCAGCGGGCCCAACCGCATTGGCCAGGGGGTAGAATTTGACTACTGCTGCGTGCAGGCTGCTTTTGCCCTCCGCGAAGAAGGCTATGAAGTTATTATGGTAAACTGCAACCCGGAAACCGTCAGCACCGACTACGACATCTCTGACCGGCTCTACTTTGAACCTCTTACCCTGGAAGACGTCCTGCACATTTACCAGGAAGAAGAACCCGACGGTATAATTCTGCAGTTCGGGGGACAAACCCCCCTCAAGCTGGCCCTGCCCCTGCTGGAAAAGAACGTCCGTATATGGGGGACATCCCCGGCGGATATAGACCGTGCGGAAAATCGCCGGGAGTTTGCCGAAATTGTAGAAAAGCTTAACCTGCAGGAGCCGCCCTACGCCACCGCCGCTTCCGGGGAAGAAGCCATGCAGAAAGCAGTAGAGCTGGGCTTGCCGGTGCTGGTACGCCCCTCCTACGTGCTGGGGGGACAGTCCATGCAGATAGTTTACTCCGCGGAAAAGCTGGAAGCCTACCTGCAGGAACAAAAAGAGATTTCACCGCAAAATCCCCTGCTGCTGGATAAATTCCTGGAGGGCGCAATAGAGCTGGATGTGGATGCCGTATGCGACGGTGAAGATGTGTTTATTGGCGGCCTGATGGAACACGTGGAACACGCCGGTGTTCACTCGGGAGATAGCAGCTGCGTGCTTCCACCGTTTAGCCTGAAAGAAGAACACCTGGAAGAAGTGCGCCGGCAAACCCGCCTGCTGGCCCGGGAACTTAACGTGGTAGGTCTCTGCAACATCCAGTTTGCCGTAAGGGATGACACCGTCTACCTGATTGAAGCCAACCCGCGTGCCTCCCGCACCGTACCTTTTGTGAGTAAAGCCATAGGAATCTCCCTGGCCAAGGTAGCCGCCAAAGTTATGGCCGGGGAAAAATTAATAGACCTGGGGCTGGTAGAAGAAATAACTCCCTCCCACTTCTCGGTTAAGGAAGCCGTACTTCCCTTTACCCGTTTTCCCGGTGTAGATATAATACTGGGCCCGGAAATGCGCTCAACCGGAGAAGTTATGGGAGTAGATACAGATTTCAGCATGGCCTTTGCCAAGTCCCAGCTGGCTGCAGGCACCCCGCTGCCGCTCCAAGGAAATATCTTCATTACCGTGGCAGACCGGGATAAAAGGGAAATCATCGACCTGGCCGGCGACCTGGTAGAACTGGGCTTCAATATTTTTTCCACCAGCGGAACCGCTTCTGTCCTGCGCAGCCAGGGCATCCAGGTAGAAGAAGTATACAAGCTCCAGGAAGGTTCACCCAACATATTGGATTACATCGACCAAAACGAAGTAGCCCTGATTATAAACACCCCTGCAGGAGCCAGTTCCCGCAGCGATGAGGCCCGCATGAGGCAAACCGCCGTAGCGCAGAATGTTCCCATCATTACTACCATACGCGCTGCCCGGGCCGCTACGGAAGGTATGAAAACCATGCACAAAGAAGGGTTACAGGTTAAAAGCATACAGGAATACATAGAATCCTTGCCTGAATAGACTATTAGAATTATTTTTTTATAATTATATTAACAAAATTTCGGGGAGCCGGGCAAAAACCGGCTCCCCGAAATGTATAATTAGTAATTAAACCCGTCTTCTTTTATAGCTATGGCCCTTTCTGGTTTAATACCGTGTAATTATAAACATGTAATTATAAATTAGTTTGATTTTGAAGAAATCTTGGTTATAATAACAGTGAAATAAAGCAGTGAGGTGTTATAATGTTTTCTTTTATGATAGAAAAAGAAACAGCTGTTGCTTACCAGGCTGCCACAGAGCAAAGCTTAAAGGTATTTAAACAAAAAGATCCCGCCCGGATGGCACGACTGGGTGGAGGTTGGTACCACCCGGAACGGTCTTCCATTCTCCTGCCCAGCCTGGGGCAGTTGCTGGAAGTCAAATGTCCGGAAGGTACTGTTAACTTTAAAGAAACAAGCTTTAGCCCCCTCTGGCAGTGGAGTCTAATCACTACAAACTACCTGGGACAAACCAAAGGAAGTCAGCCAACCGGCAACCTGATTTCTTTCAGGGAACTCGAGGGAGGCCAGACTTTTTTCCCGGCTTTTCAAAATAACACTGTTTCCCGACTTAATCGATGGCCGGAAAGAGCAGATCTTGTGGAAATAAATAATGCCTGCCTTCAGCTGGGAGGAGAGCTGAGTGACAGGGGAGATGCAGGTGCCAGGATAAACTTCTTTCCTCGCTTCCCGATAACCGTGCTGTTCTGGAAAGGAGATGAAGAAGTAAGCAGCTCTGCCAGCCTTTTATTCGACGAAAACGCCAACTGTTACCTTCACACTGAAGATATCGCAGTAGCAGGGGCCCTGGTAGCTTATTTCCTTTCCAGGCTTTGCATCAAATAACATCCATAAAAAACATCCATATAGCCTCCCTTTTATTTTTATACCCGCCCCCAATTTATTTCAGCAATGTGTCATAATTTATTACTAATAACTATCATGATATATGACTTATTTTAGTTAAATTATTGACAGTAATATAGAGATATTTTATAATAAAAGTGGAGCTGGAGGTGAGGTAAATGGAACACAAAAAAGAAGAACCGTTATACAGTATAAGCGTTGCTTCCAACCTCACCGGAATCAGCCCCAGGGTTCTACGGAGTTATGAAGAAGCCCATCTTATAACTCCGTACCGTACCAGGGGAAACACCCGGCTCTTTTCCAGCAAGGATATTCAAAAGATCAATTTAATAGTTTACCTGCAAAAAGAAAAAGAAGTAAACCTGTCAGGGATTAAAGCAATATTCCATATTCTTGCCGAGATGTCTTCTTTCTGCGAAGACATGGAGAAAGATAGGGAACTAATAGATCAGCTTAAATCCCTGGCTCCTGATATTTAAATTAAATGAAATGGTACACACTAAAAAACTGAATAACCTGAAAAAGGAGGTGTTAGTATGGCAAACCTTATAAGAAGAAGGCCATTTACAGAACTGCTTGATTTAAGAAACGAAATGGATAGATTGCTGGGAGACACATTTAGAGCATTTGAGGGTGAAGATGCTTTCGGATGGAAGCCAGCTGTAGATATTGAAGAAAACGAGAATGAATTCGTAGTTTCTGCAGAACTCCCCGGCATTAACAAGGATGATATTAAGATTTCCATTACCGACAATAACCTGAATATCTCCGGGGAAATAAGTGAGAAAAAAGACGTCCAGGAAAAGAACTACCACTTAAAAGAGAGAATCAGGGGCAAGTTCCAGAGAAGTATAACACTTCCCACCACAGTAGACGCCAGCAAAGCCGAAGCCAACTACGAAGAGGGCATATTAAGCATAAGGCTGCCCAAGGCAGAAGAAGCAAAACCCAAAGAAATAGAAATCAAGTAAACAGGTTTCTTTTCCTTTGACTTTCCCCTGAAATCACTATAGCGGCTCCCCCAAAAAAGGGGAGCCGTTTAACTTGGTTATTCTATCCCTTCTGTTCTTTTAACTTATCCTCCAGCAGTTTTCCCCCTACCCCCACATCTTCCGGTGTACTTTCCCTTAAGTAGACCACAAATGCTCCTCGATTAAGTCCGGTTACTTCGCTGGCTTTCTCGGTAAAGCTGCTAATCAGCTCTTTTTTCTTTTCTTTATCCAACTCCGGGCCGTAAAAGAATATGGTAGGCATGCGCAATCTTCCTCCTTTAACTATTCTTTTGGATGTAATAATAAACCAGCCTGGCATCAATTGCAACCCTCATATAAAAAAGGAGAAAAAATAAAAAAAGAGGAGATAGCCTCCCCTGCAATTTTTAAAATAATGTTCACTTAAAACTTAATTATCCTCCAGGCTAAAATCCGGTTCTATACAACCCAGGCCACTGGATATTTTTCTTCCCGCCTCTCTAGCTTCAGGAAGAATCTGGTTGTGTGCATAAGAGTTGCTCATCCTGGCCGCTACCCCGGATACGCTTATCGCCGCTACCGCCCTGTTTTCATGATTAAACACAGGCACGGCAACACACCGGATATGTTCTTCCAGTTCCCCCCAGTCCAGGGCGTATCCGTCCCTTTTTACTCTCTTTAATTCCTGTTTTAAATCTTCCCGGTTGGTTATGGTATCCGTAGTAAATTGCTCAAATTTCATTTTATCAATAAAACGATCCAGCTTTTCTTCTGGCTCATACGCCAGGAGTGCTTTACCGGAAGCAGTTGCATAGGCCGGCCCCCGGTTACCTGTGCGGGCAAACATTTTAACCACTATTCTTCTTTCCGGCTCTACCTGATCAATATATATAACCTCATGCTCATCCAGAACAGCCAGGTTAATTGTTTCTTCGCAGCTCCTGGCCAACTCCTCCAGTACCGGCTTGGCCGTGGCTCGAACATCAGGAGGTAGCACTGCGCTTCCGATTTCCCATAACTTTAATCCCAGGCGATATTTATTATCTTCTTTATTTTGCTGCACAAAACCCCGGGAAACCATGGTAACCAGAAGACGGTGAACTGTGCTCACTTTCAAATTAACTTTTTCTGACAGCTCCGAAATGGAAATAGGCTGACCTTCTTTCGACATAACTTCCAGAATATCAAAAGCCCTCTCCAGTGATTGTACATACCTTCCTTGTTTATCTTGTTTTTCTCCAGCTCCCATATACATAAACCTCTTTTTTAATTTTTTGGGGGTATATTTAAAGGCATAAAATAAACCCTTTTAAAGCTTGTTTACTTTATCATCCCATCTGCCACTGTTACGTATACTGTACCACAAAATAGCTTAATTAATCCATGTAATCCGTAGGATCCTGGGTTTTTCCGTCTAAATGAACTTCATAATGCAAGTGATCTCCCAGGGAACGTCCTGTACTGCCCATAAGCCCAATGCGATCTCCTCTGGACACACTTTCTCCCTGTGACACTTCTATGCGATTTAAATGGGCGTAATAAGTCTCATAACCGTAGCCGTGGTCAATAATAACCAGGTTCCCGTATGCCCCCCTGTAATTGGCGTAAACAACTGTTCCATAAGCCGTAGCGTAAATGGGGGTGTT
>CAYODA010000087.1:0-8253 GCA_964402625.1 uncultured Syntrophomonadaceae bacterium | reverse complement strand
CGAGCCAACCACTACACCAGCGAGACTGGAAAGCAAACGTATTTTCTGAGTAGTTTTGCTAGGGAAGGTACTGGGTGCACTCCGCCGGATGAGTCATCTGGCGGTAAAAGTGCTCAAAGTCAATGCGGTAGTTGAAATCGTCCTGCTCTCTACTCCTCTGTCCTTTAATATCCACGTTTCTTATAATAAGCAACTCTTCTTTAATATTGGATCCTTGTAGCAGCTTCATCCCGGAGGGGGCCCATATACCGCTTCCGCCCCAGAAATACTCTCCGCTATAGGGGTGAATGCCCACCCAGTTTGTACCCAGGCTCCATACCTGGTTATAGGCCGCCTTGGAAGCATTCATCAGGTCCCATATGTACCCGTAGTAGTGGTCGGTTCTAATGTTCATATGAGAATAATCACGAACGGCTTCCGAATGCCAGGCAGACATGGTGATGATAGCATCTACTTCATCTACAAAAGCATAACGTCGGGCAAGCTCTATAAAACAGAGGTCATAACATATCAGGAAACCAAAACGTCCCCACTTGGTATCTATACTCAGCCTTTTGTCGGAACCCTGCCGAAAGTAATACTGTTCTACCGGGGGGAGAAATACTTTATCGTAAATGTACTGTTCTTCACGGTAATCCATATCCGCGTTTAAAACAAAAGTGGAATTATAAAACTCCCCTTCTTTAAGCCTGACATTGCCGTAAAAAACGTATTCCAGGCCTCTCCCGCTTTCTGCCAGGCTGTTCCTTATTTTGTTAATGCGGGGCTCAATGCGCTTGTTTTCCCCTTCCCGCAGCATATCCACAACTTCTTCCCCGCTTGTAGAATTCCACACATAGCCGGTGACCGTTAACTCGGGGAAAATCAGCACGTTGACACCTTTTTGGTGGGCTATCTCCACTATTTCCTCCATTTTTTTAAGGTTTTCTTCTACAGTAGTGCTGTGAATATTGGCCAGGAGAAAAGTAGGACAATCTTCCTTCTCCGAAAACTTTCTTTCAACCACACGGAAATCCAACACTCAACCCTCCCGATTCTTAAAGTAGCCGGAACTAATTCTGTAGAGCATTCAATAGAAACGCCACTTAGATTACTATATTAACATTAAAGTAAAAATTTATAAACCCCGGGCGGGTAATACCCAAGCCGGGGTTTATATAAAAATATCATTTCATTGTTTTGGTAACAGGACCATACAGCTAATACAAAATTATTCGGGAAGTTCTCCCGGGTCCATTCCCGGAATGTCTTCCATGTCCTCTTCATCCATTTCTTCCATCTGCTGCTGCATCTGTATATTAAAAAGCATGTTTTGTGCAGCCGAGTGCCAGCGGGTACCTTCCTGGGCTTCTTCTACTACTTCTTCTAAAATCTCCATGGCTTCATCGATATCCTGGTAATGATGCTGCTTAAGCCACGCACGGTAATACAGGTTTTCGGCTTCTTCATCAGCTCTTTCAGCCGTTTCCAGATTCTCTTCTATTACCTCTTCCGCCTGGCTCACCACCTGTTCGGCTTCTTCTTCTTTATCCATCCTGCTGTACGCCTCGTAAAGAGACATATAATTTTGCACTTCACCGGGGTCCATATCCAGTACCTGTTCGTAAATTTCTATAGACTTATCCCGGTATTCTTCCTCTTCTTCTATCTCACCCAAAGAAGCCTTCCAGTCCCCCAACTGATTGTAGATCTCACCAAGGCGTGAAAGATATTGCACGTTCTCCGGTTCCAAATCGTGGGCCTCTTCATAAGCCGCCAGGGCTTCATAAAGGTATTCTCCACGTGCTTCTTCTGCTTCTTCTGCTTCTTCCCCTTCCTGGTAACTCTTCCATTCTGCCAGTTGCATATAGGCTTCGCCCAGGTTCAGGTGGTTTTCTGAAGATTCCGGTTCCTGCTCTACTGCTTCCAGGTACGCTTCACAGGCTTCCTCCAGGTATTCTCCCCGTTCTTCTCCCGCTATATCTTGCCTGTACTGGGCTACCCATTGAGCTGCTTCCTGGTAAGCCCCGCCCAGCTCCGTGTGAAAATTCTCTTCCGTCTCTTCCAGCTCCGACAGCCTTTCGTATACCTCTACGTATTTTTCCATATAGCCTTCCTGGTCCTCTATACCTTCGGGAGCCCAGGCCATACTTCTATATAACTCGCCGAGCCGGTGAAGAGTTTCCGCATCTTCACCTTCTTCTTCCATTTCCCTTTCCAGGCGCCGCACTTCTTCTTTTATGGCTTCCACCTGTTCCTGCCCCTGATCGGGACCCATCATCATGGAAAGTCCACCGGCAATCCCTGAAAGCGCCATGGCCAGGGCACATACCAGGGCAACTACAGCTACCCAAGGTTTTCTTCTCTTTCTGTTATTTGATTTCTTTTGCCTTGCCAATGCTATCCTCCTTCACCAACCTGGATTAAAAAATTTATCATAAATTATAAGTACCGCTAAACTTCTTTTTCTTCTCCGGGGAGCCAGACCAGGATTCTCCCACAGTTTTCACAATACACTAACTTGTCCTGTTTGTAAAGCCTCCCTTTGATAGCAGATGATATAAAAACCTGGCACCCTTCACATATATCCCCGTCTACCCGGGCTATTCCTTTGCCGTTATAATGCCTGGAAAAGCTCTCATATTTTTCCATAAATTTACTTTCCGCCCCTGATTCCAGGTCACGCCGTTTTTGGCGCATTTCTTCCAGTTCCTGCTTTGTTTTTCCTTGCTCTTCTTCCAGCTCTTTATTTACTTTTTCCAGCTTTTTTTCCTCTTCTTTTAGCTCTTCTTCCAGCTTCTTTTTTTCTTCTTCCATTTCTTCAACTTTTTCCATTTCTTCAATTATTCTGCTTTCCAGTTCCCCTTTATCTTTTTCTAAAAGCTTCAACTTTTTTTCCATCTGTTCCAGCTCTTTAGTGCTGGATATTTCTCCGCCGTACATCTGTTTGCGGAGGCTGCTGCTTTCCTGAGACTTGTCCTGCAGCTCCATCTCTTTTTTTCTTATCTCTTTTTTCTTGTTTTCCAGTTCTTCCTTAGTCTTTTCCAGAGAAGAACGCTGCTCCTCCACTACCTGCTGCACACGTTCAGCTTCCCTGATAAGAGGGCTGTCTTCCAGGCTCCCTTCCAGCTTACTTATACCAAGATCTATCTCTTGAAGGCGCCACAACAACTCCAGTTGCTGCATTCAACTTCCTCCTTTCCCAGGGCTCCTGGCTCTATTCTTTCCCGGCAAAACAAAAAAGGATAGGCAATAACCTACCCGGTTTTCAAACAAACCAGTCTCCACCTAACTCCCGCATGGAGGATGCCCTGACTTCCCGCGTACAACCCTCTACCTGCAACCGCTCTCGCAGGAATTCCACCAGGTACCCCACCACAGGCTTTTCGGTACCGCAATGGCCGGCATCGATCAAGGCCAACCCCTGCTGGCAGCCTTCCTGAACATCGTGATGTTTTAAATCACCGGAAATAAAAACATCCACACCTTCTTTAACGGCTCGCCCTATAAGACCGCTTCCGCTGCCTCCGCAAACCGCCACGGTTTTAATTTCCCGGTGTAGATCCCCCCGTACCTTTACCCCTTTTACTCCCAGGTTTTCCTTGCATTTTTGGGCAAGTTCGCCCAGGGTAAGCGATGCAGGGAGTTCTCCCACGCTGCCCAGACCCAGCTTCTTACCTTCTCTTTCCAGGGTATAGAGGTCATAGGCCGGTTCCTCGTAGGGGTGGCTTTCCTGCAGAGCCTCTAAAACTTCCCTTTGTAAAGAGACAGGGAATACCGTTTCCATCCGGTATTCTTTTACTTCCTCCAAAACTCCTTGTTCCCCCTCAAAAGGAGAAGTTCCCTCCCGGGGAAGAAAAGTTCCGGTACCTTCTGCCAGAAAAGTACAGTGGCTGTAATTACCAATCCATCCGCCTCCCGCCGAGGTCACGGCGTCGCGTACCTGTTCCTGGTACCCTTGAGGTATAAAAACCACCAGCTTCAGCAAACGGTCCTGAAAAGTGTTCTCCAATACCCTGCGAGATTCCAGTCCCAGCAGTTCACTTAAGACAAAATTTAACCCGCCGGGCGCAATATCCAGGTTGCTGTGAGCCACAAAAAGATTAATTTCACCCTGAACCAGTTCTTTTATCATCTCTCCCGTAGTAGACCGGTAGTCAAGGGCCGTAAGGGGCTGGAATATAAGAGGATGGTGGCTTATAATTAAATTGGCCCCGCTTTCCCTGGCTTCCCTGATGACATCTGGCGTAACTTCAAGGGTGACCAGCACTTTTTCAAGCGGGGCTCCCGGGTCTCCTACCTGTAGGCCTACAGGATCATTCTCCAGGGCCAGGTAAGCAGGAGCCAGTTCTTCCATCAAATCTATTACCTGTTGAATTTTTACGTGCAACAGCCAGTACCTCCTTAATCCTCTCTATCTTCCCACGGTAATATCTTGCCTTTCTCCTGCTGCGGGCTGCAGTGCCTTTTTCCAGCTCGTTTACTATTTTTATATATCTCGATAATTCCAGACGCAAATACGGAACCAGCAGGGGATCGGGTTTTTCAACCAGCCGGGGGCCTATCTCCATTAATACGGGATCCGTATAATTCTTTGGTTTTCCCGGCACGGCCTGCATGACCTTGTAAAAATGGCTGTTTTCTCGCGCCAGCCTTTCTTCTTTTAGATACATTCCCCGGGAAAACAGCCAGCGCCTCAAGAGGTAATCCTCCGACATGGGCTGAAGCACCAGGCATTCAAGGTTGCCCAGAAATTCCCGGCAGTCTTCCAGGAGGCGAGCCATGGTCCTTCCCCCAAGCCCGGCCATTACCACTACTTCTACGCCATCCTCCCGGTGGAGGGCTTTCAAGCCATCTCCCCGGCGCAGCTCGACTTTATTTTCCAGGCTAAGACCCTGGAGAAGGCGCTGCGACTTCACCAGGCTACCTACATTAGTATCCACAGCAATAACCCATGGGTTGAAACCTTCTATAACCAGGTACGCCGGCAAGTAAGCGTGATCGGTTCCTACATCTGCAATTACCTTTCCCGCCGGTACCAGGTCCGCTACCATCTGTAGACGGGGCTTGAGTTTCACTCGGTACACCACCTGTAAAGCAGTATTGCAGTTTTTATTAATATTCCACGCCGGCGGGTAAACCATTTATTGAATTAAACTTGATTCACGGTCTTCGGCACAAATTAGTCCTCGGAAATACAAAATTAATCGACAGGTTGTCTATCCGGTAAAACCTGAATTTTCAGCATTAAAAGAATAACACCAACCGATAATCATGTCAATCAATACAGGTACAGCTTCCATGCAGACGGGGGAGTTTGTTTCAAGGAGAAAAAGGGGAACTTTTCAATACCCTGCTTTTTTTGATAGCTATAATATCACCATTAAACGCTTATCATCTCTTTCCTGATAATATCTGCAAAGACATCCACTAGTTCAGGATCATAATATATGCCTTTATAATACATCAGCTCATCTAAGGCTTCACTTACAGTAAAAATTCTTTTATACGGCCGTATGGTAATCATGGCATCAAAGCTGTCCACCACTCTTAAAATGCGTGCCCACAAGGGAATATTCTTACCGCTCAACCCGTGGGGATAACCCGTGCCATCGTAGTTTTCGTGATGATGCAAAATGGCCGGGATGGCAGGTTTAAGAAGCTCCAGGGGCTTTAATATGTTTGCTCCCATTTCCGGATGCTGCAAAATAGTATGCCATTCTTCCTCCATCATGGAACCCTTTTTATTTAAAACATCCTGGCCCGCTTCAATTTTACCCAGATCGTGTAAAAAAGATCCTATTTCCAAAAGCTGCAGATCCCTGCTGGCAATACCCAGCTCTTCCCCCATCTTTTTGGCATAGTAAGCAACTCTCTCGGAGTGACCGTACGTATATCTATCCCTTCCGTTTACCACGGTCATCAGGGTACGAAGTGAATTTATCAATTCCCGGTCGTCTTCTCCTGCCATCTTCTTAAGCTGTTCTATTATAGAGTGATAGTAGCTGACCTTGTTTTTGCCGGTACACTTGCTGGAATAAAGAGCTTCATCCGCTGCTTCCAGCAGCTCCAGGGAAGTGGACGCATGCTCCGGATAAGAGGCAACTCCTGCAGAAACCGTTATTTCCTCATACGGGGAGCTAATATCTTCCGGCAGCCGGTGCTCCCGTATTAACTTGCTTATATTATCGGCAAACTCCCGGGCTTTTTCCAGGTCGCTACCCGGCAGCATTATTCCAAAAGAATCCCCCGAATACCGCGATAATACCGCCCGGGAAGGGGAATGTTCGTAAAGCAGGCGGGCTATTTCCTGCAGGAGCCTGTCCCCCATGGTGTGGCCAAAATTTTCGTTGTATTTCTTGAAATTATCCAGGTCCAGAAAAACCAGGGAAAGGGAAAGGTCTTTCTTTTCTGAGTTCTCAATTTCCCGGCTTAAACGCTCGTGAAAAGAGCGGTGGCTATCCAGTCCGGTAAGGCTGTCTTGATTGGCCAACGAGTAGAGCTTTTCCGTAGTTTGTCTTTCCACGCTGATAATACCCCCAAGAAACCATGCCAGCAGAAAAAAAGTAGCACCGGGAACCAGCGCCGTTTCCAGGGCATGTCCAAGCTGGTTCCCGGTATAAACAACCGAAGAAGAGAATACCACGCCGGTAGCACCTGCGGCAAAAAACATCCCCCACTTCTGCCCGATGTTAATACAGGCCAGTACCACGGGCAACAAAAACAGGGAAGAAAAAAGCCACAGGCGCTCTTCCTGGATGCTAAAATATACTCCGGATATTATAACAAAAATAGCCGCATGCTTTACCAGGTTCCAGCCCAGGTTAAAAGCAGGTGTATTCTCCCTGCCGGTAAAATAATAGTCCAGCAGAACAAATGCGGCAGCAGGTATAACAATGCTGACCAGCAGTATTGCCGAGGTAGTAAAAGTGTATTCTTCCAGCGGGTGGGAAATAATTAAAGTAAGTACTGCAACCAGGTAAGCCATGATATGTGCTCCCAGGTCCAGTTCCAGCAAATCCTCCTGCCGTTTTTTCTGCCAATCCATCATCTCTTAACAACTCCTGCCTCTTTCTAATCTACTTGCGCAGCCTGGCCGGCACTTCGGGTTCATAGGTAAACCAGCTGGATGCAGAAGCAGCTCCGACGCTGGCTACCATGGTTAGAAGAAAAGTAATCACTCCAGCCATGGGTACCAGAAGCTTCTTCATTGAGTTTCACCTCCTTTTGCAAACCGGGATTGCAGATCAAGAAGTAACTGGTCTGAAAAATTTATTAGCCGGAATGCAGGGTGCGAAATCATAAACGCACCTGCAGCCAGACCGCTGGCTCCTGCCACTGATAAAGCGGGCCAGTAATTGCCTGCAAAAAAGGCTGCCGTTCCAAGAGTTACCCCCATTAGCAAAACTACTCCTATGGCCTTACTACGCAGCTTCCGTCGCCTTAAGGGGTCAAGGATTGGCCGTTCACTGTTATGGGGCGCCCACAATAAAACAGCCAGGAACCCCCATCCGGCGGCAACCCCCACCCATAAAAATGGGGGTAAGTAGTTGAGTGCTCCCCTGGTCAGTAAAAGCACCATAAGCATGGAAAAAGAGTTTACCACTGTACACCTCCAAAGGGCGGTACAGTGGGCACCCCCGGCAAAAATTCGCATCATCACCCAGCAAAACATGAGCACCAAAGTTTCCACAAAAAGACCCAGGGTCCACCCCAGGAATAACATTAGAATTAACCCGGAAAACCCGTGGATAAAATACTCCAACCCGTAAGCAATTACTTCCCTGTCTTCCGGAGAAAGCTCTTTTATTTCACCAATTTTTTCTGCAAATCCCTGTCCCAGGTATCCAGGCATGTAATCCCCTGCACTTTTAATCAAATTTCCAGCGCTGGTTTAAAAACCACCCCAGTAAAAATATAAAAAGCACATGCGGCCAGGCAAACAGCAGATGCATCCACAAATTCTCAACCGCTTCCTGGACCGGAATTCCGGTTAAAATTGATAAAAGGTACATGCACAACATCTCCAGGGCCGCAAGCACCGTAAGCGCCCCGAAAGAACATAACAGGCTCAAGCTGAACCTTGCTTTTAAAGTATAGTACAGCAGCATTCCCAGTACAAAAACCAGTATCACGAAGTGAATGCCGAACGCAGTAAAAGGGAGCAGTCGAACCAGGTAAACCGCTACAGCATAAACGGCTCCCACAAAAAATATACTACCGGCTGATATTTTTCTATTGCAGAATACTATAGCCAGGCTGGCCAAAGCCAGA
>CAYODA010000086.1:2493-8431 GCA_964402625.1 uncultured Syntrophomonadaceae bacterium | reverse complement strand
GATAATGGTACACGGGGACGACCGCGGCCTGGTGATCCCTCCCCGGATTGCTCCTACCCAGCTGGTAATAGTGCCCATCCTCACCAAAAAAGCCCGTGAAGAAGTAATGCAGAAAACCGGTGAACTCAAGGATGAGCTTAAAGGCCTGGCACGCCTGCATGTGGACGACCGGGACGGGTATTCGGCAGGCTGGAAGTTCAACGAGTGGGAAATGAAAGGGGTGCCCCTGCGGCTGGAACTGGGGCCGAAAGACCTGGAAAAGGAGCAGGTGATGGCGGTTCGCCGGGATAACGGAGAGAAAGAAGAAATACCTCTATCCCGCATTACGCAAAGGGTACCTGAGCTACTGGAAGAGATACAGTCGGAACTCCTGGAAAAATCCCGCCTATTTATGGAAGAGAATACTTGTTACATGGAAGATTACGAGGAGTTCAAGAAGCACATAGAAGAGAAGCGGGGATACGTGCAGACCCCCTGGTGCGGCAGCGGGGAATGCGAAGAAGGCATAAAAGATGACACCAGGGCCACCATCCGCTGTATTTACAACTGGGAAATAGGAGAAGATAAGCGCTGTCTGTACTGCGGAAAAGAAGCTAGCTGCGAAGTTTACCTGGCCCGGGCCTATTAACATTACCTTAATGACCGTAAATTAAATAATAGATTATAGCCCCAATACTTAATTTACAGGGCATAGGGATACGGGTGTTTGATTAAATGTATCCAAACAAGGAGGGAGAAAGTAAAACATGACATCTCCGGTATATTTTACAGACCGGCGCTCCCGGTCCCACCAGGAAAGCCTTCCCGGTAAACTGGAAAAACTGGTAGAAAACGCGGGACTGGAAGAGGTTATCTCCCCGGGAGACCTGGTAGCGGTAAAACTGCATTTTGGAGAAAAGGGCAATACTACTTTTATCAGCCCGGTTTACGTGCGGCGTGTAGTGGATAAAATAAAAGAAAAGGGAGGCAAACCCTACCTGGTAGATACCAATACCCTGTACGTGGGAAGCAGGTCCAATGCCGTGGATCACCTGCAGACCGCAATTGAAAACGGGTTTTCTTATGCTACCGTGGGTGCTCCCCTGTTTATAGGTGACGGCCTGCGCGGGCGTAACTACCAGGAAGTAGAAGTAAACGGGAAGCACTTTGAAAAGGTCAACATAGGTAACGGCATCTTCGAGGCTGATTCCATGGTAGTCCTCTCCCACGTCAAGGGCCATATCCTGACCGGATTCGGTGGTGCCTTGAAAAACCTGGGCATGGGAGGCGGCAACCGGTCCGCCAAGCAAATGATGCACTCTTCGGTTAAACCAAAAGTAAGGGAAGAGCATTGCAAGGGTTGTGCCGTGTGCCAGCCCTGGTGCCCGGAAGAAGCCATAACCCTAATAGAAAGAGAAGGAAATAAAAAAGTAGCCGTGATCAATCAGGAAAAGTGCGTGGGGTGTGCCGAGTGTTTAATGGCTTGCAGGCATAATTCCATCAAGATTAACTGGAAGTCGGAAGTAGATGCGGTGCTGGAAAGGATGTCGGAGCACGCTTTTGGGGCGGTAAAGAACAAGATGAACAGCTGCCTTTACATAAACTTCCTGCTGGATGTAATACCGGACTGTGACTGCAACAGCTGGAGTGACGCCCCGGTAGTTCCCGATATAGGTTTGATGGCTTCACGGGATCCGGTGGCCCTGGACAGTGCTTCAGTGGAAAAGATTAACCGCCAGCCGGGAATAAAAGGTACTGCTCTTACAGATTCTTTTAACTCCGGTGAGGACAAGTTTAAGGCCCTGTACCCTGATTCCAGTTACGAGATAACCCTGAATCACGCGGAAGAACTGGGCATGGGAACCCGCGAGTACCGGCTACAGGAAATTTAGCCGTGGCTCCGGCGTTATTGCCTGTAGCCGCCTGCTCCTGTATTTTGGCACCTTTCTTCCTGCAGGCAGATCAAAAAGCGGGCAGGGGCCAGTTATGAAGCTGTTTCTTTCTCGTGCATATCCAGCTTGGTAACCAGTCCTTCCAGGAACAGCCTGGTTACCGTATCTGAAAGCATTTCCAGGTCGGATTCTTCCTCGTGCACAACTTCCCAGAAAAAGTTTTCTACCATAAAAATGAGCGACTTGGAGGTTATACGGGAATTAACATCGCGAGTTAGTCCTTTTTTATAAGCCACATTGATGAGGCGCGAGGTTTTGTCTACAAAGGCGTACAGGACGGTGTTCCAGTGCTCTTTAATGGAACCTGACTTGCCCAGTGCTTCCTGGAGCACTTTTAGTATTTCCCGGTTTTCTGTAGCCAGGGCAAAGACGGAATTTATTTGCTGGTGAAATATATGGTACAGATCACCGCGGTCGTTGACGGTATAGTTCTTTTGCAATAGCTCCATGAAGCCTTCCATTATATGGTCCACAATCTTGTTGAGAAGGTCTTCTTTTCCTTTAAAATGGCTGTAAACGGTTCCGTATCCTACACCGGCTTCTTCGCTAATTTTGGTAATAGTAGTTTTAGAGTACCCTTTTTCCAGGAAAACCTGCTGGGCGGTATCAAGTATAAGTTTGTTGGTTATTCTGCTACGCAGGTAACGTCGTGCGCGAGGTGTTTTTTTACTCAAAGTGACTCTCCTCCTTGACCATGTAAGTTGATATTTAACGATATTATATCATTTTATGCAAAAATTTAAAACAGATAATTTAATTTATTTATTTCTATTGATTTATTTTATGGGGGTGGAGACTTGGCTGTCTGGGGCATTGCTGATCTGCATCTGTCTTTTGAAACAGATAAACCCATGGATGTTTTTGGAGACAAGTGGAAAAATTATACCCAAAAGCTAAAAAAAAGCTGGGAAGAAAGGGTGGCCATGGAAGACCTGGTAATTATTCCGGGAGATGTCTCCTGGGCCATGAACCTGGAAGAAACCCGGAAGGATTTTGCCTGGCTGGATGCGCTGCCGGGAACCAAAGTAATGGTAAAAGGTAACCACGATTACTGGTGGTCGACCGTAAAAAAAGTACGGGAAGCCCTTCCTCCTTCTATTTATGTACTGCAGAATGACCATTTGGAGTGGAACGGATGGGCGGTTTGCGGCACCCGGGGGTGGACGTGTCCGGCTGAAGGTGGGTTTGAAGAAAGCCGTGATGAGAAGATATACCTCAGGGAGCAGCAGAGGCTGGAGTTTTCGCTGCAGAGTGCGCGTGCTGCAGGTTTCGAAAGTATAATAGCTGCACTACACTATCCCCCTTTTAACAGCTGCAGGGAAGACTCTGTCTTTACCCGCCTCCTCTCGGCTTACGGGGTTAAATACTGCCTTTACGGTCACCTGCACGGGGAGGCCTTACACCTGGCTTTTGAAGGGGAGATGCAGGGGGTGAAATACCTTTTTGTTTCCGCCGATGCCCTCGAATTTTCCCCCGCACTGGTTGTCTCGGAAAACGGCTAGTAACCGCAGGTTGACGCGGGGGCATCTATTCAGAAATAACTTATATGCTTTCTTGTACCGGGTTGTTGTGTTTGCCGGCTCCCGACTCAAATCAGTCATTAAGCAAAGCTAAGGCTCAGCTTCGGCGTTCCGGCGGGCTTCCCTCGCAATTCGACTTCCGTGTCTCAGTGCTCGGCGGCCAACTTCCTGTTGGCCGGCCCGCCTCCACAGCCTCGCTTCGCCAAGCTTTGCTAAATTTCCCTCTAATGTCGGTCGCCGGCAAAACACAACAACCCTACGTTGCCTTTAAAAACATTTTCGTCTTTCTAATGGTGGCGCCGTGCCAGCGGCGCCGGGGTGACTACTCAGAAAATAACTTCTGCATCGCTCTTTTTTTCCTTGCTGCCTCCGCACTCCAGGGGTGGTTATACCTTCCGTGCTCAACCATAGTTATCTTTGTCTCGACATTTCCCCTCTCCCCTGGTGGGAGAGGGATAGGGAGAGGGGGGTTTATTTTCATCCTTCTGATGGTGCCCCTGTATTGTGGTGGCATGGATGTCTACTCTGAAAATACCCCTTTATTGCACCCAATTTTACTCTTTTTACTACCTTCCCCCACCGGGGGGAGGGGTGGGGGAGATACTACTCGAAATTGGAGCGGGTTTGCTTTTTGGGTTTTAGCAGGGTGCCGACCACTATCCCCAGTACAAATCCGCCTATGTGAGCCCACCAGGCTACTGATTGGGCGCCCGGCGGTTCAGCCATGACATTAAATACCTGGAGCAGGAACCACAGCGCCAGGAACATGAAAGCAGGTATGTATACAAAGGTGATAAAAAAACCCAGGGGAACCAGGGTCAAGATTCTGGCTCGCGGATAAAGGATAAAATAAGCGCCCAACAACCCGGCAACTGCTCCGCTGGCTCCTATTAAAGGCACCGGGGAGAGGGGGGCACTCAATACGTGTGCCAGGTTGGCCCCGGCCCCTAGTAACAGGTAGACCACCAGGTGGCCCAGGTGGCCCAGGCGGTCTTCAATATTGTCGCCAAATACCCAGAGGTAAATCATGTTGCTGAGCAGGTGAAACCAGCCACCGTGTAAAAACGTTGCCGTAAAAAGCGGCAGAAACAGCATCCCGCCTGTTTCCAGGTTTAGCTGTGGGTCTCCCAAAAAGGAGAGAAGAACCTGTAGTTGTTCCCGCGGAATTAGCCCGTAGTGGAATATGAATGCCTGCATTTCCCGGGAAGGAAGGCTTACCTGGTACAGGAAAACTGCCACATTGGCGATAATTAAACATATGTTGACCAGGGGAAAGCGACGACGGCGCATGTTATCTTTTAATGGTATCATGGAAAAACCTCCGATTTTATTATAACCCATGAAATACTTTACACAAGAATAGAATAACAATAACTAATAGTTCGGGGCCTGAAATAAGCCACGAATAAATAAATAAGGAGTTGGTGCATTTCTAAAAACAAGCCTGTTCCTGTTTTCACGGGTATGTTAATATATTGTTTGAGGTGTGTAAGTTGGAACTGGATTTGCGATACCGATACTGTTTACAGGCGGCTTTTGTAGGAATAGCGGTAAATCTTCTTCTTTTTGTAGTGAAACTAATTTTCGGATATACCGGCGGCAGCCAGGCCCTTCTTTCCGATGCTTTTCATTCGGGGGGAGATAGCCTGGTGGGGGTGGTGGTGCTTTTGGCTGTCTGGGTATCCGCCAGGCCGGCGGACCGGGAGCACCCTTACGGGCACTGGAACGCCGAATCTATCGCCCAAGGTATAGTGGGTATAATTATTCTCCTGGTAGGCCTCAACCTGATTTACTCCAACACCACTCTTTTGCTGCAAGGGGAGCATGCAGTCCCTGAAGCATTTACCATGCTTGCAGCGCTTTTTTCCCTGGTGCTTAAGGAGATCACTTATCGCTATACCTACAACCTGGGAGTGAAATACAATTCCCCCGTGGTCACGGCAAGTGCCCACGAACACCGCAGCGATGCGTTTTCTTCCCTGGCTGCTTTTTTGGGCATACTTGCTGCCACCCTGGGGGAAGCATGGGGAATAGAACAGCTGGCTTTTATGGACGTGGTGGCTGGTATCCTGGTTTCTTTTCTTATCCTGCGTATGGGTTTCCAGGTATTATGGGAAAGCGCTACCGCCCTGATGGATAAAATGCCTCCGGATGAAGTGCAGGAAGAGATTAAAGAAGAAGTGCTGAAACAGGAGGGAATAAACGAGCTCCACGAGTTAAGGGCCAGGTACAGCGGGCCGTGTCTGCAGGTGGATGTGGTAATCGGTGTGGACGGAAACTTAAGTGTAGAAGAAGGTCACCAGTTGGCGGATAAAGTAGAAAAAAGGCTAAAAAACAACCACCGTGAAATAACCAGCGTATGGGTGCATGTCCATCCTTGTAAGGAAGGGAAAGACTTCGTTTAATTAAATAAATTGTTTAGCAAAAAATGAAATAAATAACGTAAATATTTTAAGAACCCCTAAGAACCCCTAAGAACCCCTAAGA
>CAYODA010000086.1:307-2393 GCA_964402625.1 uncultured Syntrophomonadaceae bacterium | reverse complement strand
TAAGAACCCCTAAGAACCCCTAAGAACCCCTAAGAGGTGGTAAGATTAAGTGAAAAGAGGCACTACGAAAGGGAAATTTTTAAAGGATTCAATTACTTCCTTTTTTCCGGCTACTTTCCCGGCTACGACCGGGAAATCGAAGTACATTTTTAATAAAGAAACATGAGAAATTAGAAGGATTATCAATATAATAAAGAGAATATTTAAGTTAGGTACTGCAAGGTACCTTCTTGTTAATATATTAACAAAATAGAGAATATACAGAAAAAAAGGAGGTTAGGTTTTATGGGTGAAGAGGCCACTGCTTTGCCGGAAATTGATCTGGATAAGGTAGACGAAGTAGTAGATCCGTACCTCAATAAAAAAGGTGTAATGATACCTGTGCTGCAGGATTTGCAGGAGGAGTACGGATATCTTCCCCGTCCGGCTATGGAGAAGGCCGCCCGAAAAATGAATGTGCCCCTTAGCAAGATGTACGGTGTAGCTACTTTTTATGCGCAGTTTCATCTTGCACCCCGCGGACGTAACATTATACGGGTTTGCAAGGGGACAGCCTGTCACATTCAGGGAGGTAGCAAAATATCCGACCGAATTACGGAGATCCTGGGCATTGACACCGGAGAAACCACGGAGGATTACCGGTTTACCCTGGAGGAAGTGGCTTGCATAGGCGCATGCGCCCTTGCCCCGGTTATGACAATCAATGATAACCCACACGGCCGCCTTACTCCGGACCGTATTAAAGAAATACTGGAGAGTTACGAATAAAAAAGATCTGTTCAGGGGTAGAGTGGACACCTCACTTTGTTCTGGTAGAACGGGGTTTTTCCTTGTGGGGCAGAGGTGCCGATAAGAGGTTTTCGGGCAAAATTATTTGCGGAGGTGAGTGAGACCGTGGAAAGATTTGTTGATCCGTGCTGCAGCGAATGCACTCATACTAAAGAGGCGCCTTGCAGTAAATTTGTTGATTGCTGTGTGAATGGGCCCCTTTGCCATGAAAGCGAAGAGTGTAAACAGAAAAGAAAAGCTATTATGGATAAAGTGGCCCTGGACTCGGATTTTGTTATACATTAATACACCAGGTATAGGGGAGGGAAAAGATTTTGTTTGAAAAGCATCTAATGGTTTGCGGCGCAACCGGCTGCCTTGCCTCGGGCTCTAAAGATGTTACCGGGGTTTTAAGAGAAGAGCTGGAAAAAAGAGGCATTCAAGATAAGTTCAGGATAGTCATGACCGGTTGTCCCGGCTTTTGCGAGGTCGGGCCGATAATTGTAGTCTATCCGGATGAAGTTTTTTACTGCCGCCTGAATCCCGAAGATATTCCCGACATAGTAGAAAACCATTTTGTGAACGGGGAAATAGTAGAAAAGAAACTTTTTAAAGAGCCCAAGAGCAAAGAAGTCAAGCGTTTTTACGACGAGATTCCCTTTTATTCAAAACAGGTATTTAACGTGCTCAGGAATAGCGGAAAGATCAACCCGGAAAACATTGACGAGTATATTATGCGCGGCGGATACCGGGCGCTAAGGCGGTCCCTGGATATGAAGCCGGAAGAGATTGTGGAAGAGGTGAAAAATGCAGGACTGCGTGGGCGGGGAGGCGCAGGTTTCCCCACCGGGATGAAGTGGCATTTTACCCTACAGGCCCCCGGAGAGAAGAAATACGTTGTCTGTAACGCCGACGAAGGCGACCCGGGAGCATTTATGGACCGCAGTATCCTGGAAGGCGATCCCCACGCAATTATAGAAGGCATGCTTATTGCCGGCCTGGCTGTAGGCAGCGATGAAGGCTACGTTTACTGCCGGGCGGAGTATCCCCTGGCTATTGAGCGCCTGAAGCTGGCCATCCAGCAGGCGGAAGAATACGGTCTGATGGGTGAAAACGTGTTGGGAAGCGGCTTTAATTTTAAATTAAATATTAAAGAAGGCGCTGGAGCATTTGTTTGCGGTGAAGAGACTGCGCTTTTGGCTTCTATTGAAGGTAAACGCGGGGTTCCCCGCCCCAGGCCTCCTTTCCCGGCGCAGAAAGGCCTCTGGGATCACCCCACCGATATCAATAACGTGGAGACCTTTGCCAACGTTCCTCT
>CAYODA010000086.1:0-297 GCA_964402625.1 uncultured Syntrophomonadaceae bacterium | reverse complement strand
AGTACGGCAAGGTAGGAACGGAAAACAGCAAAGGTACCAAGGTGTTTGCTTTGGCCGGAAAGGTTAACAATACCGGTCTTTGTGAGGTTCCCATGGGTATTACCATACGGGAGATTGTTTTTGACGTGGGAGGAGGCATGCAGAAAGATCGCGCCTTTAAGGCGGTCCAGATCGGCGGTCCTTCCGGAGGCTGCCTCCCGGAGGATAAACTGGATCTTCCCGTAGACTACGACTCCTTGACCCAGGCGGGAGCCATCATGGGTTCCGGCGGTATGATCGCCATGGACGAATTTACCT
>CAYODA010000085.1:0-8573 GCA_964402625.1 uncultured Syntrophomonadaceae bacterium | reverse complement strand
GTCAGTCTTTGCCGGGGTTGTAGTGCCTGCCGTGCCCAGACCCCGGAATTAACATGACTGCCAGTGATACAAAGATGTAACGGAAAGATTTTTTCTTGAAGTTGATTCTAAAGCCCCCTCTGGCTGATTGGCGCCTTCCCTGCCAAAGCTGCGGCTTGACATACGTAAGGACAAGTTTTATTATGTACAGTGTTGTCAAAAAAATCCGCAGCATGGGGGCGATGTGTTGGAATACGTAAAAGTTGCGGTTGGTGAAGAAGGTGAAGACCGGTTTCCCTGCGGTGTGCTTTTAAACGAAGCGGTGGAAAAGCTATCGCCTAAATCCGTTAAGAAAGCGGTGGCCGCCCGGGTGGACGGTGAAGTAGTTGATCTCACCACTCCGCTTTATGAATCATGCGAGGTGAGTTTTGTACCGTTTGATGAAGAAGAAGGAGCCAGGGTTTACTGGCACACTTCCAGCCATATACTGGCCCAGGCCGTGAAAAGGCTTTATCCCGGGGTAAAGCTGGGCATAGGGCCTCCAATAAAAAACGGTTTTTACTATGATTTTCACTTTCCCGAGCCCATATCTTCCGAGGAGCTGGAAAATATCGAGGAAGAAATGAAAAAGATTGTAGAAGAAGATCTTCCCATAGATCGCCTGGAGATGACCCGGGAAGAAGCACTGGAATTTTTCCGCCAGCACGGTGAAATTTATAAAGAAGAACTCATAGAAGAAATGCCGGAAGGAGAGACCATCTCTTTTTACCGTCAGGGTGAGTTTATGGACCTGTGTACCGGTCCCCACCTTCCTTCCACCGGCAAGGTTAAAGCTTTTAAATTAACCAGCCTGGCGGGAGCTTACTGGAGGGGAAGCGAGAAAAATCCCATGCTGCAAAGAATATACGGGGTTTCCTTTCCCTCATCCAAAGAGCTAAAGAAACACCTTCAGTTAATGGAGGAAGCGCGCAAAAGAGATCACCGCAAAATAGGCAAGGAGCTAAACCTGTTTAGCATGCAGGAAGAAGCTCCCGGCTTTCCCTTTTTCCATCCCCACGGGATGGTGATATGGAGCGAGATGGAAGAATTTTGGCGTCAAGAGCACCGTAAAGCAGGCTACCATGAGATCAAAACGCCTTTACTTTTAAACAGTGACCTGTGGAAGCGTTCCGGCCACTGGGATCACTACCGGGAAAACATGTATTTTACGGAGATAGACGAGCAGGACTTTGCGGTAAAACCCATGAATTGCCCTGGTGCCATGCTGGTTTACCTTTCCCAGATGCACAGCTACCGGGACCTGCCATTAAGAATTGCAGAACTGGGGCAGGTACACCGCCACGAGCTTTCGGGAACGCTGCACGGCCTTATGAGGGTGCGCAGCTTCGTGCAGGATGACGCCCACCTCTTTATGCTACCCCA
Organism: uncultured Syntrophomonadaceae bacterium; assembly: GCA_964402625.1. GTDB lineage: Bacteria > Bacillota > Dethiobacteria > DTU022 > PWGO01 > PWGO01. Next base: position 7,172 of record CAYODA010000085.1, on the reverse strand, counting down.
CCAGGTGGAAGAAGAGGCCAGCGGTGTCATTGATCTGATTGACCGGTTTTACCGGGTTTTTGGTTTTTCGTACGAAGTAGAGCTTTCTACCCGGCCGGAAAAATCCATGGGAACCGATGAGCTGTGGGAGAGGGCCATCACTATTTTAAAGAAAGTCCTGGAAGATAAGGAGATCCCTTACCGTATCAGTGAAGGTGAGGGGGCTTTCTATGGACCTAAAATAGACTTTCACCTGAAAGACTGCCTGGGGCGCACCTGGCAGTGCGGTACTGTCCAGCTGGATTTTCAGATGCCCGAAAAATTTGATCTTTCCTACGTGGGGCAGGACGGAGAAAGCCACCGCCCGGTCATGATTCACCGGGTGGTTTATGGCGCCATGGAGAGGTTTATGGCCCTCTTGATAGAACACTTTGCTGGAGCATTCCCACCTTGGATAGCCCCCCAGCAGGCCATTGTGCTTCCGTTAACTGACCGGCAGCATGCGCAGGCTTCAGAGGTAGTAGAACATTTGCGCACCCAAGAAGGGTTCCGGGTGGAAGGTGATTTTCGTAATGAAAAGCTGGGCTATAAGATCAGGGAGGCCCGCTTGAAAAAGATACCCTACATGCTGATTATTGGAGAGAAAGAAGAAGAAACCGGTCAGGTAGCCCTGCGGCAGAGGGGCGAAGGTGATTTGGGTCCGGTAGACCTGGATTACTTTATAAAAAAGCTGCGCCGGGAGATAGAAGAGAAAACAATTATTTGACTTAACTCGCGTAATCTGTTATTATAAACCCCGCTAACGTATAAACGTAGAGTTGAGTAAAGTAGAAGCCACTGCTTCTCACCTTGGGACGTCGTTGACAGTCGCCAGGGTCCAAATTTTAATCTTGGATGCAAAAAAGCAGGTGGCGTAATCTACCTGCTTTTATTTGGCCTTGCATATGGGATATTTTGGAATTAAGATATTTTCAGGAGGTGACAGGTGATTAATAAAGATCAAGGGGTTAATGAAAAGATCAAGGCCAAAGAGGTTAGGTTGATCGATACGGACGGGACACAGCTGGGGATTGTCTCCAGGGATGATGCCCTGGAAACAGCCCAAAAAAGGAATATGGACCTGGTGAATGTGGCTCCGACGGCCAAACCTCCGGTATGCCGGATCATGGACTACGGCAAGTACCAGTATGAAAAAAGCAAGCGGGAAAAAGAAGCCCGCAAAAAACAGAAAACCGTAACCCTGAAGGAAGTAAAAGTACGGCCCAACATCGAAGAACACGATTTTCAGGTAAAGGCCAAAAAAGGAAGAAAGTTTTTGGAAGCTGGTGATAAGGTTAAAGTTACTGTTATGTTCCGGGGACGGGAAGTCACTCACTCGGAAAACGGAAAAGAACTCTGCGAAAAGCTGGCCCAAGAGCTGGAAGACTGCGCTGTTGTGGAAAAGAAACCCAAGCTGGAAGGCAGAAACATGATCATGATAATGTCTCCAAGAGAAAGATAGCAGAAAAATGCAATTATTTAATATATACAGGGGAGGGTTGTAAATGCCTAAGATGAAAACTCACCGGGGGGCTTCCAAGCGCTTTTCCCGTACCGGAAAAGGGAAGATCAAAAGGAATAGAGCCTTTGGCAGCCACCTCTTGGAGAAAAAAGATACCCGCCGCAAGCGGCGTCTTCGTCAGTCTACTACCGTGAGTAAGGCCGACCAGAAAAAGGTAGAAAAGCTTATACCCTACCAGTAGTGGCCTGTTAAAAGTAGAGGCGCTTTGCACCGAGAGGAAAAGTTGAGTGGAAGGAGGTAGACAAATGCCCAGAGTAAAAAGAGGAAACGTGGCCCGGAAGAGGCGCAAAAAAATCTTGAAGATGGCCCGCGGCTATTATGCCAACAAGAGCAAGCTCTTCAAGGTTGCCAATCAGCAGGTAATGAAGTCATTGCAGTACGCGTATCGTGACCGCCGCCAGAGAAAAAGAGATTTTCGCAGGCTCTGGATCACCCGCATAAATGCAGCTGCTCGAGCGCACGGCCTTTCTTATAGCAGATTCTTGAACGGGTTGAAAAATGCCGGTGTTGGGGTAAACCGTAAGATGTTGGCGGACATGGCCGTTAATGATAAGGAAAGTTTCGGTGAACTGGCTCAAAAAGCTAAAGAAAACCAGTAAAGAAGAATTTATGCAGAAGTTTGAATTCTGTCCTCGAGTGAGATTATGAAAAAAGTATCCAGCGAAAGCAATCCGACCATAAAAGAATACCGGCGGCTTTTAGACGGTAAAAACCGTGGTGACAACAGGATAGCGGTGGAAGGATTTAACCTTCTGGAAGAAGCAATAAAACAAGGTTTTGAAATAGAAACCTTGTTTTATTCTTCGGAACTGGCTTCCCGGGGACACCTTGAAGTGCTCCTGGAAAACGTCCCCCCGGGAACCCGAAAAATAGAAGTTTCCCCCACTCTCTTTAAAAAGATTTCCCAAACAGAAACCCCCCCGGGTGTTGCAGCTGTGGTGGAATACCCGGAGTTCACCCTGGAGCAGGCTTTAGATGAAGTATCTTCACCGGCCATGCTGGCAGACAGGCTCCAGGATCCTGGGAATTTGGGAACTATAATGAGGAGCCTGGCTGCGGCGGGTGGACGCTTTCTATTTTATCGGGCGGGCACGGTGAATCCTTTCAACCACAAGGTCCTCCGTTCTTCAGCGGGGGCACTCTTTCATCTCCGGCTGGTTAAATGCGATGATCTCCGGGAACTGCTTATTGGACTTAAAAAAAAGGGATTCCTGGTAGTTTCCACTGACCTGGAGACTAGCAGTTATTATTACCAGGTGGATTTTAATCAGCCTTTTGTCCTGATAACCGGTAACGAGAGACAGGGTGTTTCCCGGGAAGCCGGGGAATCCGCCGATATATCGGTAAAGATACCCCTGGCGGAAGGAGTTGAGTCGCTTAATGCTGCTGTAGCCACTGCGGTTATACTCTTTGAAGCCAGAAGACAGGAGTTAACAGGCTCCCAAGGCAAATAAAGCCAGTTACTTTTATTGTTTTATGAAAAGTTATATGATATAATCAACTAAACTGTTAGGTTATTTCAAGGAAGGGAAGTGGTTGGGCCTTGTTAACCGCCGACTATTTCTGGAGCATTTTTGAAAGGACGGGTTCGATAACCGCTTACCTGCTCTACAAGAACCTGGCAGTTGACACTATTTCCAGATCTTCGAAATTGTATTAAAAGTTTGGGATATATGCTCGGGAGAGCCGCAGGGCAGCCTGAATGGTGGTATCCGGCAGGTTTAAAGATCCGCCGGCTCTTGCACGGTATACTAGTGTGTAATAGGCCCGGGCTTTTTTTAATAAAACATTCGTCCCTGTGAGACGAAGTTTTTTTGTTTATTTGATTCTTTTCAAATCTTAAGTTTGTAAGTCGAAACAAACAGGATTCTGTCGTGGGAAGGGAATTCTACGGATAAAGTAAAACAGCAAACGAGATTTTAGCTACGCAGTTTTTAAAGGCAGTTTTTACAGGTATAATAATCTAGTATAATAAAGAGACAGGCAATAGCGGGATTGTTTTTGATATTCCATATTACATAGGAGGTAACCCATGCATGAAAAACTGGAGCAAATAGAAAAAGAAGCCATGCAGGAAATTTCCTCTGCCGGGGATATAGAGAAGATAAAAGAGCTCCGGGTGAAATACCTGGGCAGGAAAGGCGAAATCACTTCGGTCTTACGCAGCATGTCCCAGCAGCCATCGGAAGAAAGGCCGGTACTGGGTCAAAAAGCCAACGAACTAAAGGAAAGAATAGAAAAAGAACTGGACCGGAGGGAAACCGAGATAGAAGAAGAAAATAAAGAAGCCCTCTGGGAGGAAGAGAGAATAGATGTTTCCCTGCCCGGGAAACCCTTTGAGATGGGCCAGAGGCACCCGGTGAACCTGGTTACTCGGGAAATCAAAGACATTTTCACCGGGCTTGGTTTCCGCTCTGTAGAAGGGCCGGAAATCGAACTGGATTACTATAATTTTGAAGCCTTAAACATACCTTCAGATCATCCGGCCAGGGATATGCAGGATTCTTTTTATTTTACCCCGGATATTCTCCTCAGGACCCATACCTCGCCGGTACAGGTTCGGGTAATGGAAAAGTACGTTCCCCAGCTACCCATTCGCATAATAGCACCGGGAAAGGTGTACCGCCGGGACGATGATGCCACTCACTCCCCCATGTTTCAGCAGGTAGAAGGGCTGGCCGTGGACCGGGATATATCTTTTGCCGATTTGAAAGGGGTCCTTCTGCATTTTGCCCGGGAAATGTTCGGCGAAAATCAAGAGATACGCCTGCGCCCCAGCTTCTTTCCTTTTACCGAACCCAGCGCAGAGGTGGATATATCGTGTGTAATATGCTGGGGCGAAGGCTGCCGCGTCTGCAGCCATACCGGGTGGCTGGAAATCCTGGGAGCCGGTATGGTGCACCCCAACGTCCTGGAAATCAGCGGTTACAACCCCCGGGAAGTGAGCGGGTTTGCTTTTGGAATGGGCGTGGAAAGGGTAGCCATGCTTAAATACGGCATTAACGATATAAGGCTTCTGTATTCAAATGACTTGCGTATGTTAAAGCAGTTTTAAAACTACAGATACACAAGGAGGAAAACGATGCTAGTTCCGTACTCCTGGTTAAAAGAATACGTACCTGAACTGGAGCTGCCCGCCGAACGGCTGGAGGAAAAGCTGACTCTGGCGGGGGTGGAAGTAGAGGAAGTCAGTAACTTCAATCCAGGCGTAGAATGTGTGGTGGTAGGGCGTATCGAGAAAATTGAACCTCACCCGGAGGCTGACAGGCTTCAGCTAACCAGCGTCAGGGTAGGAGAAAAAGATGAGCCCAAAAATATTGTATGCGGGGCTTTTAATATTAAAGAAGGTGACTGTGTGCCGGTAGCTCTTCCCGGTGCACGCCTCCCGGAATGGGGAGAAATTAAAAAAACCACAATTCGCAACGTAACTTCCCAGGGCATGCTCTGTTCCCCTGCCGAGCTCGGCCTGGAGCTGGTGCAGGAAGAAGAAGGGATTCTTTTGCTGGATACTTCTTGGAAGCCCGGAACGAGCCTGGTGAAAGCGCTGGAATTAGATGACCCGGTAATAACCCTGGAACTGACACCCAACCGTTCCGATTGCCTGGGAATGCTGGGAGTAGCTTATGAAGTTTCCGCACTTACCGGGTGTGCCGTAAAGTTGCCCCCGGAGGAGCCGGCCGAGGTTGCCGAGAATGTGGAGGATTATGCCCGGGTGGAAATTAAAGATGAAGAACTTTGTGCCCGCTACACCGCCCGGGTTATACGTAACTCCCGGATAACCTGTTCCCCGCTGTGGATGCAGTTGCGCCTTTTAAAGGCGGGAGTCCGGCCCATAAACAATATTGTTGATATCACCAACTACGTCATGTGGGAGGTTGGCCAGCCCCTGCACGCTTTTGACTACAGCCTGGTTAAGGAAGGTACTATAATTGTACGGCGGGCCAATCCGGGCGAAAAGCTGGTTACTATAGACGGAGAAGAGAGACAGTTAACGGAATCCAACCTGGTGATAGCCGATCCGGGGGGACCGGTGGCCCTGGCCGGCGTAATGGGCGGCCAGGATACCGAAATATCTGAAAACACCAGTGAAATTCTTCTTGAAGCTGCTTTCTTTAATCCGGCCAGCACCAGGCGTACCGCACGAAATATGAATATGATATCCGAAGCCTCCCTGCGTTTTGAGAAAGGGGTTAACCCGGAAGGCGTAATGCAAGGACAGAACCGGGCATCCCGGCTAATGGCAGAGCTGGCTGGAGGAGAAGTTTTAAGCGGAGTAGTGGACTGTTACCCGCAGCCAGAAGAGCCGCGGAAGGTCAGGCTGGGGGCTTCCCGTATGGAAAAGCTCCTGGGAACTTCCGTTCCGGCCAAAGAGGTGGAATCCGTTTTAAGCAGGCTGGGTTTTGGTATTGCCCCATCCGGGGATGGTGATTCCTGGGAGGTAGAGGTGCCACTACGCAGGCCAGATGTAGCCATAGAAGAGGATGTAGTGGAAGAAGTTGCTCGCCTGTACGGGTACGACCGTATACCTACGCGGCTGCCGGAAGGTGCCCTGGTAGATGCCCGGGAAACCGTGGAAGAACGCATAAATGAGCTTATCAGGGATACCATGACAGCATCCGGAATGTACGAGTGCATAACTTACTCGTTTATTAATCCGCAACAGCTCAACCGCTTGAATTTGCCTGAGGAACACCAGTGGAGGAACTGCGTGCCTTTACAGAACCCCATAACCGAGGACCAGGGCATAATGAGAACTACTCTTTTACCCGGCCTCCTGGAAACGGTAAAGTACAACCGCCAGCTGGGAGCAGGTAACCAACTTTTGTTTGAACTGGGTTCGGTGTTTATACCCAATCAGCTTCCCCTGCAGGAACTTCCCCGGGAAGTGACCTGCCTGGGGCTGGCAGGTACGGGCAGCATTCCCGAGAAGAGCTGGTACGAAAAAGCCGGAAAGGTAGACTTTTTCTACCTGAAAGGTATTGTGGAAAATTTATGGGACAGACTTGCTGTAGAAAACTACTCTTTTGAGCAGGCCAGGTACCCTTTCTTGCACCCTAACCGGGCTGCTGCTCTAAAGGTTAACGGGGAAGAAGTAGGCTATCTGGGACAGCTACACCCCGATGTAGCCAGGGAATACCAGCTCAAAAGTGAAGTCATAGTAGGGGAAATAGATGTAAGCAAAGTAGAGAAAGCTGCCAGCCTGTTCAAGTATTTTCAGTCTCTTCCCAGGTATCCGGCTTCCCTCCGCGACCTGGCGGTCCTGGTTCCCAGGGAACTTCCTGCCGCTGAAGTGGAAAAATGCATCCGGGAAACCGGGGGCAAGCTCCTGGAAGAAGTAAGCCTGTTTGACCTTTATGAAGGCGACCCGGTGCCGCAGGGATACCGTAGCCTGGCTTATTCGGTAGTGTACCGTTCTCCGGAAAAGACACTTACCGATGAAGAAGTAGGTGAGCTGCACCAGAAGGTGATAGACGAACTTTACCGGCGCCTGGGTGTTGCAGTGCGCCAGTAGAAGGGCGGCGCGCGGTTCTTCCATAATTATAATAAGTACCCCTCCCACCCTGACCCTCCCCGGTGGGGGGAGGGAAATGAACGATGAAGGAAAGCAAAGGTAGGGAGGGCTAAGGTTATT
>CAYODA010000084.1:0-8784 GCA_964402625.1 uncultured Syntrophomonadaceae bacterium | reverse complement strand
CTGCTCAATAAAGAGGAAGTTTTCATCGGGATACCCAAAGAAAAATACAGCGTCCACATCGTTGGCTTCGGCGTCTTCAATAAGGTGCGACACATCATCGGTTCCGGGAGAAAAGCTCGTTTCTACTAATACATCAACACCAATCTCTTCCAATCCCTCGTTCGCTGCACTGGCATAATCGATCCCGTGCTGGTCGGCAATATGGAATATAGCCGCATCCTCAATATCCTCTTCTTCTTCCAGCATGTCAATCAGGGCCGGCATCTGGTGTACGGAATAACTCAAAACGGAGAAGAAATAAGGCAAGTCTTCCATCAAAGGCTCCAGTTCTTTGGCTCCTCCTTCGGCTCCCATCAAGAGATACTCATTTTCGTTAGCTAAAGGAGCAGCAGTATTCAGAAAAGCAGTACTTATAGGAGCTAACAGAAGATCAACCTCGTCTTCAACCATAAGCCTTTCCAGCATCCTGGTCATGGTGCCCATATCAGAAGTGTCGTCGTACTCTATCAAATCAATCGGGAGCTTCTTATCGTACTCTTCTACGTAGATACCGCCACGCTCGTCAACTTCATCCACCCACATCTGGTAGACTGGTCCAAAAGCCATTTCCTGCTGGACAGCCAGGGGACCGCTCATAGACCTGGAAGCACCGATAACGATTTCTTCTTTCTCCTCAACCTCATCTACCTCTTCTGCCTCTTCAGGATCTGTCTCACAACCACTTACCACAAAGGCTAATAAAAGAAAAGCAACCAGCACAAAAAAAAGTGCTTTTTTGATAGACATAATTTGCCTCCCCTCATAATTTTTCTTTTGACACCCTCATACCATAGCCGCCACTTCCTGTAATCTTTAAAATATCCCCCCTTTCCATTAGCATACTTATGAATTTAAAAATTTGTTTATTATTTGTGAAAACATTATTTATTATTTACGAAATCACCATGCAAAAATCATGCCAATTCTCTAAAAATTTAATTCCTATTATAAACCATCTCCCTCTCCCCTGGGATTCATGGCAAAAATTTGTTAAGACGGAGAAATTAAAATTAATAAGCAGTGTTTTCTTTGTCTTTCAAAATTAAAGCGTCTTTCATATTGAAAATTAATATTGAAATAAAGTTGTATAGCTTTGATTTGTGTGGCAAATTTTTTACGAACTACTATTATTTTATTATTAGTACACTTAAACGTCAATGTTGTGGTTATGTGTAGTATAATTATTTTCTGTCATTTGGGAGCGAAACAACAAAAGAAAAAACCCGAAAATATATGTGGCCAGGCATGGTTTTAAAATCAGGGCTTGTACATTAAAAAGCAGGGCTTGCGTAGCCCTGCCTGTATAATTAAAATGGTATTTATTACGCATCTATTAAAAGTTAACGACCTTTTGCTTTTACTCTTTCAAGGCGCTGAGGATGGAACGCAGCCGTTCCCGGTAGCCGGCATTCTCAATAACTGTTCCTGTAACCACAACATCGGCACCCGCCTGCCTCACTCTTCGGGCATCAATGGCGTTTCGGATACCTCCCCCTACTATCAGGGGAACACCCAGTTCTTTTTTGACCGCCCTTATCATGCCCGCCGGAACCGGCTGGGCTGCCCCGTTGCCCGCTTCCAGGATTATAAACTGCATGCCCATGAATTCCGCCGTCAAAGAGTATCCAATGGCGTTCCAGAAGTTATCGCGGGAAACCAGCTCCGCTTCTCCTATTTCCCCGATTTTCATGCCCGGCTCTACTACTATATAGCCTGCGGGAATAACCTCTACCCCCAGCCTCTTCAACATGAGGGCTATCTTGGAGTGGGCTCCCGTAATAAACTGGGAGTTACGGGAATTCATCATGCTGAGGAAGAGAAAGGCATCAAAATTCAGACAGAATGCTTCTGCACCCGAGGGGAAATAAACAATGGGTATATCCGCTTTTTCACGGACCGATGAAGTAGTTTCCACCAGGTTCCTCTGGGTGGTACCGCTGCTGCCGGTAACAAAAATCAGGTCACTTCCCACTTCCTGGGCCGTGTAGGCCAGCTTTCCAGCAGCCTCGGGGACCTGCCTTACCGGGTCAATAAGAGTTATATGAACGGTCCCGTTTTTTAATTTGTCCTGTAAATATTCCATTACATTCATGGCAATTTACCCTCTTTTAATGGGTTCTAATGTTATTTTTATTATAATAAACTTTCATGTGTTTGACAACAGCTAAGTTTTGCCGCTTTTTGCCTGGATCTTTATTGGACTTACTATACATTTAATGGTTTTTGTTTTTTGCCGGTATTCATCTATATCAGTTTATTTTATAGTACCCTTCCTGCTTTGTTGCCCTGCCTGTTTTTATCAGCTTCTCCAGGTGTTTGTATAACATTATACGTTCAAAACGGTAGCGTGCCTCGTCATTCCTGTAGTTGGGATATATAAGTCTCTTGCCTGTCAAATCTTCCAGGCGATGCGGACCTTTTTTTAACCGCTCCAGTATAGCCCGCTCCCTTCCCTCAATTATATCCAGGTAGCTTTCCAGCCTCCCGGGTATATTTTTTTCTATCATTCCCATGTGACTGGTCAAAATGCGGGATGGGTTCAGGCTTTTTACAAGATTTATAGAATGGATGAAATCCTCCAGGCTGGAACTAACATTTCCGTACCAGGGTCCAAAGGAAGTAAGATCTATATCCGCTGCAAAAAAGAGTTTGTCGTTTATCAAAAAAGAAGAGTGCCCCGGTGTGTGTCCGGGAGTATGCATCAGCTTCAAGTGCGTCCTGCCACAGTCTATTACTTCACCGTTTTTTAACAGCCACTGGACCGGTTCAGGACGGAGCACCTTAAACAACCACTTGTTTTCTTTCATGAAATTACTATTCTGGTTTAAGCCCGTGTATTCAAAAAAAGCGTTTAGACTTTCCAGGGGAGGTGCGTCAAGAAAATGGGCCGCTTTTGGCGTGCCCGAAAAAATGGGAGCAAAAGAAACGTGATCCCGGTGAAAGTGCGTAAAAACCAGCAGGTCTACTCCTTCTTCCTTTACTTCCTGCAAGATTTCCTGACCGGCCCCGGCATCTATCAGTACCCGGGTTTCATCTCTTATATAAAGGGAATTACAGAAAGGAAACTGACCCCGGTTCCTTCCCGGAACCAGGTAAACCCTGTCTTCTATCTCTTGTAACAAACTCCCCCTCCTTTACTTAAGGAATTTGACTCTTAAACTTTCCCCCTTCAGCTACACCTGAGCTTCAGGTAATCCTCCAGCTCAGGTGTAGAAGGTATAGAAATTGTTTTCCAGCAACCTGGCCGGACAAAAAAATAACCTGCTTCTTTTACCCTGCCGCCGGTGACCTGCTGAACCGCCAGGGCGTACACGTAAGCCTGGGTACGGTAGTGTTCCACCCTTTCCCCTACCTCTTCTTCAGTTACCCGATCGGTTTTGTAGTCTACTATAACCAGCCCACCGCTTTCTTCAATTATTACGTCTACCAGCCCTTCCAGAAGTCGTTCCCGGTGCTGAACGCTGAAGGGGACTTCGCGGTACACCCTGCCTGCTTGCATTCTATTCCACAGGGTGCTGCGCAGGGTTTGCCTTACCAGCCGTTGCAATTCGGCTTCCTCTTCTCTTTCCAGCCCCCAGTAAAGGGAAGCTTCTTCTACCAGTTTTTTTGTTTCTTCTTCCCCGGGCTGCAGGCTGATCTTCTCCATTACCTGGTGGAAAGCTGACCCCACACCGGCACCCCCGGCGGGTGGGCTTCCATCTTCCGTGGAAGGCCTCCCCGTAGCTTCTGGAAAAGAATCTGTTCTTTCTGCTTCTTCTACCAGGGCACTGGCGCTTACCAACGGCAAGGCAGAAGAAGCTTCGGATACGGCCCGCCCGAGTTCTTCTTCCCAGCGGCGGCGCTGCTCCTTTAGCTCCCGCAGGCGAGCTTCCCGCTCTTTCTCATTTTCGTCAGGGGATAATCCCCCCGTTTCTTCTCCTCCTTTAACTATACTTTCGCCAACCTCGCCAGAAATATCACTACTTTTGACCCTGTCTTCCGGGTCAGCCCGGAGCCGCAGGTACTGCCGCTCCAGTTCTTCCATGGGATAGCAATTGCTTTCGGGTATCAATCCTTCCCTGCCGAGCTGCTCCAGGTACTTCCAAAAACCCCAGCTGCGTCCAGCGGTCAAAGGTACCAGCAGGCGGTCCCTGGCCCGGGTAGCAGCCACGTAAAAGAGCCGCCTTTTTTCCGCTTCCTGCCTTACCTTTTCGTCATCCTTGAGGTCACTAAAACCGTAAGTAGCAAAACCCCCGCCCAGCTCCACCTCAAACCGGCGGTGGTAGTGATCCGCGACAACTCCCGGAGCGCGTACCTGGCCGGATATAAGATTGGCCAGTATCACCGCCGGGAATTCCAACCCCTTGGAACCGTGTATGGTCATGAGTGTTACCGCATCTTCCCCGGGGGCCTGTGATTCCGGCTCTTCTTTTCCCCGGAAAAATGCGTCTTTAAGCCAGTGCACGTACCTGCGCAGGGTAAGTGCCTCTTTCTTTTCCCAGGCCCGTGCCATGTCCACCGCTTTTCTCAAGTTAAGCCTGGCCCGGTGTCCCTGTTGCTGCACCAGGTATACACTCATCATCCCCGATTCATCCAGCAGCTTTTCCAGGAAAACAGAAACCGGTTTTTCTTCCCGCCGACGGTACTGTTCCCGCAGGAATTCAAAAGCCCTGCTGATGCCATCAAACTCTTTAACTTCTTCCCCTGCTTCCAGGTAATTGAATTCACCGCCGGAATGGGCGTACTGCAACAGCTCTTCGTCGGAGATACCGAATACATGCCGCAGGACGGCTACCAGGGCCACCTGGTCGTAAGGGTTGTCCAGGGAAGTTACCAGGACGGAAAAATCGTTTATCTCCTTGCGCTTAAAAAACCTCCTGCCTCCCTCTAAACGGTAGGGAACACCCATTTCGCGCAGGGCTTCTTCATAAAAATGTATCCCTGTAGTAGTGGGAAAGAGCACTGCTATATCCCCGTAGCCAAGGCGCCCCGCGCCTTTTAAACGGTTACTGTTGTTGTTGCCTCCAGCACTGTTTTTTCCCCCTTCCTGCTCAACCCTGCTGCTTTCTACTTCACTTTTTATAAGGGCGGCCACCCACCTGGCCTCCCGGCGGCGCAGATCTTCGGCCCGTAGTTTCTGCCATTCCTCCGGGGGAGAGTAGAAGCGCAAATGCTCCCCGGGAGGATTATCCCGGTAAGGATGCAGGGATATGTATTCTGGCTGGTAGGTGCGGTCGGGCTCCGGTTTTACCAGGTGGGAAAAGGCAAGATTTACCCACTCTATGATGGCCGGTACCGTTCGGAAATTCTGCACTATGGCCAGTTCTTCCCCCTGGTTGTGTAAGCAGCGCCGCACCTCTTCGTACATCTGGATATCCGCCCGGCGGAAGCGGTAGATGGACTGCTTGGGATCCCCAACTAAAAACAGCTTGCCCGGCTCTACCACCACCTGATTCCACTGAGCAGCGCGGGGCTCTTTTTCCGCCAAAAAAAGCACTATCTCCGCCTGCAGGGGATCGGTATCTTGAAATTCGTCCACCAGCAGGCAGCGGTAGCGTTTTTGAAAATATCCCCGGGTTGGCAGATCATCCCTCAGCAGGTTCCTGGCCCTTAAAAGCAAGTCGTTGAAATCCAGCACGCCCCGGTCAGCCTTTTCCTCTTCCAGGAAGTCAAAAAAGCCTTCCAACCAGCTGATAACCTCCCGGGAAACCGTGCCCGCTGCCTCCTTCCGGATCTCTTCCTGAAGTTTTTCCACTTCGCGGCATATTTCTTTCTGCTCCGCACAGGCCTCCCGGGAGTGCCAGTTTTTCTGGTTGCCCTTTGCTTTTACTGTAGGCATGAGGTGCAGGAAAAAATAAACCAGGTCTTCTTCTTTTAAACCTTCGGCTTTTTCCAACCAGCTTAAAAAACGGGAGGCCTGTTCCCATCCCTGGTCTGTTTTATCTTTACACCGGGGCAGCAGGCCCTCCAGGAGACGTGCTTTCTCCCAAAGCTCTTCCAGGCGCCTCTGCGGGTAAAACTCGCAGGGTTCCGGTTCTCCCTCTTGCAGGATATCCCTCTGGTGGTACAGGCGGTGAGCAGCCTGGTAGAAGTTTTCCGGGGGAAAGCCCAGCTTTACCGCCCGCCGCAGGGACTCCCTTTCTTTCTCCAGTTCCCGGTCAAACCACTTTTCCCAGGCCTCTTCCAGCAAAGAAGAAATTTCGTCCTGGTCCACTATCTGAAAACGGGGATCAACCCCCGCTTCTACGGGACGGTCCTGCAGCAGGTTTGCCGCAAAAGAGTGGATAGTGCCAATGAAGGCATACTCTATTTCCTCCAGGGCCCGGCGGATAGTTTGAAGGCGGGGCTCGGGAATGCTTGATTCTTTTTCCTTCTCCAGCCTTTCCCGCAAACGCGTTTTAAGCTCGGCGGCTGCTTTCTCGGTAAAAGTAATGGCTGCCACCTGTTCCAGGGGGGTGTTGTTTTCCACTACCACGTGGAAGAGGCGGTCTACCAGCAAACTGGTCTTGCCGGTGCCGGCCCCCGCTTCCACCCAAAAACTGGTAGAAAAATCCCTGACAGCCTTCTCTCTTTCACCCGCGTCTATTAAATCCTGTTCATCTCGCTCTTTTTGCCTTCCGCTCTCTTCTTCAACCACTTGCCGTTTCCCCCTCCTTGTTGACCCGCCAAAATTCTGCCGCAAATTTTTTTATTCGTTATCTGTAGATTCTATGCTAACCCTTGCTTTCCTTTTGCATAAAGAAAATGTGTAAAAAAACGAAAATATTAACCCGGCAACCGGCTGCCGTGTTAATATTTTCGTTACCCAAAGTGGCATAAAAAAATGTCCTTGTGGAATCCTAATCCACCCTGGTAAATCCAAATTCATCCCATTTCCATATAGATAATTCCCGCACGCCAGGATCCCGGTAACACCCTCCCGTTACCAGCAGTTTGTTCTCTCCATCCTCATTCAGGTCATTCAACTCGGCCCGGTAAACCGGGTGTGGAAGACGGGAGGACTGCCAGATGGGCCTCATTTCCCGGTCTTCTTCCAGCCGGAAAAGAAAGAGGTGGCATTTCAAACTGTCATCCTCTTCTTCCACCCAGAAAGGTTTAACCGAACCATAGCTTTCCTTCCTCCATACCACCAGGCTTAACTCCGGAACACCATCGTTGGTTGCATCTCCCGGGAAAAAGAAATCCACCTGCCAGTCCTCCGGGGTAAACCATACTACTTGATCATCGGCAAGCACCTGCAAGCTGCCGTCATCCAGGACCAGCTTTTCTTTTTCGCCGTCCAGGTTTAAATCAAAATACTGCGTGTCCTGACCGATTTGCGGGAAGGAGGCGGTATTGGCGGTTTCGCTGGTGTTGCTTTCCGGTATACCGGGCCGGATTGAATTATGGAGATCTACCCGCCCTACCTCCCCTAACCCCGCGGCAAGCAGCACAGCAGCACAAATCACTGCCCCCAGAAGCTTTATATTACTCATCTACTATAAACTCCTTTTTCCATGGGCACATGAGGGGCACCTCGTCTTGCCTCAGCATTTCATGCCACTCCTCATTGGTAAGGCGCTCCTGCATGGGCTGTGGGAATTCGTAGTGAGAATAAACCCCTCCCTTGGCTATCCTCAAGGTATCCTCAACCGGTACAACCGCATAAATGTGGTAAATGTCTCCAGTGCCTACCTGGAGCACTTCTCTTCCCTGAGGATTCGTAGCCACGTCGGTAATAACCGCCGCAGGGCTGTCTTCCATGGTTCCAGCTGCATCCAGGTCATCTTCTTCCCTCATGGCTTCCAGCCAGAAATGTTCCAGCTGTCCCCCGTAGGAACGGATCAAGTCGTGCTCTTCCTCCGTTAGCTCTTCCCCGGTCAACTGTTTTTCCGAAATTTCCTTTAAGTAAACAGAAAGCTGCTCCAGTTTTTCCAGGTTGTCGCGGTCCCTTTCGCTAATAAGACGGCGCTCATCCAGGCCTTCCCGGGTCATCTCCGCCAGGGAAGCCAGCCGCCCGTAAACTTCCGGGGCGGGCTCCACGTAACCCCGGTCATCTTCCTCCATAACGCCTCCCATCTGGGCGTAAACCTGCTTGGAATAAAGGACGGTGTCGTGCTTTAGCTCGGTATAGCTGCCCAGGAAAGTGTTTAGCTCTTTCTTTTCCCAGGCCCGGTTCTGCATGAACACGGGATAGCCTTCTCCTCTTTTTTCAGTCAGGGCTTCCAGGGTGTACAGCCAGCCCCAGTACAGATTCCCGGTCCAGGTATCCCGCTCTATTTCCTCCACGTAGTCCTGCAGCTCTTCCATGTTCTCCCGGTAGTCCCGGTATTCAGTTTCACCTTTTTCCTCCAGGATGCGGTAGGCCTCCTCGGAGCCCATGGCGGCGGGTACATCCAGTCCTTTAGGGAGCATTCTCCTGGCTCCGTCCTCGTTTTCCCCTACCTCCCGGTAAATCAGCCGCTGAAAGATAAAAGCATCCAGAGTAAAGCGCTGTCCCATAAAGCGGTAACCCCGGGTTACTTCGTCCCGGTCCGGGTTCAGGTCTTCATCGTATATGGGTAGGGACTGGACATCCGGGGGATCCAGCTCCCTGGCGCGGGAGAAAAACTCACGAAATTTTTCACCCTCTTCTGCCAGGCTTTCCAGGGTTACTTCCTCACCGTAAATCTCGTCGATCAGGCCGGCATATTCCCGGCAGGTTATATCGTCACTCTGCCCTACAAAAAAGCCGGTAACGGCGTACAGGTCTTCCCACTTCTCCGCAGTATCTTCTTCCCCCAGGGC
>CAYODA010000083.1:0-8809 GCA_964402625.1 uncultured Syntrophomonadaceae bacterium | reverse complement strand
AGTTCCCGCGCCAGGTTAATTCTTTTAAACCCCAAACGGTACCAAAACGCCACAGTCTTCCAATTAGTGGCGTTAGCCTGAGTGCTCAAGTGCAAAGGAATTTCCGGTGTAATTTCTTTGACCGTCTCTGCTATTCCAGGGTCGGAGACAATAATGCCATCAGTACCGCAATCATGCAAAAAACGCAGTAGAGGAGCTACTTTGTCCAGATGACGGTTATGTGCCATAATATTTACCGTAGCATAAACCTTAACCCCCCGCCTGTGAGCAAAATTTACACCTTCCTCAAATTCCCTGCAGTTAAAGTTGCCCGCCCCCGATCGCAGATTCAGCTCATTTAAACCCGCGTAAACCGCATCAGCCCCGTAATACACTGCAAATCGCAAGCGTTCGGGGTCTCCGGCAGGCGCCAACAACTCTGGCACCATCCCGATAGAGTGATCTTCCAAAAGCAAACGCCTCCAGCCAACTGTTTTCCGGTTTATGATACTTTTCCATCAAACAATATATTTATGTATTTTATACAATATAATTGAGTGAGCCTAAAATACTTAATACAAAAAAAGCAACAAGCCTGAAAGGTGCAAAATCCATAACCCGACTTCCTGACTTTTGCTTTAGACATCTTTGCAGCTTCTTTATTATTCAAAAGCTTCTTAACAGACCGTTCTAACGGTTGACTTCCTGCCTGTTTCTCAAGTGACCTTCATAAGTCTCGGCAAACAAGTGCTCCCCACTACCGTCACCCTTTGATACGAAATACCTGTATTCAGTATCAGCCGGGTGTATAGCTGCCCTGATAGATACATTGCCCGGTGAAGCAATAGGTCCGGGCGGAAGGCCTCTTCTCTGATACGTATTGTACGGAGATTCGTAATCCAGGTCCGATTGATGTAAAACCTCTTTCAATTCACCAATGGCATACTGTACTGTTGCACAGGATTCCAGTGGTTGATCTATATCCAAACGATTGTGGAAAACTGAACTAATAATTTCCCTTTCGTGATCAACTCTTGCTTCTCTCTCTATTATAGAAGCAAGAGTCAGAAGATCGTGTAGCTCCTTATCTATCTCTTCTATTTCTTCACGCTTGTCCACCACGACTTTTTTCAACTGGTCCAGTAATTTAGTAATAATTTCTTCTTCGGAAACATCAACTTCTACTTCGTATGTCTCGGGGAACAAGTAACCTTCCAGGGCATATTCCAAATCCGGACGATCGCCTTCCAAAAAGTCATAGCTATCCAAAATCTCCACGGGAGGGTCTTTGGCTAAACTAAGGAATTTTTCGCTGTCTACCAGGCCTCTTTCTTCCAGTATCCGGGCTATCTGTTCTACATTCCGTCCTTCCGGTATAGTAAAAACGATAGTTTCTTCCGCTTCTACCTCACCACTGGAAAGATGTCGAGCAATCTGGGAAAGGCTCATGGAAGCGCTTAAAACGTAATTTCCGGAGATTATACGCTGGTCCAGGTCAGAAAAGCGCAGGTACTGGCGGAATACCAGTGAACTCCTGATAAGACCCTGCTCTTCCAGTTTTTCTCCCGTTTCCCGAATAGTGGAGCCTGACGGAACCTCAAAAAGCTGCTCTTCATTTTCAGCCTCAGCGTTTACGGGTACATATATGTGCCAGTATAAAGTCGCTCCTGCCCCCCCAAGCAAAAGTACAAAAATAAACAGAGCTGCCAAAATAAATTTGACCGATTTATTTTTAAACACTTTGAGCTCTTTGGACACATATTTTTTTATCAAGAATTCCTCTCCCAACCGCGTCGGCTATTTTATAACTGTTATGGATATGTGAAGGTTCTACTCCTCTGTGTCCTCTTCCTCCATTTTTTCCAGTTCACGCACACGGTTTTCCCACTCTGCAGCAACATCTTCCCATTCATCTTCGCTTTCTACTTCCACCAGGGTCTGTTCTCCCCCGGTTTCATCAATGCGAAAGATATATGCACTTTCAAACTCCTCCTGGTCATCCCCTTCCTCGCCTTTCTCTCCCAGGGGGGCAAGTACAGCGTAATCACTTTCTTTTACCGAAAAGATGTCAACTACGGCAAACCGGTGTTCCTTCCCCTCTTCATCAACCAAAACAACTACATCATCCCGTTCTTCACTCACCTTCTACACCTTCCTTCCTCGATATTTTTCATAATAAAATCAGCCTGTATTTTTCCCTTCCTCCATTGCTTTCATAACTGTTTTTTAATCATGTTTTGAATAAAGGTAGGATTCCAGGATAAAAACAGCTGAAATCTTATCTATTACTTCTTTTCTTTTTTGCCTGCTCATATCCGCTTCCAGCAGGGTCTTCTCGGCAGAACCGGTAGTCATCCTTTCATCCCATAAATGAACGGGTAACTCCAGGTATTCCACCAGTTTCTCGCGAAATTTTTCAGCTTCCGAGGCAGCCTCTCCCCTGGTTCCATCCATAAGAAGTGGATGGCCCAAAACTATTTCTTCTACCCCGTACTGCCTGCATACTTCTTTTAAATATTCCAGGTCTTTTGACAAACTCTTTCGATGTAAGACAGTTATTCCCTGTGCAGTAAGCTGCAATTCGTCGCTAACGGCAAGTCCTATTCTCTTGCTGCCCAGGTCTATGCCTAAAATGCGCATAAGCTTTGCTGTTCCACCCTTTTATATTTTGTAGAAAGCTGTAGACACTGCACACGGAAAAATAAAGCAACTACTTAATGCTGCATGGCTGGACATCCCCGCGTTTACTGTGAATAGTTATCCGCGTTTTCTTTCTCCGCCAGTTCTATATAGCTGCGAACCAGCTCTTCCAATAGCTCATCCCGCTCCACTTTTTTTATCATGCTGCGGGCATTTTTATGGCTGGTAATGTAAGCCGGTTCGCCGGAAAGAAGGTAACCAACCAGCTGGTGCAGCGGATTATACCCTTTTTCTTTTAAAGCAAAATAGACTTCCAGTAAAACTCTCCGGGCAGGATTGTCTTTTTCGTCCTTGTTGGTAGTAAAACGAACGGTATGGTCCATGCCTTCTCTGTTTTCTCTCTCCTCTTTCATGGAGCCCCCCCCTCCTTTGCTTGCAGCAACCCGCGGGTTACCTCTGGTTTTCTTAACCTTAAGAAGAACCTTTATGTTTGTGTACTACTTTTTCCACTTCCTTAAGTGCGTCTTCAAGACCATCGGGATTCTTCCCTCCGGCCTGGGCCATATCGGGTCGACCTCCCCCTCCCCCGTTTACCTTTGCTGATATTTCTTTTACAATATTACCCGCGTGAATGCCTTCATCCAAAACATCCCGGGTAGCAGCAGCTATAAGCATCACCTTTCCGTCGTTAACCGTCCCCAAAACTACTACGGAGCGCTTCATCTTCTCCTTGACCCTGTCGGCCAGTCCCCGCAGGGCATCCATACTTTCCGCCGTAACTTCGGCACTAATAATATTTATATCGCCGTTCTGTTTTGCCCTGACCAACAAGCTGTCCGCCTGGAATTCGGCAAGTTTACCCTGCAGGCTGCGGTAGCCTTCTTCTAATTTGCGATAATCTTCCAGCCATTCTTCCAGCTTTTCTTCCAGGTTTTGCGGGGAAGTCTTACATAACTCCGCACTCCTCTGTATTACTTCTTCCTGTTTCTTTATGTGTTTCCAGGCTTCTTCTCCCGTCAGCGCTTCCAGCCTCCTGACACCGGCCCCCACACTTTCTTCAGAAACAAGTTTAAAGAATCCAATTTCGCCGGTAGCATTAAGATGAGTGCCCCCGCATAATTCCAGACTGTAGTTTCCTATATTTAAAAGCCTGACGCGCTCCGATTCGTATTTTTCGTCAAAAAGGGCCAGGGCACCTTTTTCTCTTGCTTCTTCCAGGGAAACGTAGCTAACACCTACCGAAATATTTTCTCGTACCAGTTCATTTAATAATTTCTCCAGGTACTCCCGGTCTTCCTCCATTAAAGTATCAAAATGGGTGAAATCAAAACGAAGGCGGTCGGGAGCCACCAGTGAACCGGCCTGGTTAACGTGCTCACCAAAATAATTTCTCAAAGCACGGTGTAGCAGGTGTGTTGCCGTATGGCTGCGGCGCAGGGCCTGTCTTCTTTTTGTATCTACCCGTGCCTGCACCAGGTCCCTTACTTTAATAGCACCTTCTTCCACCACACCTTTAAGTACAATCTGTTCGTACTGGTTATAGTAAGCGTTGTCCACGCGCAGTAAAAGGTTGTCACTGCGGAGGTACCCGGTATCCCCTACCTGCCCTCCCGCTTCGGCGTAAAAAGGCACGGGAGATACCAGCAACTCCACCTCTTCTCCCTGGCTCGCCTCTTTCCTGTCGTTTCCCTCTACTTTAACCGCCATTACCCGGCTTTCTGTTTCCAGTTTATCGTATCCTACAAAAGTTGTATCCACATCCCGCTCTTTCTCCCACTCGGCTGAGGAGAAACCTCCGGTTATTTTCAACGCCTTCCTGGCTCTCTCTCTCTGCTGTTCCAGGTAATCGTAAAAAGTTTCTTCGTGGACTTCCATCCCGTTTTCTTCGACAATTTCCCTGGTTAAATCCAGGGGGAAACCGTACGTATCGTAAAGTTTGAAAGCCGATTCTCCGGGGAAGGTCTTTGTTTCGCTATCCATAAGTTTCCGCAGCTCTTCTTCTAATATCTGGCAACCCTGGTTAAGGGTTTCTTGGAAACGGTTTTCTTCAATCTCTATTATACGGGTTATGTATTCCGCCCTCTGCTTCAATTCCGGGTAAGCATCACCCATGGTTTCTATTACCAGTGAAGCCGCCTGGTGTAAAAATGTATCTTGAATACCCAGCAATCGCCCGTGACGCAAGGCTCTCCGTAAAAGGCGTCTTAGTATATATCCCCTGCCTTCGTTGGACGGAAGCACCCCGTCCGCCACCAGGAAAGTCACACCGCGCAGATGCTCGGTAACAATGCGGAGGGAAAGGTTGTTTTTATCGGGTGGGGGAGTATGTCCGTACTCCCCGGCTACTTCAGACAAGTGCTTAACCAGCGGGGCTACCGTGTCTATCTCGTATATGGAAGTCACTCCCTGGAGAGCCATGGCCAGTCTTTCCAGACCGGCACCCGTGTCAATATTCTTCCTTTCCAGTTCTTCCATCTCCCCGGAAGGTAAAAGGTTAAACTGGGTGAAAACCAGGTTCCATATCTCCAGGTAACGGTCACAGTCGCAACCTACCTTGCAATCGGGACTGCCACAGCCGGCTTCCGGGCCCAGGTCGTAATAAATCTCCGAACAGGGGCCGCAGGGGCCCACACCTATCTCCCAAAAATTGTCTTCTTTGCCCAGCCGCACAATCCTGTCATGAGGAACTCCAATCTGTTCATTCCAGATTTTATACGACTCTTCGTCGTCCTGGTAAATACTTACCCACAAACGATCCAGGGGAAACTTAAAACCGCGGGTTACCAGCTCCCATGCCCACTCTATGGCTTCCTCTTTAAAATAATCTCCAAAAGAGAAATTTCCCAGCATCTCAAAAAAAGTTGCATGGCGCCCGGTTTCTCCTACTCTCTCAATATCCGGAGTACGCACGCATTTCTGGCAGGTGGCCATACGTGGATGAGGTGGCTTTTTCTCTCCGGTAAAAAAAGGTTTAAGGGGAGCCATCCCTGCACCAATTAACAACAGGGTAGGATCATCCTGGGGAATTAAAGAAAAACTGGGCCAGACCAGGTGGTCTTTTCCAGAAAAAAAATCTAAAAACTTCTGCCTGATTTGATTACTTTGCATAAAAAACGTGCCCTCCTCTTTGTTAAGATAATTATAAAGGCTGCATATTACCGTGTCAACAAAGCAGGAAGATTGTGGTGCCGTGCCAAACTAAATATGTCTCGAGCTTAAACATATTAGTTACATGGCAGTCACCAGGCACGCTTCTGCAGCGCTTCCCAGGTGTGTTTCCCTACTACACGCAATACTACGGCCACCGGCAAGGCCAGTACCAGCCCCAAAAAGCCAAAAAGCCTGCCTCCCAGCAGCAAAATCAGGATTATGGCGAGTGGATGAAAATTAATACTCCTGCCCAGTACCAGGGGTGATAACAGCTGGCTTTCCAGTTGCTGTACCACTACTATCAAAATAACAACTTTTATAGCCAGTGTTGGTGAGGAAAGCAGGGCCACCAGAACCGCCGGGACCGCTCCCAAGAACGGTCCCAGGTACGGAATCAAGTTGGTGAGACCGTTAATTATACCCAGTATCAAGGGAAATTCCACCCCCAGCAGCAGAAAACCCAGGTAAGTGGAAACACCTACAGAAAAGCTGACAATAATTATACCACGTAAATACGCACCAAGCTGACTGTCAACCTCCCGAATCATTTCTTTAAATTTCCTCCTGTACCGCAGGGGAACCGCCATTAAAGCACTCTCTTTTAAGCGCTTTTCATCGAACAATATATAAAAAGCAAGGACGGGAACCAGCAAAAGCGCCAGGACCAGGTTGAATATGTCAAAAATAAAAGCGTAACTTCTCTGAAGCCTGGAAACCGCCCAGTCCTCCATTCCCGCCAGGTTGTCATCTACAATCTCCCGGGCAGCAGGGGGAAGATTAAAACGGCGGTAGTCCTCCTGGAGCCTTTCTGTAAACCCCTGAATTTTCTCCATGTAGTAAGGTATATCATCTGCTAGTTCATTTAAGTCTTTCATGACGCGGGGCAAAAGGCTCTCGATAAAAACATAAAAAAGGAGTAAAACACAAGCGTATATTAATAGTATAGAAAGAAGCCTGGCTACCCCCCTTCTCTCCAGCAAATGCACCACTGGAGCAATAATGTAAGCCAGGATAAAAGCAGCCAGGAAAGGGCTCAAAACGGAAAACACTTCTCCCCTCCTTAGGTAAATCCACCAGAGCAGGGCCAGCACCCCGGCACCTACTATAAAAACTGTTAAAACCGTCCCGTGTGACCACCGGGTAATACCTCTATTTTTCAAGTGCACCCTCCTGCAATAATTCCCGCTTCAGATATTATATACCGGCGCAGAAAAGATTAACCTGAACAGTTCCCCCTGGCCTTTTCCCGCCCGGCAATAAATCGGGTTTTATAAAGAGAGTATGCGTAAAAACTTCCTGTTATTTACCCGGTCTGCAGCGTAAATAATATAAAAAAAGGCCCCACCTTCCCCTTTTGCATGAGGACATAAGGCCCTGTACTAAAAAACTAAAAAAAATAAAGAAATTTTTCGTTCATATTCCCAGCTCTTCCAGCTGGTTCCTACCGACCTCTACCAGGGTGCCATCGGATTCCACGTAAAACATCCTGGCTTCCTCTTTGCCGTTCAGGCGGAATTCTATGAGGCAATCCCAGCAGTAGTACTGCCTGCTTCCTACTTTGCCGGTATTCTTTTCTCCACATGCCGGACACCGCAAGAAGATCACCTGTCCTTACTTCCTGATATTTTTTACTGCCGCCGGATTTTGCAAGGGATTGTCTTTTATTACTCCGGCTGACCGTAAAAAATATTTTTCCCGGTTGAGATAAAATTTATACTTTTTTAGGAAAAAGTCTACCTTTTAACTTCCGAAATAACCCCTCCTCCCAGAACCAGATCATCACGGTAAAACACCGCTGCCTGGCCCGGCGTAATTGCCGATTGCGGTGCTTTTAGCTCTACCTTGAGCATTTCTTCCCCGTCAAGGGGATAAATCATGGCGGGGATTTCCGGGGAACGGTACCTTATACGGACGTTTGCGGATAATTCGTTGCGGGGAAAAGGAACAGACACAAAATTCGTGTCACAGACCCAAAATTCCCTGGCAAAGGTTTCCTCCTTTGCTCCAACCACCAGAGTATTGGTGGAAGGATGCATGTCAACCACGTAAAGAGGATACCGGCTGGTTAAACCCAGCCCGCGTCTTTGGCCAATAGTATAAAAAGGAAGGCCGGAGTGCACTCCCAGTTCCTTGCCGGAAGTATCTACTATCGGGCCTGGGGCTATATTTTCTCCTCCCTGCTGCCTCTGCAGGAAGCCCCGGTAATCTCCCTCGGGAATGAAGCACACTTCCTGGCTCTCTTCTTTTCCGGCTACCGGGAGATTCATGCTTTCTGCCATCCGGCGCACCTGTTCTTTCCGGTACTCTCCCAGGGGAAACATGCTGCGGGAAAGCTGCTCCTGGGTAAGGTTAAACATCATGTAAGACTGGTCTTTTTGTGGGTCTTTTCCTTTTTTTAAGTAGTACCTGTTTGTTTCCGGGTCCCACCCGGAACGCACGTAATGGCCCGTGGCCAGGAATTCCGCTCCTACGGCCAGTGCTTTATCCAGGAACTCGCCGAACTTTATTCGCCGGTTGCAAATAACGCAGGGATTGGGTGTCCTGCCTTCCATGTATTCTCCTACAAAGTAATCTACAACTTCTCTTTTAAATTCATCCTTCAGGTTTATTACGTAGTGAGGGATATCCAGCTGATCAGCTATTTTACGGGCATCATTAACTGCTTCCAGGGAGCAGCAACTGCGTCCCGGCACATTTTCCGCTGCCGGATCAAACCACAGGCGCATGGTAAGACCTGCTACCCGGCAACCCTTTTCTACCAGCAAGGCGGCAGTCAAAGAGCTATCTACACCGCCGCTCATGGCTACTGCCACACTGTTGTTTTCGTAACTCAAACTATTACACCTCTTTTACCTTACCCTCGCCCCGGGTAACCTCGGTTAAACTTGCTTTAAAATCTTCTGCATTGGGGGGGTCCATGGCACAAAAAATCTTTACCGCATCCCCGTAGTTTATTTCCTGTATCTCTCCTGACCTGCTTGAAATAAGCTTCATTACCTCTCCCAGGTTATTATATGACGCTTCAATCTCCAGTTTTATT
>CAYODA010000082.1:0-8812 GCA_964402625.1 uncultured Syntrophomonadaceae bacterium | reverse complement strand
CCCATTGCCGCAGCCAGCGGTTCTTCAATAAGAAAAATTTTCTTTAATCCCAGTCTTTTCCCCGCGGTAATCATGGCCTGCCGTTCCACCTGGGTGGAGCTGTAAGGCACCGTCATTATTAGCCGGTACTTTATAAGGGGGGAACGGTAAATCACCTGGTCTAAAAAAGAATTCAACATTTTCACCGTGTAATTGAAACTTGCAATAACTCCCTCCTGAAGCGGCTGAATTACTTCAATGTAAGGGGGTGCCTTGCCTATCATTTTAAAGGCTCCCCATCCCGAATTATTAACAGAGTTGTGCCTGGTATCAACAGCCAAAACGGAAGGCTCATGAAGAAGTTTTCCTTTTTGGGGGGACCAGATGACAGTATAAGTGGTGCCCAGATCTACGGCCAGGTCCCTGCTAAAAAGCTGGATTTGTCTAGTTTTAAACTGTTGTTTTTTCAATGGAACCCCTCTGGTTAACAGTAATTTTTGTTGTTTACGTTCAACCGTTTGACTATTTATAGCTTTCCTTGATACAAAAAATATACACGAGGAAAAGAAAAGGAAGAATTATAGGTGCAGGCAGAAATTACAGCTGTTGAGTGGTCAAGTAAAAATTTCTTATATGTATAAAGCTGTACTTTAGTTTTTATTTTGTATGCGATACCATGGTAGAAAAGCAACACCGGGGGTTTGTTTTGTATTGGCATAGAAAATAATAAGGTGAGTCTTTATTTAAACATTGAGATGGAGGTTTAAATAACATGAGGAGTGACGGCAGGAAAAATAACCAGTTGCGATCGGTTAATTTTACCAGGAACTATTTAAAGTTTCCCGAAGGTTCTGTTCTGGCAGAGATGGGGGAAACCACGGTGTTATGCACTGCCTCGGTACAGGAAGGAGTGCCTTCATTTTTGGAAGGCACGGGGCAGGGCTGGGTAACGGCGGAATACTCCATGCTACCCCGTTCTACGGAAACCCGCACCGGCAGAGACCGGGTGCGCAGTGCAGGTAGAACCCAGGAGATACAGAGGTTGATTGGTAGATCCCTCCGTTCGGTAGTCGATTTAAATAGCCTGGGAAAAAGGACTATCCAAATAGATTGTGACGTGCTACAGGCAGACGGCGGTACCAGGACTGCCTCGGTCACCGGGTCGTACCTGGCCCTCCTGGATGCTTTTTTCTATTTAAAGCAAGAAAGGAAACTGGAAATCCTACCGGTGAATGGTTTTCTGGCCGCGGTTAGTTCCGGGGTGGTTAACGGGGAGGTAATGCTGGATTTAAATTTTCAGGAAGACTTTGCGGCTTCAGTGGATCTGAACGTGGTTATGACCGACGAGGGGGAATTAATAGAGATCCAGGGAACTGCTGAAGGGAAACCGTTTGGCAGGGATAGCCTGGATGAAATGCTGGATCTTTCTCAGAAAGGCATAAATGAATTGATCCTTATGCAAAAAGAGGCTATTAAAGATAAATTGTAGAATAGATTCAGATAAGGAGTTCTGTAGATTTTATGAAAAAAATAGTTATTGCCACCGCCAACCCGGGAAAACTGGAGGAGATAAATCAGCTGCTGGCCGGTTGGCCGGTAGAGGTGGTCTCTTTAAAAGAAGTGCCCGGCGTTCCAAAAATAGTTGAAGACAGGGATACTTTTGTGGGCAATGCCGTTAAAAAGGCAGAAGTGGTAAGCAGTCATACCGGGGAAATTACTATTGCAGACGATTCCGGGCTGGAAGTGGATGCTTTAGACGGGGCCCCGGGGGTGTATTCCGCCCGTTTTGCAGGTGAGCACGCCACGGATGAAGAAAACAACCGGAAGCTCCTGGACAAGTTAAAAGAGGTGGAGGAGGGGCACAGGACCGCCCGTTTCCGCTGTGTTATTGCAATTGCCGTTCCCGGAAGGAAAACGGTAACCGTGGAGGGAGCCTGCGAAGGTATGATTGCCTTTGAGCCTGAAGGAACCAACGGGTTTGGCTATGATCCGCTTTTTTATTACCCGCCCAAGAATTGTACCCTGGCGCAGCTGGATTCTGTGGGAAAAAACCGCGTCAGCCACCGGGGAAAAGCCCTGGAAAAAGCCAGGCAAGTTTTAAGAGAGTTATTATATTAAAACAGGGGTTTAGAGGTGTTACTTGATAATAGTGTACATAACTGGAGCGGGTGATGGGAATCGAACCCACGCGACTGGCTTGGAAGGCCAGGGCTCTACCACTGAGCTACACCCGCCGGTTAGTAAAGATATTATCCTCTTTTCACGTTGTAGATTTTATCACAGCCGCCTCTCTATTGCAAGGCTTAAAACAGGTTGTTGTTAACCGGAAAACTTTGCTCGAACTACGGGGTGAAGGTTAAATAAATACTACAGGAGGAGGGCTGTCCATGCCTGTTGACCTGTCCGTGATTGGTAAAGAGCTAAATTCGGTGGAGTATTCTTATTCCGCCAGGGACGTAATGCTGTACGCCCTGGGAGTGGGTGCCGGCGAAAATTCCCGGGAGCTAAAATTTGTTTACGAAAAAGAGCTCCAGGTACTTCCTACTTTTGGGGTGATACCCTCGTTTATGGCCCAGTCCCGGCTGAGGGAGACGGAAGGGATAGATATTGCTCCAACTGCCATATTGCACGGGGAGCAGTATCTGGAGGTGCGTAAACACCCGGTGCCGGCGGAAGCAAAATTGATTTCCCGCTCCCGAATTGCCAACATCTACGACAAGGGTAAGGGTGCCCTGATAGAGATGGAGGTAAATACTTTTGAGGAAAAGGGCAACCTGGTGTTTTACAACAAATCGGGTGTGTTCGTAGTAGGAGAAGGAGGCTTTGGAGGTGAAAAAGGTCCGGAGCCCGGGCACAAAGCGCCCGAAAGATCCCCCGACCGCGTGGTGGAGATGAAGACTCTACCTCAGCAGGCGCTTATATACCGTCTTTCCGGTGATTACAACCCTCTCCACGCTGATCCCGAGTTTGCAGCCCGGAGCGGTTTTGACAGGCCCATATTGCACGGGCTGTGCACCTTTGGTTTTGCCGGCAGGGCAGTTCTCCGGGAGTACTGCAATAACGATCCCTCCAGGTTTAAAGCTATCAACGTGCGTTTTTCCAGCCCGGTTTATCCGGGAGAAACTATTGTTACGGAAATGTGGCAGGAAGAAAAAGATATGATAATAATCAGGTGCAGCACTGCCGAGAGGGGTAATACCTGCCTGACCAACGCGGCAGTATGGATTAATGCTTAAACGGGAATGCAATTAAACTGTATTTAATCCCGGTGGGTACATGTTAGTAGCTGGTAGATGGAGCGTTACATTTGTGGTAATTTTCTCCGGGCTGGTGAGTAAAAATGAATAAAAACAAGTGCCATACGCCGGTTAAAGTAGGAATAAAGTTTTGTGGTAACTGCAATCCCGTTATTGATGCCAGAAAGCTCTACGGTGAATTAGAACAGAGAAACAGGTGGGAAGGCAAAGGGTGCATAGAGCTGGTTGCCGGGGATTACACCGGGGTGGAAATCCTGCTGGTAATCAGTGGCTGCCTGGTTGATTGCGCTACTCGCCCCGAGGGTAATTTCAAAGAAATCGTGGTAGCCGGGGAAACTCTCAATGTACACCCCTGCCCCCGGGAAAAACTGGCTTTAGAGGCATGGAAAATGCTGCAGGATGAAGTTTTTAATAGAAAGGCGGGCTGTTTTAGAGATTAGCAGCCCGCCCGGAAATATTAAACTTGCTATCAAATCATGTTTTAAATCACAGGAACAGGTCATGTTAGTAACTAAAAAATGGTCGGGGCGGCGAGATTCGAACTCGCGACTTCTTGCTCCCAAAGCAAGCGCGCTGCCAAACTGCGCCACGCCCCGACTTGATTATAAGCCCGGTTCCTGTGAACAACCAGCCCAAATCAGCATTTTTATTTTTGCCCCACTATTGTATAATAACCGTCCTTATAATGCAAGGGTAAGGGGGTAGCCGAAAAATCCCAGGAGATCTTGACAAAAATTCTAAAAGGTTTATTATATAGTTAGAGGTAGAAGTAATTGGTCCTGTCTGCGAGCATTATCTCCTCTTTGTATGATCAGCCTGCTTGAATCTACTTCAAGGCGGGAGAGCCTGCTTAATTAACTTAAATAAGTCTCTACCTGCTAATTTCCATAAAATTTTTGCCGATGTATAAAAGAGAAGATGGAAGGTATGAAACGCTATTCCAGGGATGGTGTAGTGCCCAGGAGTACTGCTGTATTTAAAGCAGTGCCGGGTGTATACGAACTTGAAAAGGGGGAGACTGACAGTGGTTAAGGTAATGTTTAAAAACGCCCGTTTATTTGACGGGAGAGAAACCGGCTTGAAAGAAAATGCAGCGCTTCTGGTGGAAAAGGGGAAAATTGCCGGGCTGCAGTGGGGTTTAAATGAAGAAGAGATGTTAAACCTGGAGAACAAATGGGGGGCTGGCAAGGTTTACAATGTGGAGGGTAAAATCCTGATGCCCGGCCTAATTGATAGCCATATTCACCTGGATATGAAGGGCCTGGCAGATACCTATGAGGAAAACCTGGTGGAAGACAAGCTGCGTTCCGTTCGCGCTGCAAAGGAGATGGAGAACACTCTCATGGCCGGTATTACCACCGTACGCAACTGCGGTTCCGTTAACTGGATTGATGTGACGGTTAAAGAGGCGGTGGGCAGGGGGTTTATTCCCGGTCCCAGGATATTGACCAGCGGAAAGATTATTTGTATAACCAGCGCCGGAACAGAATATTTTGACGGGCTGTACCGCGAGGCCGACGGTTATGACGGTTTTAAAGAAGCAGCCCGGGAGCAGTTGAAGATGGGCGTGGATCTGTTAAAGATAATGGCTACCGGGGCAATCATGAATCCCGGGGGAGTTCCCGCGGCTACCCAGCCCGATATAGAAGAAATCCAGGCGGTGGTAGAAGAAGCGGAAAAGCTTAACAAAAAAGTAGCCGCCCATGCCCACGGCGCCGAGGGGATTAAAAACGCTGTAATAGCGGGGGTGGATACTATTGAACACGGGACTTTTGCCGACGAAGAAGCTCACCGTATGATGATAGAGCACGGCGTGTACCTGGTCCCCACCCTGGCGCCGGATTATTTTATGGCCCTGCATGGCCTGGAAGGAGGGGTGGCCCCGTTTATGATAAAGAAGTTGAAGGAGAAAAGGGTTTCCCGGTTAGAGGCCCTGCACCGGGCCGTGGAAAGCGGGGTTAAGATAGCAGCGGGTTCTGACGCGGGTACTCCTTATAATTATCACGGCAAAAATGCCAGCGAATTGATAGTAATGGTAGAAGAAGGGATAATGAGCCCGGCACAGGCCCTTATATGTGCCACCCGCTGTTCGGCGGAAGCATGCGGTCTTCTCGAAAAGACCGGCACGGTAGAAGAAGGCAAATGTGCAGATTTGATTGTAGTGGAGGGCGATCCCTTCTCTGATATTAAAGAAATAACCGAAGAAGAAAACATGGTACTGGTAATGAAAGAAGGGGCCGTTTACAAAGATAAAATTTCCCCGAGAAAAACTGTAAAGAGGTGAAGCGAGTGTATAAAATCGATGATGCAAAACGAATACTGGTGATATGCAGTGAAAGCGAAGTTCCCATGGTGGAAGAAGGAGCAGCAACCCTGGAAGAATACCATGTGGAAGTGGAGACAGCGGAAAAAATTTTTGCTATTGGGATACAGAAATACCTGGCGGAAATAATTGACCTGCTTCAAAAGAATCCTTCCCGTTACCACGGGGTGGTAGGTACCCGGGACATGACCAGCGTTTTTGCCAATGTAATTTGTGAGAAAACCGGCAGGCCCTCCACTTCTGTAAACAGTCTGATTAACTGTCAGAACAAGTTCCTTTCCCGGTGCCTTCAAAAAACTGTTGTCCCGGAGCATGTGCCCGGCTTTTGGCTGGATACACAATTCTTGCGTCAATTTCCCCTGGCATCCCCCTATTTTGTCAAGCCGGTAAGGGGGAACGTCTCCTACTTGAGCCAAAAAGCTTATTCTTACGAAGAGTTGAGGAATATTATCGTGGAAAACACCGCGGAGATGGCCCAGTACAACCAGTATTTCCTGGAATCCCTTTCGGTAGCTTCACACCTGGATAATGTGGAAAACCTGGAGACGTGCAACAGGTTCATTTGCGAAGAGATAGTTACGGGGCAGCAGCTGACAGTTAGCGGGTATGTGTACGGAGGTAGCGTAAGACTTTACGGTTCCGCTGGCGCGGTTTTTATGGAAGACGGGATCAGCTTCAGCCACCACGAGTTTCCCTGCGAGCTGCCTGCATCCCTGGAAGAAAAAGTAGAAGAAGTGATAACCGGGCTGGTGAAAGCCCTGGGCCTGGATAACACCTTTTTTAACGTGGAAATAAGAGTTGAACCGGGTGAAGAAAAGATGCATATAATTGAAGTTAACTGCCGGCAGGCTTTCCAGTTTGTCAAGACTGTGGAAAAAGTCAAGGGTATCAACCTGATACGCTGGCTGTGCGACCTTTCCGTGGGGAAAGAGCCGTCTGATAAAGCCGTGGAAGAAGGCGCTATCAGGTACCCCTACTGCTATAATTTTGAGCTGCGGGAGTCCGGGGACCGGGAAATACTGCGCGTGCCTACCAAGACAGACCTGGAAGAGCTTGAGAGGTACTACCCGGAAGTAACGGTAAAAAACCTGGTGGAGGCCAATACCAGGCTTTCCGATTACAAACAGAATCCCTCGAGTTTCCGGTATTGCATACTTGACGTGCCCGGGAACAGCAGGAAAGAAATCATAGAGAAGATGGAAAAAATCCGTCCCATACTGGGGTACGAATTCGAAGAGCAGTGAGTCTATTTTCCCGAAACCAATGTGGTAATACCGGCCAAATATGTTATACTTTATAATAATAATTATACCGGCATTGCTTGGAGGTAGTTAAAATGACTTCGCAGAAATTCGCGCCGCCTTTTTCCAAAACACCTCAGGGTGAGCTGGCAGGAAAACTTGACCGGTTAAAGGACATCATTGGAGAGATGGACAGCGCCCTGGTGGCTTTCTCCGGGGGGGTGGACAGCACTTTACTATTGTCCCTCGCCTCGGAAGACCTGGGTGGAAAGGTGGTAGCAGTAACGGCAAACTCGGAGATTTTTTCACGTAAAGAGGTTAGCCAGGCGGTGAAACTGGCCAAAGAAGCAGGAGTAAAGCACCGGCTGGTGGAAAGCGGGGAGCTGAATAATGAAAATTTCCTTTCCAATCCCTCCAATCGCTGCTATTACTGCAAAAAAGAAATATTTTCGGGGCTGTGGAAACTGGCCCGGGAAGAAGGATGCCGCTATCTGCTGGATGGGGCTAATGCCGCGGACCTGGAGGATTTCAGGCCGGGTATCCAGGCAGTCCAGGAACTGGATATCAAAAGCCCCCTTCAGGAAGCCGGTCTGACCAAGGAAGAAATCCGGGAACTATCCCGGTGGTACAGGCTTCCCACGGCGGATAAGCCTTCCATGGCCTGCCTGGCTTCCCGTATCCCTTACGGCCGGCGAATAATCAAGGAAGAGTTAAAGCAGGTGGAAGCAGCCGAAGAGTATTTGCAGGAAAGAGGGACGGGCCAGGTACGGGTAAGGCACTACGGGGAAATCGCCCGGATCGAGGTGATGCCGGAGGAGATGTCCCGGATGCTGAAGGACAGGGAAAAGATAGTCCGGAAGTTCAAGGAACTGGGTTTTGTTTACGTGACCCTGGACCTGCAGGGTTTCCGCAGTGGCAGTATGAATGAAACTCTTTAAGTGCGGTTCCCAATTATTATATGTTATTATATAATGCGTCATGAAGAAATGCTGCTTTTGGTTAAGAAAGGAGAGACAGCCATGGATTCGTTATTAAAAGACAAGAATATTCTTATTATGGGAGTAGCCAATCAAAGAAGTATAGCCTGGTCTATTGCCAAAGAGATGCACCGTGCCGGTGCCAATTTAATTTTTTCTTACCAGGACGAGCGTTACCGGGATAAAGTGGAAAAGGTAATCCGCAGCGAGATAGAAAATCCTTACCTTTTGCCCTGTGATGTAGCCCGGGAGGAGGATATAACTGCCCTTTTCGATAAGCTGGAAAAGGATTTCGGGGTCCTGCACGGGGTGGTACATAGCCTGGCCTATGCCAAGAAAGAAGAACTGGGCGATATGTACGTGAATACTTCCCGGGAAGGTTTCCGCCTGGCCCATGATATAAGCGCATATTCGCTGGTGGCGGTTATGCGCCGGGCTTATCCGCTCATGAAAGAAGGAGGAAGCGTGGTGACCATGACTTACCAGGGTTCTACCCGGATGGTGCCCAATTACAACGTGATGGGCGTGGCTAAAGCTTCCCTGGAAGCCAGCGTGCGCTACCTGGCCAGTGACCTGGGCCCCAGGGGGATCAGGGTGAATGCCGTTTCCGCCGGACCTGTTCGCACCGTTTCTGCCAAGGGCATTAAAGATTTTAACCGCATTTTGGAGAGCGTGGAAGAGAGAGCCCCCTTGCGGCGGGCAGTTACTACCGAAGAGATAGCCCGCACGGCTCTTTTCCTGTGCAGTGATCTTTCCACCGGTATTACCGGGGAAATTATCTTTGTTGATGGCGGATACCACATGGTAGGAGCATAAAATTGGCAGGTGAATAAAATTAGCCAGAGAAGGTAGACGGTAATATGGGACGGTTTTTTTACCGTCCTTTTTTTATACATTTTTTGTACAAAGGGTTATTTTATCCAGGAGATTTATTCAGGAGATTAAGGAGCTTTAATTTGTGGCAAACTACATCCAGGTAAAGATTAAACAAGGATGGTGTTTGCTTGAAACACAGGGTGAGGATCCATTACGACA
>CAYODA010000081.1:4889-8892 GCA_964402625.1 uncultured Syntrophomonadaceae bacterium | reverse complement strand
TCCTTCTGATGGTGCCCCCGTATTGTGGGGGCATGGGTGTCTACTCAGAAAATACGTTTGCTTCTAGCGTCGCTGGGTATTTTCCTCCTCCTAGTGCTGGCTCTGCGCCTGCAGCGCCAAGGGCGACCAGTCACCAATTACCTGCTGCATCTCTCTTACAACTATTAGCAGGACTTTCCAGGAAGCATTTCCAGGAAAGCCTGCAGGCGAGTGCTTATGGCCCCTGCAGACTGAAAGCTATAGTTATCTTCTATCAGGAGCATGGGCAGCCCTTGTTTCTTCAAGTAATCTCTCAAGTCCGGATAGTCAAACTTGTGGGGATCGCAAAATGAAATAATGTACCCGATAACCCCATCAACGCCGTATTCTTCGGCTCTCTCCCGGAGATATTCAAATCGCTCTTCCCCGGCTCCCCGGTCAGTGCGGGGACACTGAAAATCAAGCAGATAATGTTGAACCAGTCCTTCCACGGGATCCTCGGTCAGGAGAACATCTTCATTCCAGAAGCGTGCTCCCAGGCAGGTGTCGTCGGCTACTACCTGTCCTCCCGCTTCTTCAATTATGCGGTAGAACATGGGATGATCCAGGATACTGCCCCACACCATCACCCGGGAGTCGTATCCCGCAAGACTCTGCCTCGCTTCTACTTCCTGCACCACTTCCTGCAAAAGCGGAAGGAACTCCTCCGGGGGAAGAACCTCCCCTGC
Organism: uncultured Syntrophomonadaceae bacterium; assembly: GCA_964402625.1. Classification (GTDB taxonomy): domain Bacteria; phylum Bacillota; class Dethiobacteria; order DTU022; family PWGO01; genus PWGO01. Next base: position 8,185 of record CAYODA010000081.1, on the reverse strand, counting down.
CAGCAGAACCTCCATAAGCTCGCTGCTTAAGAGCTTCGGTGATTCCCCGCCCCGCAGGCTGTTAAGCTTGCGGATTAAAGCCCGGATGCGATTGTAGAGCTCAATGGAAGCCTTTATTTCCCCGGGAGTAATCTTTACCTGCATAAACTCTTCCAGGCTTTCTTTAAAAAACACCAGCTCACGGTAATAAAAATCCCGGGACCATGGAAACAGCTGGTGGGGCACGTTGATCATCCGGTTGTAGCTGCAGGGGCGGTAATACGTCCAGATACCGTAGAGGCGCTGTACCATATCACAGCTGTGAGATATTACCAGCCCATCTAAAAAGTCCAGACTTCCTTTAAAACTCTGGGCAAACACGCTGCGCACATAAGGGCAGCCAAAAGGCTCCAGGTAACCGTCCACCTCGGAAGTGCTTTCCCCCGGCCTGCCGGTTATACGGTAAGGCACCACTCCGGCGGCATGCATTATTTCCGGGGGTGCAAAACAGCAGAGGCATCCCATTACCGTTTTACCTTCTTCCTTTAACTGGCGGGGGCGAACTTCCCGGTTTTCTGCAAGGTGTCTGGCCAGGGCCAGTCCCTGTAGCTGGGACATTTATTCCACCCCTCCTTTCCGGAGCCTCCTGGACTTCTCCCTGCCCGCTACTTCCAGGAAAGCATGGAGGCGTGTTTTTACCTGGGCATCAGACCAGTGACGCGGGTCCGCCATATCGCTTTCAAAAATGAGGGAGGGAATGCCCAGTTCCGCCAGGCGGTTCCTGGTGTGCACGTGACCAAAAGAGAGGGCCCGGCAGGAGCGGGTCTGGTGGCAAATTGCCCCGTCCAGCTTGAACTCCCGGGCAAGCTCCTCCAGCAAGTTGCTTCCCGTGAAGTTGCCTACGGCAGAAAGCTCGCAGGTCTCGGGCATGGTTTCCGCCCCGCGCTGCCATGCCCTGTAGGCTTTCTTCCAGGTGCGCTGGACCAGGGCCTCCAGGGGATCATTCAGCTCCAACTCCCTCCACTCTCCTACATTGTAAACGGATTCGTAAACTACTACGGCTCCTTGGGATTCCAGGTAATTAAACATACCCAGGTTGTACCAGGGGGGGAGACCGAAGAAGATGAGGCGGTAGTTCTCTTCGTCCACCACCCCTTCCCCCAGCTCTACCCTCTTTCTCACCTCGTGGAACATTTCCCGGTAGAAGTCCACCGCTTCTTTTTCCCCCAGCATGTACATCTGGGGTATAATGGCAATAAAGTAGTCGGTAGAACCCATGGGGGCAGGAACGGCCCTGCGCATCTGAAGCACCTGGTACCAGTACCACAGGGCTTCCTGGGATAGCTTCATGATATTCCGGAGGCGGTCTTTTTCCAGCTTTTTACCTGTCTGCTCTTCTAAAAACGCTACCTGGCCTTGCAAGTCCCTCCTTAACTGTTCCACATAATGCTTTTCCACCCTGGGATCGTTGAGATCAGCATCCCAGGGTGGACTCAAGGGATCGGAACTGTGAACGGGAACCTGGAAGTAACGGGTGGCTACTGCCTGGAACCATTTGTAGCGGGGCTCGCAAGTAACCCCGGAACCCAGCAGGAAAGAAGGTTTCCGCATCCCCCGGACCTGGTCCAGCTCCGGGGGTGAACCTCCTGTTTCCAGGCAGCGCTTGCAGAAACCCAGGGTGTTGTTAACGTAAGAGCATATTTCGGGAGAATAGCCTTCACTCTCGGCCTCCTCGATAAAATTGAGTGCTACCATCCGGGAAGCGCAAAGGGTACCGAAATTTTCCGGCCATTCCCATTCCACGTCAAACGCTTTCAACAGCTCCGGCGGCACACCTACCATGCACCAGGCTACCTGCCGGTTTTCTTCCTCTTCAGAGCTTCGTCCAAAGAAACCGGGCAACAGCTCTTTCATCCTCCTGGTAGTATCCAGGTGGCGGACCGCTTTTTTCATTTCACTCTGGTTGGGCACAGGCTATTCCCTCCAATATGGCAGGTACGTACTGGCACGGTATATCATCAAGTTTGCCGGGCTTGCCGGTACCCGCACTATCACCTGCCTTATCATTTACACCTGTATTTTCGAAGCCTACACCTAAATTTTTTAGTCTTTAACCTACTTTTAATACCAGGGCTGCACCGGTATCGCCGGCGGCACACCCGGTCAACAGCAAGTATCCCCCGCCCTTAATTACCGTTTCTTCAATTCCTTCAATGAGCAGACGTGCCAGGGTGGGTGCCTGAGGGTGGCCGAATACCAGGGAGCTGCCGTAATTGTTGAAAGACCTGGCATCGATGTTAAGCTCCTGGGCCAGGAAAAGGTCGTTTACTATAAAGGGGTTGTGCGCTTTTATAGCGGTCATATCCTGGGGTGCCAGGCCGGCACGCTCTAAAGCCATTTTGGCGGCGGGAACCGGTGCCTCGGGCATATGAGCCTTCCTGGCCCTGCCAAACCCGTAGGATAATACCTGAATGGGTATGTTGGGATCGTCGCTCAGCTCATCGGCTTTTTCTTTGGTGGTTACAATAATACCCGCGTTGGCATCAGCCGGGTGGGTCTGCGAGCCTACAGTAAGGACGCCGCCTTCCATGGTGGGTTTAAACTTCTGCAGGACTTCCCAGGAAGTATCGTTTACTCCTTCGTCCTCTTCAATCAATACTTTCTTCTTGCGGCTGGCACGGACTTCTGCCGTGAACATGTAGCGCTTCTGGAAAGCGCGGTCGTCTTTCAGGGCTTCGTTGTACTGCTCGTAGCGCCTTAAGGTAAGTTCATCTGCCTGTTCCCGGGTGAAACCGTTCTCACTGGCCACGTTTTCCGCGGTTTGGAGTGTGCCCAGGTCCGTGGCAGGGTCTGTCAAGTTGTCCATGAACCAGTTTTCTGAAATAACTTCCCCGCCCGGTCCCAGGGGGTTGGGCCATACCGTATGGGGGCCGTTGGAGCACCGGTCCACCAGCAAACAATAAGCGTTTTCCAGGTTACCCATCTCTACCGACATGCTGGCATGACCAACTACAGAAGTACAGGTAGAGCAGGCCTGCATCATGGTTATCCCGGGAACATCGGGTGCACCCATTATGGGCGCCGCCCAGGTGCCCCCAAAAAAGACCCGGGGCTGACCCACGGTAATACCCATATAAACATAATTCAGGGTAGCCGCCGGATCCCATCCTTTGCTTTCAAACCAGCGCTTGCTGGTTTCAGCACCCAGCACTATGGAATTCTCGTTCTGCATACTGCCCTGCCACTTGCTGAAGGGGGTGGAGTAATACCCCTTGTAAGGTATAAATACGTTTTTAAACATTCACCTTCTCCTTTCG
>CAYODA010000081.1:0-4789 GCA_964402625.1 uncultured Syntrophomonadaceae bacterium | reverse complement strand
TTTTAAACTTATTAAATATTGAAGCCTTCTAACTTATATTACAGTACAGGAGGCATGGACGGTTCACATCCATGCCTCTCCCTTAACTGATTGTTTTACTCTCCCTTAAATGTGGGCTTCCTTCCTTCCAGCTGCGAGGTTAATCCTTCATAGGCATCTTTACGGGCAAACATTTCTTCCTGACGGGACATCTCTATTTTGATAGCTTCTTTTATGGAGAGATCCTGCTGCTGGTCTATCAGCTCGTGGATATCCTTCAGGGCCAGCTGGGACTTCTTCGATACCATCTTCTTTACTTTTTCGGCAAAGTCCTGGTCCACACCCTGGGGCGCCTCTTGTTTAACCAGGCGCCCCGCGTTCTCCCCTTCGGCTGCTTTTTTCTTCTCTTGGAAAGCCGCCGGGATGCTGCGCGGTGCGTACTTGTCAAACTTGCCACCGTCTACGATTTCCCTGATAGCGCTATCTACCTCGGTGGGCTCTACCAGCCTGGTGACAATACCCAGGTCATAAGCTTCTTGGGCGCTTATGTTTTCCCCGGTCATCACGTAGTACTTGGCCAGTTCCGGCCCTACGTGGCGTGCCAGGCGAATCATTCCCGCCATACCGGGATAGATGCCTATGCCTGCTTCGGGGAACCCGAAAGAGCCATGCCGGGTAGCCACTATAGCCTGGCAGGCCAGGGCAACTTCGCTGCCGCCGCCCAGGGAAAGGCCATCCAGCAGCGCTATGGTCATCTTGGAAGAGTTCTCCAGGGAGTTCAGCAGGTCGTGTGCTTTCCAGGTGAACTCCATGGTCTGGTCCACGGTGTTGTTTTCTATGTTGTCCACGAAGAACTTGATGTCGGCACCGGCTATAAACGCCTTACCGGCTCCCCGCAGTACAATACCCTTTACCGCGGAATTGTTTTCCGCTTCCTTGTATTTCTTCTCCAGCTGGTCCACTACTACCGGGTTGAGAGCGTTCATGGCTTCGGGCCGGTTGACGACAATATACGCGATATCGCCCTTTACTTCCATCTCTACCAGCTCAAATTCAAAGGGCTCTCCCTTCTCGTATTGCTTTTTGAGCAGCTCCGGGATTTCAAAGTCAGAACGCTCCTGGCTCAATTCCTTGACCAGCTGGTAAGCCTTTTCAATACCTACTTCGTTCATCAGCTCAAAGGGACCCTTACGCCATCTGAGAGCAATCTTGGCGCCCCGGTCGGCGTCTTCCTTGGTGGTAACCCCTTCATCCACCATGGTAGCCGCCACGCCAAATACGGCAGCAAACATTTTGTCCTTGACTATATCCATCTTGGACTCGTCCACTTCGCCGCCCAGGTCAAAGTTCTGGTTCAGGTCTTCTACGTGACGACGCAGTATTTCCGGGGGCTCATAAAAGGTACCCCTCTCCTTGGCCAGGGTCCTGGCCGCGTGCAGTCCAATCTGGATGCCGGAAACGTTTTGCAGCTCAAATACGCCCATGGGAACACCAAAGGCCCTCTTGGAAGCTTCATCCACGGTAGGTATGTTGGCAATCCCCTCTTCTACTATGCGCATTGCCGTAATGTACCAGGGGATGAAAAACCGGTTTACAGCAAAACCCGGAGCGTCTTTTACCGTGATGGAGGACTTGCCGTGCAGGTTGGCTATCTGCTGAACTTTTTCTACAGTTTCCAGACTGGTACCATTATGCGGGACTATTTCCAGCATACGGTTCTTGGCCGGGTGATAGAAATAGTGCAGTCCTAAAACTTTTTCCGGGCGATTGGTGCAAGCCGCCAGTTCAGCTACCGACAAGCTGGAAGTATTGGTGGCAATAATGGTATTGGGACCGCAGGCTTTATCCAGCTTTTCAAATACTTCCGATTTTACCTTCATGTCTTCAAATACTGCTTCAATTACCAGGTCTGCGTCAGCAACATCTTCGTACCTGGTGCTAGACTTGACCCGGGACATGATTTCGTCTACCTGCTCGCGGGAAAATATGCCCCTTTCTATCCCCTCGTCCAGAGTCTCTTTTATGTTGTTTATTCCCTTTTCCACAAACTCTTCTTTCATATCCACCATGACAACTTCAAAGCCCTCCTGGGCTAATTTCTGAGCCACTCCACTTCCCATGGTGCCGGCTCCGACTATTCCTACTTTGTACTTGCTCATTTTAATTCGCCTCCTTTTTCTTTTTTTTATTAACTAACGGGGCGTCCATTCATAAAAATAATTCTTTATCACCCCCTTTAATAAACGATGGCGTCCTCCCTCAAAAAGTTGCAAATTTAATTTTAAGAAACCAGGTTAAAGTAAAGCTTGGCTTATACATTGATTTGTTTAGCATGCTTCTTTTCGCCGACAAATTCCCAAACCTCTTAAACCTTATTCAATTAAGCTTTATTTAGAAGCTTTTTAAAGCTTTCTTTTCATTAGTCTCATTTTACCTTTGCAGCGTAACTGTTATAATATTTATACCGTATGAATGGTTGCTCTAGTAGTAGGTGTAATGAATATTGGTTTCATCCTGGCAATTTCTTTCCCGTTCCCGTTTTAAATATCACGTTACCAATAAAAGGTTTGCCAGCGAATTTAAAATATTAACTTTATATATACTTTCACTATAGTACGCAAGCAATTGTTATGCCATCCTTGCAAAAAGAAAGCCTTCTTATTTGTGTTATAAACGCGTATATCAGGATCATATAGAGTTTGTATAGTATTTCTTAATTTCCACTCTGCTTAATCAACCACCGTGCTTCTAGAGGTTGCCTGTAAAAATTTAATGCCAGTACGTGCCATTATTATCCTGTGCAATACAGCGATTTTTCAATTTGCAATTTCACCTTTAAATAGATGGTGGCAAAAAGAAACGGGATATTAGTAACAAGATTTAATAAAATAACCTTGCTTTTATTTCAATTATATTATATATTTTTTTAGCCAGGATTCACAACCGGCGGCGAGAGGAATCTTGGTAATAGCCGTCTACCCCCCCCTGCCATTATTCATTCTTTGGTACAAATCTTGCTTGTTTTACTGTATTAATGATAACTTAAAAGTGTGGTTTTTCGCAAGCGAAGTGCTTCGGCAGCGAACCGTGGGCGAAACACCCGGAAAAATCCGGAATTAAAGATTCAAAAAGGAGGTTGAACATGTCAAGCAAATTAATGGAAACCAGCCAGGCGCTGGAACTAATCCAGGACGGGGACACTATAACCTTTACGTCAGCAGGCATGGTCGGTTACGCAGAGCACATCTCCAAGGCCCTGGAAAACAAGTTCCTGGAAGAGCAGAGGCCCGGCAATTTAACTCTGGTATCCGGATGCGGGCAGGCAGTATGGGATGAAAGAGGAGATTCGCGTTTTGGCCACCCCGGCTTCTTGAAGAGAGTTATTTGCACCCACCCGGATGCGGCTCCTCCGGTGCGAAAAATGCTCGAAAACAATGAAATAGAAGGCTACATCCTGCCTCAGGGGGTACTCAACCAGCTTTTCCGGAGCATAGCAGCCCAGCAGCCGGGACTACTTACCAAGATAGGCACGGGCACTTATATTGATCCGCGGCTGGAAGGCGGTAAAGTCAACGAAAAAACTAAAGAAGACCTGGTTGAAGTAATGAATGTTAAAGGAGAAGAGTGGCTGTTTTATAACACTTTCCCTATTAATGTGGCAATCATCAGGGGAAGCACCGCGGATGAAAACGGAAACCTTACCATTGAAAGGGAAGGCCTGAAACTGCAGCTCCTGGCTGTTGCTTCCGCTGCCAATGCTTCCGGCGGTAAGGTTATAGTTCAGGCGGAAAGAGTTGCCAAGTCAGGGACCTTAAACCCCAAAGATGTAGTGGTTCCGGGCATACTGGTGGATGCCGTGGTAGTTCCAGACAATCCCATGGAGGACCATAAACAAACTGCCGCCGAGTATTACAACCCGGCATTTAGCGGAGAGCTTAAAATGCCGGTAGAGTCCGGTGCAGAAAACGGAGACGACAAACTGACCCTTAAAAACGTCGTCACCCGGCGGGCCGCCCAGGAAATGTCCCCCGGCATGGTGGTTAACTTCGGAATAGGCATACCCGCTGCTATCGGGGAAGTAGCCGCCCAGGAAGGTATATACAACTCCCTCACCCTGACGGTAGAGCTGGGTGTTATCGGGGGCATCCCGGCGGATATCCCCAACTTCGGTGTTGCCTTTAACCCGGAAGCATTTGTGTCCCACCCGGAAATGTTCGATTTTTATCACTCCGAAGGCCTGGACATAACTTTCCTGGGTGCCGCACAAATAGACAAGAATGGCAATATCAACGTAAGCAAGTTTGGACCTCGCATAAGCGGCACCGGAGGATTTATTGATATTACCCAGTCCACTCCCAGGATTGTGTTCTGTTCTTACTTCAAGGCCAAAGGGCTGGAAGGAATAGCTAAAGACGGTACGGTAACCATTGAAAATGAGGGTAGTACGGCTAAATTCGTGGAAGATGTGGACCAGGTAAGCTTTAGCGGTCCGGAAGCCATCAAGCAAAACAAAGACGTCACCGTAGTTACCGAAAGAGCTGTATTTAAACTCTCCCAAGACGGGTTAATGCTCACGGAAATAGCCCCCGGCCTGGACCTGGAAAAAGATATACTGCAGCAAATGGAGTTCAGGCCAATTATAAGCGACAACCTTAAAACCATGGACGAAAGAATTTTCCAGCCTGGAAGAATGGGCTGCTTTGATTAAACTGTCTGCTTGACACAGGGAAGGGGTACCTGTCAAGTGCCCGGGAAAAGCTAACGTAGGGTTGTTGTGTTTTGCCGGCGACCGACATTAGAGGGAGATTTA
>CAYODA010000080.1:0-8917 GCA_964402625.1 uncultured Syntrophomonadaceae bacterium | reverse complement strand
CCCAGCGGACAAGAAGCCACAGCTGCGGGGCAGGAAAAACAATTTAAAAAAGGAACACAAAAACCTTTCAGGCTGCCCCGGTACAGGGTTCCATTTAAAAAGTTACCCGGGAAGGGATTGGCCAGTACCAGGGCAGTTAGCTGTACTATCAGCCTGCGCGTCATGCCTACCCCCCCAGCCCCATACACTCAAAACATATTCTAATGCCTTCTTCGGTTACCTCGGCAAACTCTCCCTGAAAAAGGCCACCGGCTATTAAGACCAGGCCCAAAAGCAAAGTCAAAAGCGCCATCTTGTTATTCATCCGGCTCCTCTCCCCTGTTTCAATGTTATAGTTAATTCTTGAAAGGGTTATTCGAGTAAATCTCTAACTTTCTGTTCCCATTTTTCGGCATTACTATCCTGCCATCCCAGGGATCGGTCTACCACATAGCCTTCCCCGTCTACCAGGACGCCCATGGGGAGACCGGAAACCCCGTAACTTTCAGAAATAGCGCCATCGTCGAAAAACACTTTTCCGGGAATATCCTCTTCGTCCCAGAAATCCTCTATGGTTTCCCTGTCATCAGGGGTAACGGTGATCATCTCTACGCCTTCTTCCTCGAGCTCTTTCAGTTTTGGCTGCAACTGCAGCGTTTTATTCACGCAGGCAGCTCAACCCATGGAAAAGAAGTTTAGGTATGTCACTTCGCCTGCCCAGTCACCGGGATACTGCATTACCTCGCCGGAGAATAGCTCTTCTTCTTCGAAGGCCGGGGCTATAGTTACATCGTTTCCGTTGCCGTCTAATAAATCACAGGAAGGCGCGGCAGTCAACAGAAAAACTGCTACTGCTATCACTGCGACTTTCCACACTATTTTTGTTTTCATACTACAACCTCCTCTTATGGATGCATTTTCAAATTATATCAATATATCAATTTTTCCATGCAAACTTTTTATTCAAATTCATCCCGGTAATCCTCACAGGCCAGGCGAATTACTTCCAGGGCTTCCCGCCGGTCGTACCTGCCCTCCAGCCGGCACTTTTCCTGGCCACCGGGCATCTGCTTGTAGGTAAGGAAAAAGTGCTCCAGGCGCCTCATAACGGATTCCGGGCAGTCCTTTACTGTTTCCCACTCCCCGTAAAGGGCATCATTCAGTAAAACCGCCAGGATCTTATCGTCGGCCTCCCCGTTGTCCACCAGGCGAAAACCCCCGATGGGGCGTGCCCGCAGCAGGATATCCCCGTGGGGCACCAGCTCTTCGGTAAGGACGCAAATATCCAGGGGATCACCGTCGCCTTTTATTTTTTCACCTCCCAGACTCCTGCTAAAGTACTTCCCTACTTTTTCCCCGCAGTAAGTCCGGGGCACCATCCCGTAAAGGGAGGGATATATATTGGAATATAGCTGAGGCCGGTCCACTTTTAGCAACCCCGTCTCTTTATCCAGTTCGTACTTGACCGTGTCGTTAGGAACTACTTCTATATAAGCGTTAACCACTTCAGGAGCATTTTCACCGGGTGAAACCCCGTGCCAGGGGTGAGCCCTGTATTGGTAAATCCGGTTTGTTTTAGTGCCCTCGTTTTTCACTTCTTTTTTACCTCCTGTGGATTTTATTCGGGAAGACGTTTAGCCAATAACATAATAATTTCTTTCCAAAGGTGAACGATTTGGTTTCCCGCCATGGATATCATTATTTTAAAACCAGGCTACAGCCATGTCAAATTACTTGTTAATGGCAACACAGTAAATGGCGATATCTAATCTGAGGAATTTGCCTTTCCCGGGAATAAAAAATAGAGGCCCCGATTCCTGGTGTTTTAATTCATGGGATGTCCGGGACCTCCAAGGGAGAAGTAAATTCAAGGCACAAAGGGATAAAAAGTTTGCCGTTACCTCAATTTATTTATCAGCTTAAAAGCAAGTTTACAACCTACAATTTATAATTCTGTAAATACGCACCAATTCCTTCTGCGATTTTCTCCGGGAGTGAACCTTAAAAAATCAATCCGCTGTGCCTTCCAGTTCTCCCTGTATACCCTCGTTACCCGGTTGCACCACCCGGATTTTAACCAGTCTTCCTTTAAGGCTTATTTTACTCTTCTTTACGGGAAAGGTCACCCAGGCGTTATTGTCCGAATAACCCTTTGCCCATCCGTCTTCTACTCTTTCCACCAGCACCCGGAGGACGGCACCCTTCATCTTTTCGTAAAAGCGCCGGGTGAGCTGCTGGTTGAGCTCCTTCATTTCCGTAGAACGCCTTTTTATAATTTCCGGTGGAACCTTTTCTTCCAGTGTATAAGCCGGGGTTTGGGGACGCGGGGAGTAAGGAAAAACGTGCAGCCCGCTTAACCCCCATTTTTCCAGGCGTTCCAGGGTGGCCCGGTGGTCCTCTTCGGTCTCTCCTGGATAGCCTACTATCACATCTGCCTGCACTCCCAGGCCGGGGACCAGATCTTTTGCCTCTTTTAAGATTGATTCGAGGTCCTCCACTGAGTATTGCCGGCCCATTTTTTCCAAAACCGGGTCGGAACCGCTCTGCAGGGGCAGGTACAGGTAGGAACACACTTTTTCACTTTTACCTATAAAGCGCAGCAGTTCCCGGTTTATGCTGCCTGGTTCAATATAGCTCAGTCTGATTCGGAAGTCAAAGGGCAGCCTTTCCAGCTCTTCCAGGAGGCTCTCCAGGGTTTCATGAGCGAGGTCTTTCCCGTAAAGACCAAGGTGAGTTCCGGTAAGGATTATTTCTCCAAAACCTTTTTCCAGAAAGTTTTGGGCCTGCTGTACTGCTTTTTCCCGGGGGAGGCTCCGGGGGATGCCGCGGGCCCGCGAAATGATGCAGTAGCGGCACTGCCAATCGCAGCCTTCCTGTATTTTTATTACCGGCCTTGCCCTGCGGTAATCCATTTCCACGCAGAGTTTTTCCAGGGGTTCGGCAGGGGGCGTTTCTTTTGCCAGGTTCCAGGCAGGAGCACCTTTTTCCTTCATCCGCCGCCGTATCAGGCCGGGAAGCTCTTCTCTGCCCTCGTTTCCCAGGATTATCTCCACCTCGGGAAGTTGTGAAAGAAGCTGGCCGGGGTACACCTGGGGATAACACCCGGTTATTACCACTGTGGCTCCAGGGTATAACTTCCGCGCCCGGCGTGCCGCCTGGCGTACTTTGCGGGCCGCGGATTCTGTAACCGTGCAACTGTTTATTATATAAACCTGTGGAACTGCAGACGCTCCCGGCATCCCGGCCTCACAAAAACCTTCCTTTAGCAGAAGGGCTCGGATGGCCTCGCCTTCGTACTGACTGCTGGGGCAGCCGAAGGCTTCCACGATAAAGGTAACCAGTTTAAATGCTTCTTCCGGGCTGGACAAATGCGTTCCCTCCTGTAACCCTTGCCCCGGCAGGTCGGTACTACTTCAGCCAAAGAAAGACCGGTACCGCTTTTAACTCCGGCGGGCGGCCTTTTCCCGTCTGTTGCGATCCAGGATCTTTTTGCGCATGCGTAGTGAGCCGGGAGTCACTTCAATGAGCTCATCTTCTTCGATATATTCCAGGGCCTGCTCCAGGTTGAATTCTACCGGCGGAGTGAGGCGAATACTTTCATCGGCAGTTCCCGCCCGTATGTTGGTAAGGTGCTTCTTTTTGCAGACGTTTATATCCAAGTCGCCTTCGCGGGAATTTTCACCCACAATCATCCCCGCATAGACCGGGTCTCCGGGGCGAACAAATAGTGTGCCGCGGTCTTCTGCCTGGAAAATGCCGTACGCGGTAGCTTCACCGTCATCGGAAGCCACCAGGACTCCTCTCCTTCTACCGGGAATTTCTCCTTTACAGGGGGCGTATTTATCAAAAACGTGATGCATAATGCCTTCTCCCCTGGTATCCGTCATCAGTTCGGAACGGAAACCAATCAATCCCCGGGCGGGGACCACGAATTCCAGCTTGACGTGGTTTTTCCCCGCCGGCTGCATATTAAGCATTTCTCCGCGGCGGTGGCCCAGCTTTTCTATGACCCGGCCAGAGTAAACCTCGGGAAGCATTATGTGAACACGTTCGAAGGGCTCGCTCTTTCTGCCCTCTATTTCCAGGAATATGGGCCTGGGCCTGGAAATCTGCAGCTCGTACCCTTCGCGCCGCATGTTTTCCACCAGGATACCCAGGTGAAGGTCGCCCCGCCCGGAAACCTGGAATGCTTCCGGAGATCCGGTTTCCTCCACCCGCAGGCTAACATTGGATTCCATTTCCTTGTGCAGCCGGCTGCGCAGCTGCCGTGATGTGAGGTAACTGCCTTCTTTCCCGGCAAAAGGGCTGTCGTTGGTCAAGAAATTCATGCTGATGGTGGGCTCGTCAATAGACAGCAGGGGCAGCGGGGAAGGATTACCGGCATCGCTTATGGTTTCGCCTATATTGACCCCGTCTATCCCAGCTACTGCTACGATATCACCCGCCCAGGCTTTTTCTACTTCCTGCCGTTCCAAACCTTTATGCGTCCACAGCTGGCTTATTTTTTGCTCTTCTACAGTGCCGTCTCTTTTACATAAAGAGACCTTTTGGCCGGAGTGTATACACCCGTTTTGTATCCGGCCTATACCAATCCGGCCCACATAATCGTTATAATCCAGCGCGTTTACCTGGAGTTGCAGTTCCGCGCCCGGGTCTCCACCCGGCGCGGGTATTTCCCGTATCAGCAGTTCAAAGAGTGGTTGCAGGTTGGTGCCGGGTTGTTTGAAATCCTGGGTGGCGGTTCCCTGGAGAGACGAGGTATAAACTACGGAAAAATCCAGCTGCCAGTCGTCTGCTTCCAGCTCCACGAACAGGTCAAATACTTCTTCCAGGACCTCTTCCGGGCGAGCATCGGGGCGATCCACCTTGTTTATTGCCACAGCCACGTAAAGCCCCGCTTCCAGGGCCTTGCGCAGAACAAACTTGGTCTGGGCCATGGGACCGTCAAAAGCATCCACCAGTAGCAGGGCTCCATCCACCATACGAAGCACCCGCTCCACTTCTCCCCCAAAATCGGCATGGCCGGGGGTATCTACTATGTTTATTTTTACATCCTTGTAGAAAACCGCGGTGTTCTTGGATAGTATGGTTATGCCCCGCTCCTTTTCCAGGTCGTGGGTATCCATAATCCTTTCTGCTACCTGCTGGTTTTCCCGGAATATACCTGACTGCCGCAGCAGCCCGTCTACCAGGGTAGTCTTGCCATGGTCAATGTGGGCAATTATGGCCACATTTCTTATGCCTTCTTCCCGGTGTGCTTCCAAATTTTAGCCTCCGTTTACATTTTTAGTGTTATATTTAGTATATACGCTGGTAAGGCTTATAGAAAGCCCTGTTTTTCAGCCAGCAGGTTTTTATGATAACATACGTAATTTGCTTAAAAAATAGCGTACCGGTTTAATAAAATTAAAAATAGAAAAATACTAAGTGCTGACGTTGTGCCGGCAAAACAACCCTCGTTATTGTTAATTTACTGCACCTTGCCGGGTTCCACCTGTGCGGCAGCTTCTTCGTCCAGTATTACTTTAACGTTGGGGTGCAGCTGCAAAACCGAGGCGGGCACTTTTTCCGAGACCGGCCCCTGCAGGGCATGAGGCATAATTTCCGCCTTGTTTTCACCCGTGGCTATTAAAATAATCTCCCTTGATTTCATTATGCTTTTTATTCCCATGGTAAATGCATAACGGGGCAAAGTATCGTCTTCGGTGGAACCAAAATTATCCAACAAGGTCTGCTCGGCCAGCTTGACCAGGTGAGTGGTTAAGCCAAAAGGAGTTCCGGGCTCATTAAATGCTATGTGCCCGTTCCTGCCTATTCCCAAAAGCATCAGGTCCACACCACCGGTTTCGCGGTACCTGCGGTCATAATTGCGGCACTCTTCCTCCAGGTCCGGGGCGGTGCCATTGGGGATATTGATGTTTTCTTTGGGTACGTTAACGTGACTAAAAAATTTCTCCCACATGTAATAGTTGTAGCTCCTGGCATCTTCGGGGGAGAGCCCGCTATACTCATCCAGGTTAAAAGTTATAGCATGCTGGAAATCCACGTCTCCGTTTTGATACATCTTTACCAGCTCTTCATAAACGCTTTCGGGAGTTCTGCCGGTAGGCAGCCCCAAAACCACTTTACCCTCATTACTCGTACTCATAATCTTTTCTACCATAAGCCGGGCGCATCTTTGCGCCATAGCCTGGTAATCCCGGGTTATTATAACTTCCATATTAGTACCTACCCGCTTTCCTTTAAATTTTTTTGACCCGTTAACCTTCGTCGAGCCCAAGACAATATCCTTCTTCTTAACATTTTCTCTTTCTTAAATAAAGATAAAAAGTAGGCGTACCACCATATGCCAGCTTAACTTTTGTATTTTCCATTACTTTTATATATGGCACTAAAAACTAAAAAATCGGTTTGTCCTTGAACCCCAAACTTCTTGCAGGTATACTTATGCTGTGAACCCGGAAACGGATGCTTTTCTAAAAATAATATTCTGGAGGTTTTATCATAACTGCCACATTGGAAAATTACCAGGAAGAATCTATTTTAAACCGGCTTGCCTCAGAGCTAAACATCCCTGCAACAAAAGTAAGCAAGGCGGTGGAACTGCTGGATGAAGGTAATACCGTACCTTTTATAGCCCGCTACCGTAAGGAAGCTACCGGCGGACTTACCGACGAGGAACTACGGCACCTTTCGGAGAAACTTTTCCAGTTGCGCAACCTGGAAAAGACCAGAAACATGGTGTTAAAACAGCTTAAAGAACTGGATGTGCTTACTCCCGAACTGGAAAGCGCAGTCAAAAGTGCCGGGAGTGCTACAGAGCTGGATGACCTGTACCGGCCGTACCGCCCCAAGAGGAGGACCCGCGCTACCGTCGCACGGGAAAAAGGCCTGGAGCCCCTGGCCAGGTTAATAATGGAAGGTGCGCAAGAACCTTTTTCTGTAGCTGAAGATTACCTGGATAGCGAAAAAGATGTGCCCGACGCAGAGAAGGCCCTGGCCGGGGCCCGGGATCTAATCGCTGAAATTGTCTCCGCCCATGCGGCAGGGCGCAAAAAGTTAAGGTCTCTATTTATGGAAGAAAGTCAATTGACGAGCCGGTCCTCCGGGGAAAACGAAACCAGCCCCTACGAAATGTATTACCAGTTCAGTCAGCCGGTAAAAAAGATGCAGTCCCACCGCGTTTTGGCCGTTAACCGAGGGGAAAAGGAAGGCTATCTGCAGGTAAAAATTGATGTGCCGGAGGAAAAAGTCCTGGGTCGCCTGGAACAGGACTTTATTCCATCTTCTTTACCAACGCAAGCCCGGGAGCAGATGAAAGAAGCCATCCAGGATAGCTACAAAAGGCTGCTCTTTCCCTCCCTGGAGCGCGAAATACGGGGGGGTCTTACCGAAAAGGCAGAAGAACAGGCCCTTTTGGTCTTCCGGGATAATCTAAAAAACCTCCTGATGACCCCTCCGGTGCGCGGCAAACGAATCCTGGGACTGGACCCCGGCTACCGCACCGGCTGCAAGCTGGCCTGTATTGACGAAACCGGAAGGTTCCTGGAGACTTCGGTAATATATCCCCTGCAGCCTTTCCACCGGAAAGAAGATGCAAACGAGGAAATCAAAAGGCTGGTAGAAAAACACGGTATCAACGCAGTGTCCATAGGAAACGGGACCGGCGGGCGGGAAAGCGAAGAATTTATCGCCCGATTGCTTCCCGGGATGGATACCCCTGTAGAATACACCATCGTCAACGAAGCAGGAGCCAGCGTCTACTCAGCCTCTTCCCTGGCCAGCGCTGAATTCCCCGACCTGGATGTAGGTGCCAGGAGCGCAGTTTCTATCGCCCGCAGGGTGCAAGATCCCCTGGCGGAACTGGTAAAAATAGAACCCCGTTCTATCGGTGTAGGGCAGTACCAGCACGACATTAACCAGAAAAGGCTGGAGGAAGTCCTGGACGGGGTAGTGGAAGACTGCGTAAACCAGGTGGGGGTGAACCTGAACACGGCTTCTGCGGCCCTGCTGGGAAGGGTAGCCGGAATTACCAGAAAAATCGCCAGCTCCATGGTAACATACCGTGAAGAAAACGGGAGCTTTGCCAGCCGGGAAGAGCTGAAAAAAGTCCCCGGCCTGGGACCGGCTACCTTTAAACAGTGCGCCGGTTTCCTCAGGATACCCTACGCGGATAACTATTTCGACCGCAGTGCAGTTCACCCGGAATCCTACGAAGCTGCCTCCCGGGTGATGGAAAAGCTGGGGCTGGTACCCGGTGACCTGGGTAACCCGGAAGCAGTGCCTCCCGTTAATGCTTCAGAACTGGCCAAAGAACTCGAATTGGGAGAATTCACCCTCCGTGACATCCTGGCCGAATTAAAGAAACCAGGACGCGATCCCCGGGAAGACCTGCCCAGTCCGGTATTTAAAAAAGAAGTGCTCAACCTGGAAGATTTGTACGAAGGGCTGGAGCTCACCGGGGTGGTCCGCAACGTGGTGGATTTCGGGGTCTTTGTAGATATAGGCGTTCACCAGGACGGCCTGATTCACATCTCCGAACTGGATAACAAGTTCGTCCACCACCCGGGAGAGGTGCTTAAAGTAGGGGACAACGTCCGGGTCCAGGTCTTATCCGTGGAAGTAAACAGAAAAAGGATATCCCTCTCCCGCAAAGCCCTTTTATAGGAGAAAGCTTTTACATTCGGGAAGAAAGGGGTATACTGTGTAGTCACCCCTGCGCCGCTGGCGTGGCGCCACTACTAGAAAAACGAAAATGTTTTTATAGACAACGTAGGGTTGTTGTGTTTTGCCGGCGACCGACATTAGAGGGAGATTTAGCAAAGCTTGGCGAAGCGAGGCCGTGGAGGCGGGCCGGCCGGAACGGATTCCGGCCGCCGAGCACTGAGACACGGAAGTCGAACGTCGAGGGGAGCCCTTTGGGGCGCCGAAGCTGACC
>CAYODA010000079.1:0-8948 GCA_964402625.1 uncultured Syntrophomonadaceae bacterium | reverse complement strand
AACCACTACACCAGCGACGCTAGAAGCAAACGTATTTTCTGAGTAGATAAGTAAGGAGAATAAAAATGCAACTAACCATAGCCAGCGGAAAAGGCGGAACCGGAAAAACTACAGTAGCCGTAAACCTGGCCCTGGCAGCCGGCAACAAACAAAGGGTGCATTTCGTAGATGCCGATGTGGAAGAGCCCAACGCACACCTGTTCTTAAAACCCGCCTTAAACTATACCAAACAGGTAGGCATCCCCGTTCCCCAGGTTAACCAGGAACTTTGCACCGGCTGTGGAAAATGCGCGCAAATATGCGAGTTTAATGCAATTGCTGCTGCCGGGAAAACCGTGATAACCTTTCCCGAATTATGCCACGGCTGCGGCGGATGCACGTATTTTTGCCCGGAGGGCGCCATCACGGAAATTTCCCGGGAAATAGGAACCCTGGAAGCAGGGCAGGCGGAAAATATTGATTTCATGCACGGCCGCCTAAACCCGGGAGAAGCTCTTTCTCCCCCCCTGATAAAAGCATTGAAGGATAAAATCAATACCAGCTCTACAGCAATAATTGACGCCCCACCGGGAACCTCCTGCCCAGTAGTTGAAGCTGTTAGCGGGTGTGACTTTTGCCTGCTGGTAACCGAACCCACTCCTTTCGGTCTGAATGACCTGGGACTTTCAGTCCAGATGCTTCGTAAGCTGGACATACCCTGTGGAGTAGTTATAAACCGTTCGGACATGGGCGACAAGGGCGTTGAAAGCTACTGCCAGCAGGAAGGGATTCCCGTACTTGCCAAAATCCCCTGGAACAGGGAACTGGCCCGACTATACGGTCGCGGCGAAACAGTCGTACCGCATTCCCGGGCCTGGAAAACAACTTTCTCAGAATTGTGGGAAAAAGTACTGGAGGCACAAATACCAAAGCAGCCGGAAAAGAAGGGGAGTAAAAATATATGAAAGAGCTGACCATTATAAGCGGTAAAGGCGGAACCGGAAAAACTTCTATTGCAGGCTCCTTTGCCTCACTGGCAGGGAATGCCGTTATAACCGACTGCGACGTGGATGCCGCCAACCTCAGCCTGCTGTTAAACCCGCAAACGAAGGTGAAACACCCTTTTAAAGCATCACGTAAAGCTTACATCCACAGTGAAAACTGTTCCGGCTGCGGCCTCTGCTTTGAACTATGCAGATTCGATGCCATCACGGAGGATTTCCAGGTCGATACCCTGTCATGTGAAGGCTGCGGGGTATGCTACCACGCCTGCCCGGAAGAAACTATTAGTTTTAATGAAGTGGTATCCGGGGAATGGTTTTTTTCTGGTACAGATTACGGTCCCCTGTTTCATGCCCGGCTGGGTGTAGCTGAAGAAAATTCCGGCAAACTGGTAACCCTGCTGCGCCAAAAAGCCCGTGAAACAGCAACTGATACCGGGTCAGATACAATCATAAATGACGGTCCACCGGGAACAGGCTGCCCGGTGATTGCCTCACTGGGCAGAGCTTCTTCCGCCCTGGTGGTTACCGAGCCCACTCTCTCCGGGCTCCACGACCTGGAAAGGGTTTTGGAAGTATGCCGGCACTTTGAAGTGCCCGCACAGGTATGCATAAACAGATTTGACCTGGATGAAGAAAATACCTTAAAAATAGAGAGGTTTTGCCGGGAAAATTCCATCCCGCTGGCCGGAAAAATACCTTTTGACCGGATATTTTCAGAAGCAGTAGTCCAGGGAATACCCGCCGTAGAAAAAAGTAACGGTACCGTAAGAGATAGCATCGTTAACACCTGGGAACGAGTTTGCGATAGCCTGAGTAAAATTTGCTGAGGCAGCCCTTTGGAAGTTAGAAATTGGAGGTTAGAGATTGGAACAATTGGTATCCCCCCCACCCTGACCCTCCTCCCGGTGGGGGGAGGGAAATGAACAATGAAGGAAAGCAAAGGTAGGGAAGGCTAAGGTTATTTTCTAAGTAGCTGCAAATAAATCATTCGTACACCCTAATAATTACTTCTCCCAGTCCATAGGGCTTTAAACCAATAGCTTCTGCAGCCCCGCGAGACAGGTCAATAATCCTACCTGAAATGTGAGGTCCCCGGTCATTTATGCGAACCTCTACCTTTTTGCCGGTCCGGGGAAATTCCACTTCAACTATAGTCCCAAAAGGCAGTTCCCGGTGGGCCGCCGTCAATTCATACTGGTTATAAATTTCTCCGCTGGCAGTGCGGCTTCCGTGAAAATTACTGCCGTACCAGGAAGCCGTACCTTTTTGCTCAAAAACCAGTTCCTCATATTCTTCTTCTTCTTCATCTTCATCTTCATCACCAGGAAGAACTACCAGCTGCTCTAAACCTTGCTGAAGTCCTTTTTCCGCAAGCCAATCACGAAGAGCTTCCCGGTCATTATCATTAACTTTTTCAGATTCGGCCAGTAAAACCGGGTTTAAATCCCTGGCGGCAGCCACTGAAGCAAGCAATCCCTCTTCAAAGGCGTCATCAGGAGCAATATATATCTTCCGGGAATTTAAGCCCAGCTGACGGGCAATCTCCAGGGAAGTCTGACGCCTGTCCTCACCCCAGATTCTCAGCACACCCGGCATTTTTCTTTCGATATCTACACTAATAACGGCAGGGCCACCTACAACCAGGGTGTTATCGGCATACTGCAGCAGTTGCATGGTACTTTCCGGTATAGAATTTTCCCTTGTAAGAAGAACAGGGTATTCCCGTTTGGCTGCATAGGCACCTATAGCTACTGCATCGGGGAAATTTTCCCCGCTGGCTACTACTACCCTGCCCCCGTTAAAGTCCATCTCCAGAGCCACTCTTTTAGCGGTCTCGTACCTGTCCTTACCCCATACCCTCTTTACATTAAGTCCTTTCTCGGCCAGATCTTCTTTCACTTCTGCGGAAACAGCCTGCTCTCCACCCAGGATAATAACCTTTTCCACTCCCAGCCGGTTAAACTCTTTACTCACATCATCGGTCAAGCCGTTTCCGGGCACAAGCAGAACAGGCGCATCCAGGCTGTAAGCCAGGGGAGCCCCGGCCAGGGCATCGGGATAGTTGTTTTCACCAACCAGTACCACTGTATCCGCCTGCTCCCAGTATCTACCTGTTATTTCAAGATTCCTTTCCAGGGGATCTTCGCCGTCCACTACAGTAAACTCCAGTTCCTCCGCGTTTATTTCGCCGGGGAAAAATAAAAAAAACATGGCCACTATAATAAATGCCACTTTAAAAAATGAAGTTCTATTGCTTTTCAATACTCCCACTCCTTTAAACAAGTAATTCTTTAAGTTGTAAGATTTTGTATGAATAAACGAAAAATTTAGAAAATTTGAATTAGATATCCCGTACTCCAGGGGCTTTTTGTGACTGTTTTCCGAGTAGTTACACTAAAAATACCCCGCCGGGTTAACGGGATTACCGTTTATTCTAACTTCATAATGCAGGTGGGAACCGGTGGTTCTACCGGTATTTCCCATATAGCCTATAATTTCACCGCGGGAAACCTGCTGACCGGACGATACCGCATACCCTGAAAGGTGAGCATAATAGGTCTGGTATCCGTACCCGTGGTCGATAATCAAAATTTTACCATAACTCCCCCGGTAACCCAGGCTGGAAACCCTACCATCAGCAGTAGCATAGACTGGGGTGCTATGCGAATTACTTATATCTATACCACTGTGGAACGAGCTTCCGCCGGTTACAGGATCACTCCTGTATCCAAAGCCCGAAGTGATCCTGCCCCGGGTCGGCCATATGGAAGGAATGGCCCTCATACGGTTATTATATTCCTCCAGGTCCCCGAGTAAAGACTGTATCTCTTGCTTTTCTTCCGAAATAGATCTCTGGATGGCTTCCAGGGTGCTGTCCGCATTTTCCAGCTCCCTGTCCGCCGTTTCCAGGCTTGCGGGACCGCCCCGGGAAAGAGAAGTAGACCTTTCCTCAGGTAAAAAACTTTCTTCGTTGCTGGTAGAGCTACCCTCGGGAGGATCTAACCCGTCTACCTTGTCGTAAACTTCGTCCCTTAATTCCCTTATCTCTTCCATCTCTTTTATGACCTTTTCGGTTTCCCGGATAATTTCCTGGATTTCTTCTTCACGGATGCGACTTTCTTCCAAAAAATCTTCTTCCTGCTGGCGTTTCTCTTCCAAAAGTTCCTCGTTTTCCGTGCGTTTTTCCGCCAGTCTTTCCTGTAAATCCCCGGTTCTGTCCTGAAGAACACCCACGTTATAGAAAAGAATAAAAAAACCGGATATAAATAATGCAACCATTATACCCGTTACCAGTAAGGCCCATCCGGGAAAATTAAACCTGATATTACCTTGGCTGTTTTCTACCACCAGATTAGCTGCAAGAGCTTGTTTCAACTTGTCCCACATAAATTACCTCCCGTAGCACCAATGCCTGTCTCCGTTCGCACTATGCCAGTAACTTATTCTAAATACCAAACCTTTGATATTATACACCATACTTTGCTTAAACCAAAATATCATTTTCAGGTCAATTTGCCCTTATAATTGCGATATAAAGAAATTACACCCAAAAAGAATAATAGCATGCCTGAAATCTTTAAATAAGCATGCTATCTGATGCTACAGAAATATAAACCAATGAAACTTGATTGGCAAACTAATCCGCCGGGAGTTCACCCGCAAAACGTTGGCCCGCCGAACGGGCTTCCTGAAGTGCTCCGGGATAACTTTTAATGGCTCCTTTATCGTCTACACCCCGGTAAAAAAGACAGTCGTAATAACGATAATTCACATTATGGTAAAACACGCGGGCTATCTCCAGGGCGTTTTCACAATACGACTTTTTTTTCAGAGCCCCAACACAAATAAAATAACCGGGCCTGTTTTCTTCGGACTTAACCCGTGGTCTTTTCAAGTTGTATTTGGCATGCCACCATCCCTGGAAACGCTCTACAAACATTTTTAACTGTGCAGACATGCTGCCAAAGTACACCGGGGTTGCCAATACTATGCCGGAGGCTCGTGCCACCTGCTCATAAACTTCCTGCAAGTCATCTTCTAATATACACTCGCCGTCTTCAGCACACAGGTCACAGGCCTGGCACAGGCTAAAATTTGAGGTGTTAAGCCTCACATACCAGACCCGGTGTCCCTTATCTTCTACTCCCTTTCTAAAAGAATTAAGCAACAGTTCACTGTTGCCATTACGGCGCGGGCTGGATGACACGGCCAGCACATTTCCCATTAGCATCCTCCTCTCCGGTATTACCAGTTATTCAGGTGCTAAACAGATTCCAGCAGATCAGCAAATATAGTAGAATGCAACAGATAGCTCTTCCGGTACTTACATGCCATACGATAAAACCTGTCCAAAAGCAAGTGGGGATCCTCGCAGGACTTCTTTAGATAAAACTCTTTTTCTTCTTCACAGGCCTCCCTTTTAAAGTATCCCCACAGGTGGTGCATTACATTTACCATGTCACCTAAAGGGGCCGGGTATTCCAGTATCTTTAATACGCGTTCCACCAGCTCTTTTTCTTCCCTTACTGGAAGGTCCGGGTTGTTTTTAAGATAAGCCTGTATCTCTTTATAATATCCGTACCCCCGTGCCATCACCGAATACTTGTGGTGCGCCCAGAATTGACTTCCTCTTGCGGGAAGAGGGATTCTTCCTTCAGCCTGGCGCTCACGATATTTTACCCTGAGAAGCTCAAACTGCTCTGCCGGGTGGTCAACAAATCCGGGACAACCTTTTCCTGGTCCCTGATGCTCCTTTTCCGCCACAGGGCACGAGCTAAAATGGCGGTATCCGCGGAGGGCCATCTCGGTAACAGTTAAATCGTGCCTCCGGGCCAGACACGGCAGGTGGTCTTTCCAGCGCAGGGTTTCAGGATGATCACGATATCCTTTCTTACCTTCAACCAAAATGCTTGCAAGCGCGTGTATCTCCGCGTGCTGACCCAGCAGATTTCCCCGGGAAAGATACCCGGGGTGTACATCCCAAACCCTCATTACTTCACTACAACCTCCAGTACCTGGTAAATTACTTCCGTATTACCTTATTACTTTATTACTCTATATCTTATAGCCTTATCTTTAACAGGTTAAGGTGTAATATTTCTCAATAAGTATATTGATTGCGCTTCTGTAGCTTTACCATAACTGCAAAAACAGCTATCAGTACCATTGCCGCTGCAGCTCCAACTACTACAAGGAGGTCCACCGGCTCAACTTCCAGCCTTTTTATTATTATTCCGGCAAGAGCCCAAAGTGCCACCAGGTTTACTGCCAGATCTCCGCGGAATTTTACAAACATCATGTTAATAACTACTGCCACTACAATTAAAAATACCGTCCACAGGGAAGAAGCTCCCAACTGGTGATAGCCAAGATCCACCAGTAAGGCATTAGTATTGGCCAGGGTTGCAACTACTATCCAGCCCAGGTAAATTTGAAAAGGAAGGTAAACCAGGATCTTTTCTACCCAGCTGGTTTCTCTTTTTCCAATCCCCAGGTTTAGGTATATTTTAAGCAGCACCAACAGCAGCAGCACCATTATCACAAGGGAAAGTGTAGTCCACATGTAGTGCCATGCAAAAATCCATCCCGCGTTTAACAGGCAAGAGAGAAAAAACAGATAGCCTGTGTTGTGAAGATAAGGCATTTCTTTTTTATAGGAGCTCAAAATATCACGGGCCTGGTATATCGCAAAAAACAGAAGCAACAAGTAGATAAGCCCCCAGATAGAAAATGTTATTCCTGCAGGAGTAAACAGGTTGGGAAACTGCTCTGAAAGCTCCCCGGTGGTCATGTTATTTATCGGTACTGCGTTAGCGGCGTAATTAACAGCTACCATTAATATAAACCCCAACAGGTTTAGCAGCTGAAGCGGGGCCTTTTTCTGCATCAGCCCACCTCCAAAATTATTTTATTTAACCTGCTCAGAAAATACATTTGCTTTTTAGTGTCGCTGGGCATTTTCCGCCCTCTAGTGATGGCGCCGCCCACGGCACCGGGGCGACTACTCAGAAAATAACTTCTGCAACACTTTTTTCTTTTCTTGCTTGCTCCGCCCTCCAGGTGTGTTTTACCTTGACGGCAACCTGGACTGCAACAACTTTATTCGGTGCTTACCCTAGCTTTCTTTTTCAAACTCGTCTTTTCCCACGCCACATACCGGGCACACCCAGTCATCCGGCAGGTCAGCAAAAGAAGTTCCCGCCGCTACGTCGCTTTCAGGATCACCTTCCTGCGGGTCATAAACGTATCCGCATACAGTGCATACATATTTATCCATAAACTGGCACACTCCTTTACAATTTTTCGTTGTAAAAGCTTCTTTTAAAGCAGCTTTTCCATCTCCTCGGGCTCAAATCCCCTTACCAGGCTATTACCGTCTGTAAACAGGGGGCGCTGCATGGCCCGGGGATTTTCTGCTATAATCCTGCCCGCTTCACTGGATGTAACCTTTTCCGGATCTGCCCCCGTATCCTTAAAAGCCTTGCTTTTGGGATTCAATAAATCGCGAACCTTAATTCCACCCAGGGAAGCCAGCTCTTCCAGCTCTTTTATATCGGGAGGTTCCTTTAAAATATTACGGTATTGGTAGTCAGCCTGCTGTTCCGAAAGCCACGCTTTCGCTTTCTGACAGGTTTTTCACGCCGGAAAACAGTAAAATTTATGCACAGCCTGGACCTCCATTCATTACACTTTAGGGGAAGGCAACCGAACACCGTCCGGTGCCCTCCCCGGAAAGTTTCGCTATTCGCCTATCTTCCAGACTTCCCATACTTTTCCTACCAGGTCGGGGCCGGGCTGAAGGGTTTTCTTACCCGGTTGCCATCCGGCAGGTGTAGGCTCACCGGTTTTCCTGACATGCTGGAATGCCTTCACCTGGCGTACCAGTTCCTCAAAATTACGGCCTACCGGTGGAGTAAGGACTTCCATAGCCTGGATGACCCCGTCCGGGTCGATAATAAACCTGCCGCGGATGTTTACCCCGCCTTCTTCATCGTACACCCCGTACAGCTTGCCTACACGCCCGCCGGTGTCGGAAAGCATGGGGTAAGGAACTCCCCCGGGAACCATCTTGGAAAGCTCCTGCTCCTGCCATATCTTGTGGGTAAACTGGCTGTCCACACTGCAGGAAAAAACTTCGACATCCAGGTCCTTCAACTCTTGATATCTGGCGGCAACTGACGCCAATTCTGTAGGTCAAACAAAAGTAAAGTCACCGGGATAGAAACAGAGAACTATCCACTTTCCAAAGTAATCGGAAAGCCTGATCCTTTTAAACCCGCCTTCGACAAAGGCATTGGTTTCAAAATCGGGTGCTTTTTTGCCTACTCTTGCCATATTTACTCCTTCTTCACAACTCATTAAACATTCCTCCTTTTATTAATTCACCACCGGTATTACCGGGATGTCGGGCCCGAACGTTTGTGTTATTTTCTTAACCCCGGGAACATCTTGGACAAGTTCCCCGGTAATAGAGATGTTTCTCTTCTATCTTAAAACCCTCCAGACTCTCTACTCCCCAATCTTTCTTCTCAATCCAGACATCATAAACCCGCCCGCATGAATTGCATTTAAAGTGGGCGTGTTCACCGGTATTGGCATCGTAGCGGGTTTCTTTTTCTCCCACGTTTACTTCACAGACCAGATCCTTCTCTGAAAACAGGTTAAGGGCATTGTATACAGTAGTCCTTGAAAGCGTGGGTATTTCGGGAACCAGGTTGCGGTAAATTTCTTCAACTGTAGGGTGGCTGGAGTGTTTGAACAGGTATTCCAGCACTTTAACCCGTGCAATAGAAGGTTTGATATCATTTGCTTCAAGTAATTCACGGGACCTGTCTATTTTAGAACACTCCTTGCATCATTATATTTTGTAGTTATTACAATTTTATATTCGTTACAGCTATTATACCCTTTTTATTTTATTTCGTCAACAATATTGTGAAATTTTTGATTATTTTATTCTGAATT
>CAYODA010000078.1:0-8961 GCA_964402625.1 uncultured Syntrophomonadaceae bacterium | reverse complement strand
TCTAGTGGTGGTGCCACGCAGTGGGCACCGGGGTGACTACTCAGAAAATACGTTTACTTTCCAGTCTCGCTGGTGTAGTGGTTGGCTCGGCTCATGCTGCCATTCGAGGGCCACAACAGCAGCTCAACTAATCCGGTTTAACCTCTTCGTAATCAAAACTTACCAGGGAATCGTCTATATTAGCCTGGGCCGCTTCCATTAAGGTCCTGGCTTCCTCCAGGAAACGTGCACCTCCCAACTTTTCTATAAAATCAAACTGGTCTTTACAATCGAGTATCCAGTACTGTAAATACTCCTGAAGCTTGTTTTCATCGGGTCCGGCAACACGAACCAGGTGTTCCCACCATTCCCGGGCCCAGTAGTAATGGCCCGGGCAGCAGCCGGGTAAAGCCCCGTAGGGCATTTCTACTACGGCATCCACGTACCAGAAAGGTATGGAGCCGGAAGCGTTTTCCCTGAGATGATTTTCTGGTACAATTTTTTCCGCAGTAACAATAACCTTGCGACTGGCCGCTGAAAGAGCCAGGTCGTTAATTACCGGCCCTTCGATGGAAGCGTTCCCGTATCTGTCCGCTTCCTGGGCATGGATAATACAAACGTCGGGGAACAGGGCAGGTATCAGGCAAACGGGGCTGCCGTCTACTCCCACGGGGTTATTTATAACTTTAATATAAGGATTCTTATCCAGGATATCGGAACCAAGCAGCTGCCTGGAAGCTATAAAAGGAGCTCCCAGCTGCGCGGCCTTAAAACCCTGGGCCATAGAACCGTGACTCCAAACAGAGAGTATTTCAGCTCTCTGTTCGCTGATTACCCGGTGAAAATTTTTGTCGTTGCCGCGCATTTCCACACCTATGTAAGAGAGGTGAATAGAATGCATGTTCCCCAGCCCCATAAAAAATGAACATATGGACATGGGCGATCCGATACCCACCAGGTCTTTTTTCTGCTGCCGCATGATTTCAAAATAAGCCTGCAGGGGGGCTCTTACATAAGAAAATCCCGTCTCGGAGAGAATATCGCCGTCTTCCACGTATTTTTCGATGGCGTCGCTCAAGTTCATACGCTTGTCTTTTTTGCTGCGGTCTTTCTTTAGATGATAATCCCTGGCTCCATGGAAATCTACCAGCCGGTCAAACTGTTTTTGAGTGGCAAAACTTAATTCCATTTGATACCTCCTGAAAATTTTTTAGTTAATTAAAACTCACACCCTTCCCCTTTCACACCCTTTTTTCTTTTTTGCTTTATTTATTTATTTTATTTATTTTGTCAGTAATATTGCATATTGTTTTTATACGTGTCAACTTTGTAGATTTGCCATTAGCTCCAGTCATCTATCCTGGAAGCCTGCTTACTTCGTCA
This sequence comes from uncultured Syntrophomonadaceae bacterium, assembly GCA_964402625.1. Classification (GTDB taxonomy): domain Bacteria; phylum Bacillota; class Dethiobacteria; order DTU022; family PWGO01; genus PWGO01. The sequence goes on along the minus strand of CAYODA010000078.1, from coordinate 7,599 downwards.
GGTTAATTGTTATAGCATTTAACAATTTTATTAGTTTACCAAAATTCAATAAAAAGTTGATCTCAAAAGCACTCTCTTGTTAACTGTTTGCGTGTATAATAAAGGTAAACAGGCAAACTTTTTCTTTAAAATTAAACAGGGTATAAATGAACTTCCACGCTTAAAAATAAAAATTATATTAGTGTGTTCAAATAGAGGATGACCATGCCGGCTATTAAATAATGATAAGAGAGGAGATATTTTTAGTGATAAATGACCTAACAGGAACGTTGCTGTTAATGGGGTACTACCTGGTCTTCTTACTTCTTCTGCCGACCGGTTTAAAAGTTGGTACAGCTGTTCCAATGGAAGCAGTGCGCAAATTACAGCATATACTTTACAGCTTTAGTGTATTCCTGCTCTTAGAGCTATTCAGTGAATGGTACATGGCTGTTGCAGCTTCTTTTATCCTGGCAATTCTGGCTTTCCCCGTTCTGCTGCTGGTAGAAAACACCCGGTGGTACCGAAAAACCTTTGTGGATAGAAGCAAAAAAGGAGGCGAGCTGAGAAAACAGTTGATATACGTGCAGCTTTCTTTTTCCGCCCTTATCTTTATTTTTTGGGGCATACTTGGTCCGGAATGGAATTACGTGGTGGCGGCAGCAGTAATGGCCTGGGGTTTCGGGGATGCCGCAGCCGCCCTGGTAGGAAAAGCACTGGGGCAAAATCGTGTGCTACACTACCTGGTGGATAAAGGGAAAACCTTCGAAGGGACGGTGGCCATGATTCTTTTTTCCGGCCTGGCATCATTCTTAACCCTCTTTCTTTACGGGGGTCAATCCTGGCAATTAAGCCTCCTGGTTTCCCTGGTAGCGGCCCCGGTATGTGGGGTAATTGAACTTTTTTCCCGGGAAGGCACCGACACTATAACGGTTCCTTTTTGCACGGCGGTTACCATGGTAATCCTGTTAATTCTTTTTCCTGTCTGGGGAGTTAAAGTATGAATCAACTATCACACGAACAGGCCGCCAGGCGTGAAAAGACACTGCTGGCTTCACTGCTGCTGAGTGCATGGGGCCCGGTGGTTACGGTTATTGCCGTGATCTTAAGTGAATCCACTACTCAACTGGCCGATTTTATCCGCCGTTCCGTGGAACTGCTGGCCCTGTTTGTCTCCTGGTGGGTCTTTCGCTACCTGCAGCGGAATAAAGGTAAATACTCACCGGCGGTAAAAGCAAGGATGGAAAAGCTGGCCGGCTCAGGTGTGGCTGCAGCCCTGGGCTGCTCCGGCCTGGTTATGCTCTTTCTGGCTTTCACACCGTTTTCAGCCAATGATCCTGGAGGCAACGTATACCCGGGGATGATCGTTGCCTTCCTGGGCCTGGTAGTCAACTCGTGGTTCTGGCAGCGCTACGCCTGGATGACCCGGGAGCAATATAACCCTATAACCGATGCCCAGCGCCGCCTCTACCGCGCCAAGGCCCTGGTAGACACGTGCGTTATATTCGCCCTTTCCGCAGTGGCTTTCTTTCCGGGTTATCCCGCTACCCGGTATATCGACACCCTGGGTTCGGTAATACTGGCCCTCTACCTGCTTTGGAGCAGTTTTCGCACCCTCCGGCCCCCGCAAGATAACTGCTGATCCATTCATTAAAAATGCAGGTCCAGGTATTCTTTAATTACTTCCCGCACCGGTGCCTCGTCTATATCGCTGAAAATATCTACTTTGCCTATCTCCCGGGGGAGTATAAAGACAGTTCGGTTGCCACGGCGCTTCTTATCATAGACCAGTCTTTCCGCTACTTCCCGGGTCTTCAGGTCTTCCGGCGGTGGAATTACTCCTATCCGGTGAAACAGGTGAGTCATCCGCCGGCAGTCCTTTCCGGATACCATGCCCAGGCGGCAGGCCAGCCGGGCGGCCATCTCCATACCTACCAACACGGCTTCCCCGTGCAGGTAGTAGCGGTATTGTGTGGCGGCCTCCAGGGCATGTCCGAAGGTGTGGCCAAAGTTGAGCACCTGGCGCAGGTCGGTTTCTTTTTCATCCTGGTTTACTACGGAGGCCTTGATCTCCACCGACCGGGTTACCGGATATTCCAGCAGAGAGATTTCGCTTCGCTCCAGCAAGGCGTCCATGTTTTCCTCCAGCCAGTCCCATAACTGCCGGTCGGAAATGACTCCGTACTTCACCATTTCCGCCATCCCCGCCTTAAACTGCCGCATATCCAGGGTGTTAAGTGTTTCCAGGTCTATCAGCACCAGATGGGGCTGGTAGAACGCCCCGATCAGGTTTTTACCCCGGGGGTGATTTACTCCCACCTTGCCCCCCACACTACTGTCCACCATGGAAAGCAGTGTAGTGGGAATCTGCACAAAGGGAACACCCCGGAGAAAAGTAGCTGCTACAAATCCGGCCAGGTCGCCTACTACGCCACCCCCCAGGGCTATTACCGGGCTACGACGTTCCAGTCCGGCTTCGATGGCTGCCGAATACATCCGCTGGGCCGTCTCCACGGTTTTGCTGCCTTCACCCGGGGGGAGAATTTCCAGGCGGCATTCCCACCCGGATTCTTCCAGGGAGCGCAGCACTCTTTCTGCATACAGGGAGGATACAGTTTCGTCGGAAATAACCAGGGCTTTGCCGGGCTGCAGCAGCTGCGAAAGCTCTTTCCCGGCCCCGGACAAGCAACCCCGGCCCAGGATCACCGGGTAGCTGTGTCCTTCTACTTCCACTTTTACCGTCTGCACTTTACCCTTCACCCTCCCGGCTGCTTTTTCCCGTATTACCGAGATATTCTTCCACCATCTGCAGGTAACAGCGGTAGGAACACATCACTTCTTCCATGGAATCCCCGGCAAACTTTTCTCTAAAGGCGGCAGCGACTTCCCAGGCCACGATGGCTTCCCCTGCTACGGAAGCTGCAGGTACAGCACATACGTCGGACCTTTCCACATTGGCTTTCTCTTCCTCCCCGGTTTCCAGGTTTACGCTTGGAAGGGGAGAAAGCAGGGTGGGAATGGGCTTCATGGCCGCACGCAGCACCAGGTCCTCCCCGTTGCTTACTCCCCCTTCTATGCCCCCGGCCCGGTTGGAAGGGCGGTAAATTCCTTTTTCCGGGGAACTGTGCATGGGATCGTGCACCCGGGAGCCCCGCTGCCCTGCGGCGGCAAAGCCCAGGCCTATTTCCACTCCCTTGATCCCCTGCAGGCTCATCAGGGCCCCGGCCAGGCGGCCATCCAGCTTGCGGTCCCAGAAGGAATAGCTGCCCAAACCCGGCGGGACGCCCTTTACCCTGATTTCAAATACCCCCCCCAGGGTATCTCTCCCTTCCCGGGCGGAATCTATGGCCAGGCGCATTTTTTCTTCGGCTTCCGGATCACAGCAAGCCAGGGAAGAGTGTTCCCTTCTTTCCTGCAGCACGCTGAAGGGCACTCCTTCAAGCTTTGCCTGAACATCCCCTACGGCAGTTACGTGGCTGAAAACCTCTATTCCCATTTCTTCCAGCAGGCGCGCGGCCACTGCACCGGCAGCGGTACGGGTAACCGTCTCCCTGGCGCTGGCCCGCTCCAGCACATCCCGCAGGTCCCGGCGGGAATATTTAATGCCTCCGGCCAGGTCGGCATGTCCGGGCCGGGGCAGGGTTACTGCAGGCACCTCGGGCCCCCTCTCTCCTTCCGGTGACATTCTTTCCTGCCAGTTCCGGTAATCCCGGTTTTCTATCTGCAATGTGAGGGGCGTTCCCAGGGTACTTTCAAAGCGCAACCCGGAGATAAATTCAACCCGGTCCTTCTCCAACTTCATGCGCCCCCCTCTGCCGTATCCCTGCTGCCTTCTTTCCAGGTAACGGTTAATATGCTCGGGGGTCAGGTAAAGTCCAGACGGCAGTCCCTCCACAATAACCACCTGGCCGGGGCCGTGTGATTCGCCTCCGCTCAAGTACCTCAACAATTTGCCTCCACTCCTTTAGTACACATGGATAGTTACAGCCTTCCGGTTTTCTCCAGGTTCAGCAGATATTCTTTCCAGGACGCACCAGAAGTAAAGCCTCCCGGGCTACCGTCGCTTCGGATTACCCGGTGGCAGGGTATCAGCAAAGGTACGGGATTGCCTGCCATCACCCTGCCTACCGCGCGGGCACCCCCGGGGACCCCGGCCCGGGAAGCCACCTCCCCGTAAGAACGGGTGCTCCCGTGCGATATGCGCAGCACTTCTCCCATAACTTTTCTGGCAAAAGTGCTCCACCCGGATAAATCCAGGGGATAGCGGAACTCCACACTGGTTCCGCCAAAATACTTTTTCAAGTCATCCTCCAGCTCCGGCCAGGAAAGTTCCCCCGGTTCCGGCAGCTCCCCCAACGCCGGTTTACTACCCGGCAAAAAGAGGCGGTATATACCGTATTCCCGGGTAAAACAGAGGTAAATCCTCCCCGGTGGAACCTCTACGTAATAGCTTAAGGGAGTCAGCAAAACCGCCTCCTTGCAAAAACTTTTAAAAAAGGAGCTGTTCTTGTTTAAAGGGTTAAGCTTGAAAGGGATTGTTCAAGGTGTTTGTCCGCCCCGAATTTTACAGTTATTCACTCATTCCCCGGCTTTTTTCAACTGGTAGAAGCTCCTGCGCCTGCCGTTAAATACAGCCAGGCGGGATACTCCTTCTTCCAAAAGTATCTCCCTGGCCCTGTCGAAATGGCGGGCAACTTCCCCAGGATCGTGAGCATCAGAGCCTACTGTTATTTCCACACCTTCCCGGATACATTCCCGGAGCAGATCGCGCTCGGGATAGATTTCCCCGGCGGGTGCATCCAGCCCTGCAGTGTTAACTTCCAGGCAGACACCCGTTTCCGCCAGCACCCGGGCGGTTTCCCGGTAAAGAGGACGGGCCTGTTCCGGGGTGATCCGGTAGCCGAATTTTTTCACCGCGTCAGCATGGCCAATAATGTCAAACATTCCGCTGCGGCAGGCTCCCCGGATCAGCTCGAAATAAGACTGGTATACCTGCTCCAGGGAGCGGCGTTCGAACTCTTGGCGGTAGAAAGGGTGAGTGCAATCCCACTCACCAATAAAATGCACGGAACCTATAATATAATCAAAAGGATGCTGCCCTATAATCTCCAGCGCCTTTTCCGTTTTACCGGGAAGGTAGTCCACTTCCGCCCCCAGTTTTACAGGTAACGAAGCGTTTTGAGTAGCTTGCTGTACTTCTTCTACGTAGCGGGGGAGTTCCCTGGATTTCATGGTAACCGGCATGGCAGGTTTGAACTCCATGACTTCCAGGGGAAAATGGTCCGCAAAGCCTATTTCCGCAAGCCCCGCCTTTTCACCTTCTCTTACGTATTCGTCCAGCTTCCCCGAAGCGTGGCCGCAGAGATGGGTGTGCAAATGGTAATCTATCATTTCTTTTCCCCGTGGCGCTGCTGCAGTTTCTGCAGCACTTCTTCGGTGGGAACTTCACGGGCTTCCAGGGCCAGCATCAGGTGAAACAGCAGGTCGGCTCCCTCTTCCACCAATCGTTCCCGGGAAGTGCCCATGTAGGCCAGCACCGTCTCCAGCGCTTCTTCCCCTACCTTGCGGGCTACCGCCTCTTCTCCTTCTTCCAGCAGCGAAGCCACGTATGAGACTTCCGGTTTTTCCGCCATCCTTTCCCGGATAACCCCGGCCAGGGTTGCCAGGAACTCCGTGGGGCTCTGTTCTTGAACCTCTTCTCCTCCTTTATCCCCCTGCATGGGATTATAGAAACAGGTATAGCTGCCCGTATGGCAGGCCACCCCTACCTGTTCCACCTTGATCAGCAGGGTGTCCCCGTCGCAGTCATAGTAAACTTCCTTTACTTTCTGCACGTGACCGGAAGATTCTCCTTTTTGCCAGTATTTCTGGCGGCTGCGGCTCCAGAACCAGGTGCGGCCCGTTTCCAGCGTCTGCAGCAGGGAATCCCGGTTCATGTAAGCCATCATCAATACGGCTTTCGTATGAACGTCCTGGATAATGGCAGGGATAAGCCCCGCATCGTCAAATTTAAGGTTTTCCAACTGTTTTTCACGCTCTAATTTTTCCATGATTACACCTCAATTCCTTTATTCCTTAAAAATTCTAACAGTTCCCCTATCTGTATCTTGCCGAAATGGAAAACAGAAGCTGCCAGGGCGGCATCGGCACCGCCCTCGGTAAAGGCCCGCGCAAAGTGTTCCATTTCACCTGCGCCGCCGGACGCTATAACCGGTATAGTAATCTGCCGGGCCACCTCGTACGTTAACCTGAGGTCATAGCCGTCTTTCCGTCCGTCCTGGTCGATAGAGGTTAAAAGTACCTCGCCTGCACCCAGCTCTTCCGCCTGGCGAGCCCACTCCGCGGCGCCAATCCCGGTAGGTTCGGCTCCCCCTTTTAAATACACTTCAGCAGCAGAAAGCCCGGGATTCCATTTGGCGTCAATAGCCACAATTATACTGGAAGAACCGTATTCCCGGGCTGCTTCTTCTATCAAGGAAGGTTCCCTGAAGCCAGCGGTTCCCAGGGAGACCCTGGTAGCCCCGGCTTCCAGAATTTCTTTAATATCTTCCAGGCTTTTTATTCCGCCCCCCACACAAAAGGGTATGTCCAGTTCGGTAGCAATCCGCTCTACCAGATCTACCACTGTCTTTCTTCCTTCACCGGTGGCGGATATATCCAAAAAGGCCAGCTCGTGGGCCCCTTCCCGGCTGTAACGAGCCGCCAGCTCCACCGGGTCTCCTGCATCCACCAGGTCCTTGAATGCCGTTCCCTTGACCACTTTTCCGTCTTTTACGTCCAGGCAGGGTATAATCCGCTTGGTCACTTTTTCTCCTCCTTATTAAACACCCATAAGTTTATTACCCCGGCTTGCTGGGCCGTCTTAGCGGTTTACAGCCTTCAAAGCTTCTTTAAAGTCAATATTACCGGAATACAGGGCCTTGCCCACTATGACTCCTTCAATGCTGAGCCCCTGCTTCTCCAGTTCACTCACCCTGACCAGGTCGTCCACGCTGGAAATACCCCCGGAAACAATTATGGACAAACCGGTATTTCGGGCCAGCTCTTTAACTGAAGGCAAATTGGGCCCTTCCAGAGTGCCGTCCCTCTGTATGTCCGTGTAAATGATTTCCTGCACCCCTGCCTCTTTCAAGCGTTCCGCCAGTTCCAGCGCGGTGACCTCGGTGTCTTCCTGCCAGCCCTTCACCGCCACTCGTCCATCCCGGGCATCCAGGCCGACTACCACGGAAGAGCCAAATTCCTCAACCATTTCCTTTACAAACTGCATGTTCTCCACCGCCACGGTGCCCAGGATAACCCGGCTGGCTCCCAGCTTAAAAGCGCTGTCTATGGCTTCTTTCTCCCGAAGGCCACCGCCCAGCTGAAAGGGAACCTTTAAACGATTACCCATTTCTTCGATAACTTCCCGGTTGGCAGTCTTACCGCTGAAAGCACCGTCCAGGTCCACCACGTGGAGAAGTTCCGCACCCATTTCTTCCCACTGCAAGGCTATCTCCACCGGGTTCTCGCTGTATACCGTCTGATTCCGGGGATCTCCTTTCAAGAGGCGAACACAGCATCCGCACCTTAAGTCGATGGCCGGTATTATTTTCAATGGATTATCACCCTTTATGTTTTTCT
>CAYODA010000077.1:0-9042 GCA_964402625.1 uncultured Syntrophomonadaceae bacterium | reverse complement strand
TCCACATAGAGCTCGTCCCTGCCAAAGGCGGCTCTGGCTTCCGACTGGCAACGTTTAAAAGCTTCCTCAAGGTCTTCCATCCGGTAAACGGGGCGCATCCCGCGGCCTCCACCACCCAGCAGGGGCTTTATCATGATTGCAGCCCCCGGAGCGAGAGAAGAAAAAAACTCCCTGGCTTCTTCCAGGGTAGTCGCTTCTCGGGTACCCGGTAGCAAGGGCACCCCGCTTTTCTGCGCTGCAGCACAGGCTGCAGCTTTGTCTCCAAACAGCTCCAATGTCCCGGGGGACGGTCCGACAAATGCCATGCCTTCTTCAGTGCAGCGCCGGGCAAAAGCAGCGTTTTCGCTTAAAAAGCCGTACCCGGGATGCACCGCGTCGCAACCCGAGCTCTTGGCCGCTGCAATTATACTTTCCGCATCAAGGTACGACGCCGGTCCTTCACCCGGTAGGAGGACAGAGCTGTCGGCTACCTGCAGGTGACGGGAACCGGAGTCATCAGCAGGATAAGCCGCGGTGGTGTGTATTCCCAGTTCTGACGCCGCCCTGGCTATCCGAATGGCAACTTCGCCCCGGTTGGCAATAAATAGACGGGAGATTTTCATTGAACACACCCTCCCCAAACTTTACAATTTTAAAATGCTTACCCCATCAAAAGGGCCATCAGTGCTTTCTGGGCGTGCAGCCTGTTTTCCGCCTGGTCAAAAACCACCGACCGGGAAGACTCGATTACTTCGTCGGTGATCTCCTCTCCCCGGTAAGCGGGCAAACAGTGCATGACCACTGCTCCCGGGGCCGCTTCCTGGAGAAGCTCATAGTTAAGCTGGTAGGCCCCGAAACTCTTGAGCCTTTCTTCTTTTTCGCTTTCCTGCCCCATGCTGGTCCATACATCGGTATATAGCACTTCCGCTTCTTTCACCGCCTGCCGGGGATCTTCTGTAACCAAAATTTTACCCCCGTTAACCCCTGTTTCTTCCCGTGCTTTCTGTACTATCTCCGGATCCGGGGCAAAACCGAGAGGATGGGCCAGCCGGAATTCCAGGCCCAGCTTGCTGCATCCCAGCATCAGGGAATGAGCTACGTTGTTCCCGTCTCCCAGGTAAACCACTTTGCGCCCCGGGTTGAACTCGCCGCACTTTTCCTGGACCGTTAACAGGTCAGCCAGGACCTGGCAGGGATGATAGCTATCGGTTAGCCCGTTAATAACCGGCACGCTGGAATAGTGGGCCAGCTCCTCTACTTCTTCTTGCTCAAATGTGCGGATCATGATACCGTCAACGTAGCGGGATAAAACGCGTGCCGTATCCTTTATGGGTTCTCCCCGCCCCATCTGCAAATCGTTAGCGCTGAGAAAAATACCCTTTCCGCCCAGCTGCTCCATACCGACCTCGAATGAAAGGCGGGTACGGGTGGAAGATTTCTGGAAAACCATGGCCAGGGTCTTCCCCTCCAGGTAACAATGCGGTTTCCCCTCTTTTTGTTCTTTTTTCATTTCCCGGGCCAACCCGAGAATTTCTTTTATCTCCTCCCCGGTATATGAAAGGAGGGTCAAAAAGTGGCGGCCCTTAAATTTTTCTTTCATCTTTCTCATCCCCCGTTTCAAGGGTTTCTTTTAATATTCGGGCAAACTCTTCCATATCCTCCTCACTTATAACATAAGGAGGCAGTATCCTGATGGTGTTTTCTCCAATTGCGTTTACCAGCAAGCCTTTTTCCTGGCACTCCATCTGCACGGAAGGGGCATCGATGCCGTTTAATTCTATCCCCAGTATCAATCCCCGTCCCCTTATTTCTTTTATCACACCCGGCAGGTCACTGCTTATCTTGTTAAGTTTGTCCTGGAGGGATTCGCTCTTGCGGTTTACTTCTGCCAGGAGTCCTTCATCGAGCAAGGCGCCCATTACCGCCAGGGCTGCCCGGCAGGCTACCGGGTTACCCCCAAAAGTAGAGGCATGGTCTCCCGGGCCCAGGGCAGAAGAGACTTCCGGTTTGCAAACGGTAGCGCTTATAGGAAGCCCCCCGCCCAGTGCCTTGGCCGAGGTTAATATATCGGGCTCCACCCCGTACTGCTCGTACGCCCAGAGGGTACCCGTTCTTCCCATACCGCTTTGAACTTCATCGAAGATCAGCAGCAGGTTGTTTTCATCGCACAGCTGCCGCAACCCCTGTATAAATTCTTTCTCTGCCGTGTAAACCCCACCTTCACCCTGGAGGGGTTCCACCATTATGGCGCAGGTCTCGTCGTCTACGGCGCCCTTAAACGCTTCCAGGTCGTTAAAAGGAGCGTATACAAAACCTTCCGGCAGCGGTTCAAAACCTTTTTGGAAACGTTCCTGGCCAGTAGCGGTTATGGTAGCCAGGGTGCGGCCGTGAAAAGAGCGCAGGGCGGTTATGATTTTATACCGCTCCTTGCCGTAATTATCTTTAACGTACTTGCGGGCCGCTTTAATGGCCGCCTCGTTGGCTTCCGCCCCGCTGTTGGAAAAGAAAACTTGCCCCTTTAAAGAACTCTTGGAGATGCGGCGGGCCAGTTCCGCCTGGTTTTCGGTGTAGTAAAGGTTGGAAGTATGGATAAGTTCATCCGCCTGTTGCTTTATGGCTTCCACCACCCGTGGATGGCAGTGACCCAGGGCATTTACAGCCAGTCCTCCTACAAAATCCAGAAACTCCTTGCCGTTTTCGTCCCAAACCCGGGCCCCGCTGCCCCTTTTTATGAGGAGAGTCTTCCGGGGGTCCCGTTTATAAGTGTTCATTACGAAATTCTCGTACATGGTCTGTATGTCCACGCCTGAACAACCTCCTTTCTTTAGTTACTCCTCATCCTGGACCACCATGGTCCCGATCCCCCGGTCGGTGAATATCTCCAGGAGAAGGGAGTGCTGCACCTTTCCGTTTATTATGTGTGTCCGTCCCGCCCCTTTATCAAGGGCTTTCAGGCACGAGTCCACCTTGGGGATCATGCCCTGTCCAATAGCATTTTCGCTAATTAACCGGCGAGAATTTTGCTCTGTCAGGGTGGAAATAAGGGTAGAAGGATCGTCGGGATTCTCCAGGATACCTTCCACGTCAGTCAGCAGTATCAGCTTTTCCGCCTGCAGGGCACCGGCAATCTCGCCGGCCACGTAATCGGCGTTTATGTTAAGGCCGTCGGCTTCTTCCTCGTCGTTATAATACTTGCCTATGGAAGAGACCACCGGAATGTAGTTCTGGTGAACCAGGGTGTCCAGGAGCTCCGGGTTCACTTGCTCGATTTCACCTACCAGCCCCAGGTCTATGCTTTTTTCCTCTCCGTCCACTGTCACGTGGCGCGGGGGAGCTTTTCGGGCCACCAGCAGGTCGGAATCTTTCCCGCTCAAGCCCACGGCTTTTCCGCCGTAGCGGTTTATAAGGCTAACAATCTGGCGGTTTACTTTGCCTACCAGAACCATCTCCGCCAGCTCCATAGTGTCTTTATCGGTAATTCTAAGTCCCTGGGAAAAAGCAGGCTCTTTACCAACTTTGTTCATCCAGCGGTCAATCTCCTGGCCTCCCCCGTGGACCAGTATGGGATTTATGCCTATATATTTAAGCAGCACCACGTCAAGAATTACCGTCTTTTTTAGCTCTTCATTTACCATGGCGTGACCGCCGTACTTGATAACGAATGTTTTTCCCGCAAACTTGCGGATGTAAGGCAGCGATTCTATTAATACTTCCGCTTTAGCTATTAAAGAATTCATTTCTTCCATGTTTTTCACCCGCTTTATCAATATATTCCGGTCATGTCCGGTAAGAACCGTTTATAGTCACGTACTCGTAGCTGAGATCGTTGCCCCAGCTCAACAATTCGGCGTCTCCCTGGTTAAGATCAACAGTAACCGGAACCTCCCGGCATTGCAGAACCCGGGCTGCTTCTTCTTCGGAAAAATCAAGCCCCTGTCCCGAGGCAGCCACCTGCACATCCCCCAGGTACAGGTCCACCTTTTCCGGGTCAAATTTAACGCCGGCGTTACCCAGGGCCATGAATATTCGTCCCCAGTTGGCATCTTCCCCGAAAAACGCCGTCTTTACCAGCAGAGAATTCAAAACCGACTTCGCCAGCACACCGGCACTTTCCTCGTCAGGGGCACCCTTTACTTTCAGGGCAACCACCTTGGTAGCCCCTTCCCCGTCGTCTACTATGCGGTAGGCCAAATCGCGGCAAACCTCTTCCAGGGCCGCACAGAAGCGATCAAAGGCAGGCCCTTCCCCTTTAATTTTTACCCCGGAAGCACCGTTGGCCATTACCAGAAGCGTATCGTTGGTGGAAGTATCCCCATCTATGGAAATAAGGTTAAAGGAACGGTCCGCAGCCCGGCGAAGGGCGACCTGGAGAAGTTCCCGGTCTATCTCCACATCGGTTGTGAGAAAAGCCAGCATGGTAGCCAGGTTGGGGCAAATCATTCCGGCTCCCTTGGCCATGCCCCCGATGGTGTAGGCGCCTTCTTCTCCCTGCACACGGCAGGCTGCTTCTTTGGCAGCCGTATCCGTGGTCAAAATGGATTCGGCGGCATCACCACCTCCTTCTTCCGAGAGCTTTTCCGCGGCCAGGGTTATACCTTCCTCTATATTATCCATGGGCAAAGTCTGGCCAATGACGCCCGTGGATCCTACCAGCACGGAATCCCCGGGCACGCCCAGTCTCCCTGCTGCCAGGCCGGTCATCCGCCTGGCATCGGCTATACCTCTCTCTCCTACACAGGCGTTGGCGTTTCCGCTGTTTACCACCACGGCATGCACACGGTTTTTTAACCGTTCCCGGGTAACCAGGACCGGTGCTGCTGTAAATACGTTTTCTGTAAAAACCCCTGCCGCCTCCGCAGGAAACTCCGTGTAAATCAGACCCAGGTCTTTTTTATCTGAATTGCTGCTTTTTATGGCGCAGGCTACCCCGGAAGCGCTCCATCCCCGGGATGAAGTCACGCCACCCTGCGGCAGCCACTGCATGTATTCACCGTTCATCTGCTTCACTCACTCTCCTTACACCAGTCTGCTTTCACATCCCTGTCTGAGTTCTATAACCCCTTACCTTAAGTCATCCTGCAAAACCGGCATTATCTACGGTATCAGGGCAGAGTATTCCAGGCCCCTTGTTTCCGGATAGCCCAGCATCAGGTTCATGTTCTGCACCGCCTGCCCGGCTGCACCCTTGACCAGGTTATCTATAGCTGAAACCACTACCAGGTTGCCGGTCCTTTCATCCAGGCACAGGTTAAGGTGACACAGGTTGGTTCCCCTTACCCAGCGGGTTTCCGGCAAAACATCTTCCTCCAGCATCGTTACAAAAGGCAGATGCCGGTAACGCCCCCGGTAAATCTCCCTTACTTCTTCTTCTTTCATCCCCGTTCCCGAGAAAGGCACATAGCAGGTGCTCAATATGCCGCGGTTTATGGGAAGCAGGTGGGGGGTAAACAGGAGCTTTACGTCACTGCCCTGCATAACGGACAGCCCCTGTTCCATTTCCGGTGTATGCTGATGGGACGCTACACGGTAAGCCTTGAAACTTTCGCTACATTCGGGAAAGTGGAAGCCCTGGCGGGGTGCCCTTCCCGCCCCGGAAACTCCCGACTTGGAATCAGCCAGGATACCCTGCGCCGGAAGCAACCCTTTTTCCGCCAGGGGCAGCAGAGCAAGCAACACCGAGGTGGGATAACACCCCGGGTTGGCCACCAGTTCAGCACTTTTAACCCGTTCCGCGTTGATTTCCGGCAGGCCGTAAACCGCGTCCTTAAGAGAACCGGGGAAAGGGTGGGTATGGCCGTACCACTCCTGGTACAGGGAAGGCTCCTGGAGGCGGAAATCAGCACTCAGGTCTATTACCCGCAGGCCCCTCTCCTTTAAGCGGAGCGCTACTTCCGCGGAACTCCCGTGGGGCAGGGCGCAAAACACTACATCTACATCGGCGGGTATTTTCTCCGGGTCCAGAGCGGACAAAGTCATGTCGGTCATTCCGGAAAGCTGGGGATGTACCCGGGAAAGCTTCTGGCCGGCCTGGCTTTCCGAAGAAACAAAAGTTATAGAAACCTCCGGATGTAGCAGCAGCAATCTCACCAGCTCCACCCCGGTATAACCGGTCGCTCCCAGTACTGCTATGTTTACATTTTTCAAGGCATATCCCTCCTTGCAATTCTTCTATAAATTTTTAACTGTATTTTCGTTTACTACTAAATTGCCAACTATCAACTCTCATTTAACAGCTGGTCCACTCTAACTGTCAATTGTCAACTGTCAACTGTTAATTGAAATATATAATGCCCCTCATCCCTAAAGGACGAGAGGCATACTCGCGTTACCACCTTTTTTGCTCCCGCCACCGGGAGCCTCCTCGGTTCGCCTTTTACTGGCGAGCTTTTATAACGGAAAACCCGAATCCGCCTACTACCTGCTTTCGCCCCGCCTTCCCGGGAAATTAATCGTGTAATAAAATAACCCCGTCAAATACAGTTTAACCGCGGGCATCCGGCAGCTTCAGCGGATTACCTCCGGGGTGCGCTTCACTTCCGGCTCCAGGTTTTCCGGGCTCCCACCATCCCCGGTTCGCTGCACCATCTTCCGGAAGCTACTCTCCCCTTCATTGGAGATAACCACAGCATACTATATCTGTTATTAAACTATATTTTATCACTTGCAAATCCCATGTCAATAAGTCTTCGTATTTTTCCCACACAGGCTTGTACTCTATACCTGTTACAGGTATTCTTTCAACCAATCTCCCACCAGAGGCACTTCAAACTCTTCCCCCTGATAAGCCTTTAGCATAAGCAGAACCCACAGCACCAGGGCCCCCAGAAGAAGCATCATGTAAAGTACTTCTGCCAGCCGGGCACCGGGAAAAGGCAGGCGGATAAGCAAAAGCAGGGCGGTTATGCCCCCGAAAGTAACAAGTGACTGTAGCGCATGAAATCTCACGAAGCGGCTTTCTTTTTCTAAAAGGTAAAAAATTATTCCGGTCACGAAAAAGCCCAGGTAACAGAACAGGGCGCCCATGTTGGGGTCAAGACCGTTAATACTGCTTCTTCCCCCGGCATGTACCGCTAACGGTGCCTTCATACCACAGTACCTGCACCTGACGCTAATGCCACCCGGCTCACGGTTACAGGACGGACAGTTCATCTCTTAAACTCAGCTCCTTTTAGGCTTCTCTTACCCTCACCTTTATCTACTTACCATCCCTGAGCAAAAAAACTAAATTAGCAATCTTTCTCTCACTTCTAACCTCCAGGCCCTCACTGCTTGTTACAGCGGCATGTTGCCGTGTTTCCTGGGAGGCCTTTTGGTGCGCTTGGAGAAGATGGCTTCCAGGGATTTGAGCAGGTGATAGCGGGTGTGGCGCGGGTCTATAACATCATCCACCCAACCCCGCGAAGCGGCTATATAAGGATTGGCGTACTTTTGCCGGTACTCCTGGGAAAGCCTCTTTTTTTCCTCCTCCGGGTTGTCCGCTTCTTCAATCTCTTTGCGGTTAACTATGTTAACCGCACCTTCCGGCCCCATTACCGCTATTTCCGCTGTAGGCCAGGCCAGGGATATATCCGCACCCATGGCCTGCGAATTCATGGCCAGGTATGCCCCCCCGTACGCCTTGCGCAGAATAACGGTAACCTGGGGTACCGTGGCTTCGGCGTAAGCATATAGCAGTTTGGCCCCGTGCCGGATAATGCCTCCCCACTCCTGGTTTACACCGGGAAGGTAGCCCGGCACGTCCACAAAAGTGATCAGGGGAATATGAAAACTGTCGCAGAAGCGAATAAAGCGGGAGATTTTGTCGGAAGAGTCTATGTCCAGGCAGCCGGCCATTACCGAAGGCTGGTTGCCTATTACCCCCACCGGCTGTCCACCCAGGTGTGCAAAACCTACCACGGCATTGGTGGCGTATTTCTCCTGGACTTCAAAAAAGTAGCTTCCGTCCACTACCCGTTTTATGATCTCCCTGACGTCGTAACCCTTATTGGTATCTTCGGGGACCAGTGAAACAAGCTCTTCCGGGTCAAGGGTGGGCTCTTCTGCCTGCCCGCCAGGGGGGTCCTCAACATTGTTGGAAGGCAGGAAGCGCAGGAGCTCCCTTACCCGTTCCAGGCACGCATCTTCCGAGCTATCCATGAAGTGGGCCACCCCGCTGGTCTGGTTATGCGACAGGGCCCCTCCCAGTTCCTCCTGGGATACTTCTTCGCCGGTTACGGCTTTTATTACCTGTGGACCGGTTATAAACATCAGGCCGGTTTCTTCCACCATAAAAACAAAATCGGTTAAAGCCGGGGAATAAACCGCACCACCGGCACAGGGCCCCATGATTATGGAGATCTGCGGTATTACTCCCGAATATATAGTGTTGCGGTAGAATATTTCCCCGTAACCGTTTAAGGCGTGGACACCTTCCTGTATACGTGCTCCCCCGGAATCGTTTATGCCTATAAGGGGACAGCCGCTCTGTGCAGCCAGGTCCATTACCCGGCATATTTTTTCGGCGTGCCTCTCTCCCAGGGAGCCGCCGGCCACGGTAAAATCCTGGGCATAGACGTATACCCGTTTACCTTCAATAGTGCCATAGCCGGTAACCACACCTTCACCCGGGTTTTCTATTTCCAGGCTGCCGGCATCTTCCAGGTTGGTCTGGGCAAAAACTCCCATTTCAACAAAACTATCCTGGTCGAGCAGCTGGTCTATCCTTTCCCGGGCTGTCTTTTTGCCCTTTTCTCTCTGCTTGTTTTGTTTTTCTTCTCCACCGCCTGCCAGGGTGTTTTCTCGTCTCATTTGCAAATGTGATAGCTTTTTTTCCATTCTTTTTCTACCTCCCCGCTTTACGATACTTCATCCGTTATATTCCTTGGTTTGAATATGTTACATATAATAAAGTGATAGAAATATACGTTTGTTCACCACCGCCGCCGCTGGTGTATTTTCCACCTTCTAGTGATGGCGCCCACGGCGCCAGGTCGACTACTCAGAAAATAATTTCTGCAACACTTTTTTCTTTTCTTGCTTGCTCCGCACTCCAGGGGTGGTTATACCTTCGCCAAACTGAGATGC
>CAYODA010000076.1:0-9163 GCA_964402625.1 uncultured Syntrophomonadaceae bacterium | reverse complement strand
TGATCGCCCTGGACGAATTTACCTGTATGGTGGACCTGGCCCGCTACTTCTTGAGCTTTACCCAGAACGAATCCTGCGGTAAGTGCATTCCCTGCCGGGAAGGCACCAAGCGCATGCTGGAGATACTGGAGAGGATCACGGAAGGAAAAGGGGAGCTAAAAGACCTGGATACCCTCCGCAGCCTTGCCGCCTCGATTAAGGACAGCGCACTGTGCGGTCTTGGCCAGACCTGTCCCAACCCGGTACTTACCACGCTTCGCTATTTTGAGCACGAGTACCGGGAGCATATTGAAGAAAAGTTCTGCCGCAGCGGTATTTGTAAAGACCTGTTCCAGTATTATATCGACCCGGAAGTATGCAACGGCTGCCGCGCCTGCACCAAGGCCTGTGCAGTTGACGCTATCAGCGGGGAGAAAAAAGAGCCCCACCAGATTGACCAGTCACTCTGCACCAAGTGTGGCAGCTGCGTAGACAGGTGTCGTCAGGACGCCATTAAAATTATCAGGGTAGGGAGTGAAGCTGATGTCCAAGGTTAAGCTTACCATAGATGGCCGCGAGGTGGAGGTTCCTGCTGGAAGTACCATCTATGAAGCGGCGCAAGAAGCCGGCGTAGAGATTCCCACCTTCTGTTACGACCCCGAGCTGACTAAGGTGGGCGCCTGCCGCATGTGCGTGGTGGAAGTGGAAAAAGCCAGAGTGCTGGTGGCTTCTTGTGCTGCACCGGCAGGTGACGGAATGGTGGTTCATACGGAAACCGAAAGAGTTATAGAGGCGCGCAAGAATATCCTGCGCCTTATCATATCCAACCACCCGCTGGAATGCATGACCTGCCAGAAGACAGGTGATTGTCGATTGCAGGACTACTGCTACCGCTACGGCATAGACCGGGATGAGTTTGAAGGGGAAGTAAAAGAGCTGGAGCAAGACGACACCAACCCGTTTATCCTGAGGGATATGAACAAGTGTATACTCTGCGGTAAATGTATTCGCAAGTGCGAAGAGATAAACGGTGCCACTGCAATAGACTTTATGAACCGCGGCTTCCTTTCTAACGTAGGACCGGCTTTTGACGATCCCCTGGAAGAATCGCCCTGTGTTTTCTGCGGACTCTGTGTAGATGCCTGCCCAGTCGGGGCCCTTCTGCCCAAAGAGAGTATAGGAAAGGGACGTCCCTGGCAGGTGGAGACAAAAGAAGTTATTTGCTCCTACTGCGGGGTAGGGTGCAGTATAGAGCTGCACATTAAAGACGACGAAGTAGTGGACGCTTCCGCTTCGGAAAACAGCCCGGTTAACCGGGGACACCTTTGCACCAAAGGCAGATTCGGCTGGGATTTCTTAAACAGCGAAGAGCGTCTTACCATGCCCATGGTTAAGAAAGACGGGGTGCTGGTGGAGACCAGCTGGGATGAAGCCCTGCAACTGGTAGCCGACCGACTGACGGAAGCTCAGGAGAAATACGGCAACCAGACCCTGGCAGGCTTGAGTTCAGCCAAAGTTGCCAACGAAGAAAACTACCTCTTCCAGAAGTTTATGCGTGCCCTGGGTACCCGTAATGTGGATAACTGTGCCCGCCTGTGCCACGCTCCTACCCTGAACGGCATGGAGATGGCATTTGGAACTGCCGGCATGACCAACACTATTGAAGAGATTACCGGCGCCGATACTATACTCCTTATCGGTTCCAATATTACCGAAACGCATCCCGTGGTCAGCTACCGTGTCCGGGAAGCTCAAAACAACGGAGCCAAGCTGGTAGTAGTTGATCCGCGCGAAACCAGGCTGGCTATTGAAGCAGACGAGTTTTTGCAGCTCCGGCCGGGTACTGATGTAGCGGTCTTAAACGGCCTGGTGAACCTTATAATCCAGGAAGACCTGATGGACCAGCAGTTTATAGAGGAGAAGACCGAGGGCTTTGAAGAGCTCAAAAAGTCGGTTGAGGGCTATAGCCCTGAATACGTGGAAGAAATCTCCGGGGTTCCCGCGGCACGCCTGAGGGAAGCCGCACGTCTCTACGGTGCGGCGGAAAAAGGCTCTATTCTCTATAACATGGGCCTTACCTCTCATGCCAACGGGACAGACAACGTGCTGGCAGTGGCCAACCTGGCCATGGTAACCGGTAACCTGGGCAAGGAATCTGCGGGCGTCAATTCACTCAGCGGCGAGAATAATGTCCAGGGTGCCTGTGATATGGGAGCGCTTCCGGAGATGTTGCCGGGTTATCAGAAAATAGAGGAGAATGATACTGGCCTGACCGCGGTGGAAATGATGAAGGCTGCTGCTGATGGCAAGATAAAAGCCATGTATGTAATGGGAGAGAATCCCGTGTTAAGCGAGCCGAGGCTGGAACATGTGGAAGAAGCCATGAACAATCTGGATTTCCTGGTTGTTCAGGATATATTCCTTTCGGAAACCGCCCAGTACGCCGACGTGGTTCTTCCGGCTGCTGCTTTTGCCGAAAAAGACGGAACGTATACCAACACGGAGCGGCGGGTACAACTGAACCGGGCCGCCTTAACACCGCCGGGAGATGCACTTCCCGACTGGGAGATAATTACCAGGCTGGCCAAAGCTAAAGGTATGGGCTGGAATTACTCTTCCGCAGAAGACGTGATGAAGGAAATAGCCTCCCGGGTAGAGGAATACGCCGGTATTACCTACAAGAGGCTGGAAGAAAACCGGGGGCTGCACTGGCCGTGTCCCGATGCCAGCCATCCCGGCACACCTGTTCTCCATCAAGGTAAATTTGCCCGGGGAAGAGGTAAGTTCCACGCCGTGGAATACAGCAAACCTGTGGAGGAAACCAACACTTACTATCCCCTGTGGCTTACCACCGGCCGGCATATTTTTCACTACCATACCAGCACCATGACCGGCAGTTCCCGGGGACTGGGTAGCCATGTTCCCGAGGAAATGGTACAGGTGAACCCGGAAGATGCCGGACGCCTGGATATAAGCGATGGAGATACAGTAGAGGTTGCTTCCCGCCGTGGCAAGCTTAAAGTCAGGGCGGAACTCACCAGCGTGGTGCCTTCGGGAATGGTCTTTATGACCTTCCACTCCAACGAACTGGCGGTAAATGAGCTTACCGGAGATGCTTTGGATGAAAAATCCAAGGTCCCCGGCTTGAAGGTGTGTGCGGTAAATGTCCGCAAATCGGAACAGGCACACTAGGTGAATACGCTTTAAGAACAAAGAAATATCCGAGTAATTCGGATAAGTTTAAACAGGGGGTACCGGGTGAGCGGTACCCCTTCTTGTTTTTTACCGGTAAACGGGGTGACAAAAGGGATAAAGATCTCTTGCTTCTTTGTCCCGGTTCCCCAGGGAGGTGAGATATTGGGCAGGAGGTTAAGCCGGCGCCAGTTTATCAAGTGGGGTTTTTGCTGGGGCGCCGCGGCCGGTCTGGCCGGGTGCGGCTTGTTCCCTTCTCAGGAAGGGGAAGAGAAATACCCGGGTAATGAAAAACCCGGGGAAATAAGCGACCCGGATCAGGAAGAAGAGAGAACAGAAAGTAACGAAAAAAAGCAGGAAAACCGGTACCCTGTTCCCCGCCGGGTACTGGGGAAAACCGGCGAAAAAGTAAGCGTGGTAGGCCTGGGTGGCGCTATTGCCGTAGCCGGGAACCCTGGTAAAGCCGAAGCGGTGGTTAGCCGGGCCCTGGACCTGGGAATTAACTACGTGGATACGGCTGCCGGGTACGGCGACAGCGAAGAGAATATCGGCCGGGTCATGCGGGAGCGCCGGGAGGAAGCTTTTTTGGCCAGTAAAACCGAAGAGCGTTCTTATGACGGAGCCATGCGGGAATTTGAGCGCAGCCTGGAACGGCTGCAAACGGATTACCTGGATCTGTACCAGCTGCACGGGGTTCACCGTCGGGATGGTTGGGAAAGGTTGAAGGCGGAAGATGGGGGACTGCAGGCGCTCCGGGAGTTGAAGCGGCAGGGGGTGGTCCGGTTTACCGGCGTGACAGGGCACAAGAACGCACCCCTGCTAAAAGAAGTGGTGCAGGAGCACTCCTTTGACTGCGTGCTGCTTTCGCTGAATGCAGGAGACGTACATTACGATTCCATGCTGCAAGAGGTAATTCCGGCAGCCAGGGAGAAGGAAATGGGGATTGTGGCCATGAAAGTGGCTTCTTACGACGGGCGGATTTTCCGGGAAGACGGGATAAGGAGCATGGAGCAGTCCCTGGGGTACGTACTTTCCTGCCCCGTTAGCACGGCAATTATAGGTATTTCCGATCTCTGTGAACTGGAAGAAAATATTTCTATTGCCCGGGAATTTAAGCCTTTCTCAGAGGGAAAAATGAAGGAGCTGGAAGAGTTAACACGACACTACGAGAGGGAGGTTAATTTTTTCAAGCACCACTGGTAGAAACCGGCGCACCATTACCGTTTTGTGCAGAGAGGCGCCCCCCGACGGAGGCTTTCCACAATGCTGCTGGCGATTGCTCAGAAAAAACCCATATCGCCACTAACTTTTATCAAGTATCCGCGGACAAGAACCTGCGTTTTATTCCACTCCCTGAGCTGGCAATTTACTGATTTTGCGGCTTCTTTGCAAATAGCATCTTCAGGTCTTTTATCCCCGCGGACCGGTCGTACTGCAGGATGGTTCCCTCAAATATGCGCGCTCCCAGGAAAATAAAAAGAGCCGTGGAGAGGATAAGAATTATCAGGGTAATGATTATTTCCCACAGGGGCAGCGAAGTGCCCCCCATTCGCAGCAGCACCGTGGTGGGGGTAAAAAACGGGATATAGCTTATCAGTTGTGCCCACCACGCGTTGGGAGCCTGCAGGAGCGGTCCCGAAAACATGAGGGGTAGTACAGGTATGATTACAATAAGCCCCTGGGCCTGGCTGCCTCCTTCGGCTTCTTTCATGGTTGCCCCCAGAGCGGCAAATATGGAAAAGAACATCAGGTAACCAAAGAAAAAGTACAGGAAAGGAGGTAGAAGTGTGGCAACGGTAATGTTTATTTCCGGCATTTCCAAAATAGCCAGGGAAATGCCCAGACCGGCTCCCACCCAGATACCTATTTGCGCAAGGCTTAACGCTCCGTAGCCGACTATTTTCCCCAGCAACAGTTCCAGGGAAGAGATAGAAGAAAGCAGCAGTTCTACCACGCGGTTTCTTTTTTCTTTTATAACTCCGTACATGAGAATTTGTCCGGATAACATCACGGAAAGAATCAGGGCTCCGCCTGCTGCCAATGGAATAATGATATCAACCATGCTTTTTTCTTCCCCGTTAATCGTCCGGGTATCCACTTCTACAGGAGCAATAGCCGTGTATACTTCTTCGGGATCCAGGCCCAGCTGCTGCAGCCGGTAGGTAGCTGCAGCGTTGTTTACCGGTTCGCGGATGAGGGCAGTGCTAAAATCACTGTTCTCATCAACGTAAAGCTCCAGTCTGCCCTCTTCCAGCTGCCTTCTGCTTACCACCAGAACCCCGTCAGTTTCTTGGTTTTGCACTTCTTCAAGGTAACCGTCCCGGCTTGCTTCTCCCCGGTAAGGTTTTACTTCAAGCGCGGAATTTGCCGTCTGCTTTTCCAGGTAGGGATAAAAGTTTTCGGTTTTATCCAGGACGGAGAGGTGAACAGTCTCCGAGTGGGCCAGGTGTTCGGTAAGAAAGCCGATACCGCCTCCCACCAGCATAATGAGGGGTATTACCAGGGTTAATACCACGAACATGGGGCTTTTTATATTTTTTAGAAATTCCCAGCGGGCTACCCGCAGGAGGTTAGAGATAAGCGGGGTCTTCAATGGTGTCACCTCTTTTCTGGACTGTCCGCACGAAAATATCGTGCAGGGGAGGTTTGTTGATGGATATCTCTTCCAGCTCCGCTTGTGCAGAGATGTCGTTTAGAAGCTGCTGTACAGACCTGGTTCCGGTATAGCGGAGGGATAATTTTTCACTGCCCCGGGATAGTACCTCAATATGATTTTCACCGGTTAAAAAGGAAAAATCCCCTGAAGAGAAACGTATTTCTATCAGGTATTCCTGGTGTTCTTTTTTGATTTCCCCCAGGGAGCCGTACAGCACCTGCTTACCCCTGTTTATCATAAAGATGTGTTCACAGAGTTCTTCCACCAGGTTCATTTGATGGGCAGAGAGCAGTATGGTGGTCCCCCTCTTTTGTAGTTCCTTGATGTAGCTTTTAAACAGGTCCTGGTTGATGGGGTCGAGCCCGGAAAAAGGCTCATCCAGCATGACCAGGTCCGGTTGATGCAGCACAGTAGCAATGAACTGGACTTTTTGCTGCATTCCTTTTGAAAGTTTCTCCAGTTTATGCCTGGCGTAATCCAGTAGTTCCATTTTTTTTAGCCAGGCCAGGGCCTTTTGCCGCGCCTTTTTGCGGGGAACATCTTTAAGATCGGCCAGGTACACCAGGTTATCCAGCACCGTGGCGTCATCGTATAATCCTCTTTCCTCGGGCAGGTAACCGATGCGGCTTTTATCCATGGAAGTAGTCTTCCCGTTAAAATTAAAAAGGATATTACCATTATCGGGATTTATGATTCCCATTATCAATCTTATAGCCGTGGTTTTTCCGGCACCGTTGGGCCCGAGTAGTCCCATGATGCTTCCCTGGCTTACTTCAAAGGAAATGTTATCTACGGCTTTTTTATTGCCGAAGTTTTTGGTCAGCCCGCTGACCCGGAGGATGTCACTCAACCCTTTCCCTGCCTCTCTTTCTCTGTATGTAAGGTTATACCTGTTAATTCAGGCCTCTTCTTTCCAATTATAAGTATATTTGGTTCAATCTTCAATAATGAATATTTCTTCAACAGAAGAGTTTAATGCCCTGGCTATCTTGTAGGCCATGAGCAGGGAAGGGTTATAGCGGCCCTGTTCCAGGTGAGTTATGGTTTCCCTTCTTACCCCTGCAATCTTAGCCAGTTCTTCCTGGGTAAGACCGTATTTCGCCCGGCGTTCTTTTATCCGGTTTTTAAATTTTTTCATTGTAGATCTCCCTGGCAAGTTATATAAAATTTTTATTTTTCCTTTGTTAAAAATATATAACTAAAGCGGGAAAAAAGCAAGAGAAACTTTTTCAAATACACAAAATCCCCGGGAAGATGTGGAGAGCTTCCCGGGGATTTAGCGCTTTACAGCAGGTGTCCCATAAAAACGGTGGTCAGGTAGAAGTAGACCATCAGGCTTACTATGTCTTTTATGGTAGTTATAAAGGGGTCTGAACCGGCGGCCTGGTCAAAGCCCAGCCGGACCAGGGTAAAGGGAACCAGGAAGCCCAGGCCCGTAGCCAGGGTCACGGTTATGGCCAGGGATAATCCTACAGTCAGTCCCAGTTCAACGCTCTCCTGCCAGAGGGAAGCAACAAGCCCGGTGGCTACTCCCATAATCATTCCTATACTCAATCCTACGCCTATTTCCCGGAACCAGTGACGGAAAAATCGTTTCATGCTGATATGGCCCAGGACGTAGGCACGGGTAAAGATAGTAGAAGATTGGGTGCCCACGTTGCCTCCCATATCCATTATAACCGGTATAAATACGGCCAGGGCGGTAATGGCTTGCAGGGTTTCTTCATAAACGTCGATAACGGCGCCTGCAGTCAATCCACCTATCAGGGTGATTACGAGAAAAGGAAGCCTCACCAGCCAGACCTGCCAGAGGGAGCCGGTTACCATGCGCAGGCTTCGCCCGGTTTCCTGTCCGGCAAGTGCAGTCAAACCCGCCTTGTCGAAAATGTCATCGGTAGTTTCTTCGTCGATAATATCCATGGCGTCGTCCACGGTTATGATGCCTACCAGGCGGTTTTCCCGGTCAACCACGGGGACGGCCAGGAGGTCCAGATCCTGCAAGAGACGGGCTACTTCTTCCTGGTCGGTGTCGGTGCTGACGCTGGCTATGTTTTGATTCATTATTTCTTCCACTTTTTGGTCGGGAGAAGCCATAACCAGTTCCCTTAAGGAAACTACTCCTTCCAGTTTCCTGGTGTTGTCGGTTACGTAGAGTATATAGACCGTTTCTTTTTCTCCGCCGTTTTTTCTCACTGTTTCCAGGGCATCTTTTACGCTTTCTTCCCTTTTTAAGCGGACGTACTCCGGCGTCATGATCCGACCGGCGGTCTTGGGAGAGTAGCCCATCAACTCGTTGGTTTTCTGTCGTTCCTCATAAGAGAGCGAAGCCAGCAGTTTTTTGGTTACCCGGGCAGGTAGTTCATCGAGGAGTCGTACCCGGTCGTCCGGTTCCATGGCGGAAACAAATTCTATGGCCCGGTCTTCTTTAAAAGAAGATATAAGTTTCTGCTGCAGCTCTATGTCCAGCTGCTCAAAAACATCCAGCGCTTTTTCTTTATCCAGAAGGCGGAAAACCACCGCTTCTTCATCGGAAGGCAGCTCTTCAATGAGATCGGTTATTTCCATCACATCGGTTTCGTTTACCAGCTCTTTCAGGGATTCCATTTCCTGGTTTTCCAGGTGCTCTTTAACTTTTTCCAAAAGGAGCATGCATATCACCTCCGGTGTAGTCTGGCAGAACGCTTGCCTTGTCCTGGCGATACCCGTAATTATATTTTTTATTTACTTTAACATGGAAATTATACCGGGTACTTTTGGAAAGACACGTACGACTGTCGGGTTCTTTCACGGGTATCACCCCCTGTTTGTGCGGAGCCGCCTAATTTTCCCGAACTTAATAGCGGCTCCCTATAAGGAGCCGCTTGCTTTAAACAGGAAATAACACGCAGCAGAATAATATTGGTGCTGCCAGCCTTGAATCCCGGTTCTGGCGACTCCTCGTTCTGGATTTGGCACTAAATGACGTAGATACTTTTCGGAGCAAGGTTTTCGAAAAGTATCAGCTGCTTTAGGCAGACCTTAAGCCGATACTGCCTGTTACACCCATTGGCGTCTCTGGACGTTTCTGGGCAGCAGCCTGTGTTCATTTAGGAGCCTCACCTAACGAGTGCTGTAGATTATAATTGTATACAATTTTTTAGCCAACAATATAATTATAAAGGTATGCTTTTTCCCGAGTCAACACTTTTCCGCTGCTACTTATAAAGCGTCAGGCCGGCATGAATAAATGGATAAACAAACTTGAAGTTTCATGTTGCAGATTTAAACAGAATTAATCTATAATTAAAACTATAAGGCATAAAGAGGCTGATCGGTAAACCCGGTAATGTTATTAGT
>CAYODA010000075.1:0-9256 GCA_964402625.1 uncultured Syntrophomonadaceae bacterium | reverse complement strand
TTATAGTACTTTGCATCATATTCTTCAGTACAATGTAGTAGTTATTACTAAACAAAAGAAGGAGGTTTATTATGAGGATTACTTTAAGCGTTATTAAAGCTGATATTGGAAGCATCGCGGGGCATATATGTCCCAGCGAAGCGCTGGTTAAAGCAGTAGAAGATTACATAGGTAATAAAGGAAAGGAACTGGTAATTGATTACCACATTGGTTATACCGGGGATGATATTTTTATCATGATGTCGCACCAGAAAGGCACCAACAACCGGGAAATACACCAGTTGGCCTGGGATGCATTTATAGAAGGAACCGGAGTTGCCAAAAAGCAAGGACTTTATGGAGCCGGACAGGACCTGCTGGCGGACTCCTTTTCGGGTAATATTAAAGGAATGGGACCGGCGGTGGCAGAAATGGAATTTGAAGAAAGGCCTAACGAGCCGTTCCTGCTTTTTGCAGCCGACAAGACAGATCCGGGTGCGTACAACCTTCCGGTGTATTTAAGTTTTGCCGATCCCATGCATAATGCCGGCCTTATACTTTCTCCCAAGATAAACCAGGGTTTTGTTTTTACTGTAATGGACGTATCACATACGCAAAAAGACAGGGTAATTGAACTAAATACCCCGGAAGATATTTATAACCTGGCGGCACTCCTGAGGGATAATGAAAGATTTGTGATAGAATCCGTCTATTCACGTTCCGATGGTAATCAAGCGGTAGCAGCCAGCACTACCAGGTTGAATAATATTGCAGGAAAATACGTAGGGAAAGATGACCCCGTCATGTTGGTTAGAACTCAGGGATCATTCCCGGCTACGGGGGAAATTCTCTCCCCTTACAGTATAGGGCATTATGTAGCAGGTTTTATGAGGGGAAGCCATAACGGCCCCTTGATGCCTGTTAACAAGAATTGTACCACCTCCTTTTTTGACGGTCCTCCCATGGTAAGCTGCCTTGGTTTCAGCGTGCAGGAAGGTAAGTTCACTGAACCGGTGGATTGTTTCGCCCATCCCTACTGGGACCATATCAGGGAAAAAGTATCGCGCAAAGCCTATGAGATCAGGGAACAGGGCTTCTCCGGGGCAGCCATGCTTCCTTATACAGAACTGGAATACGGAGGAATTGTTCATACTATGGAGAAACTGGATAGCAGGTTTAAACTGAGATAAAATTAAAATTAATGATCACTAGATATTTCGCCCCGGTTCATATACCGGGGCTTTTTAATATGATATCCTGAAAGCACCCGGTGTTGTTTTTTGACATTATACCAATATTTCTATATTATTACAGCAATTTTTTACTTTATTAGAAGGTAATATTAAATTATAATTAAGTAAAGAGGCAAAAAAGAAAACCGGGATGGATCCAGTTTAAAAAATGATAAAGGGGAGATATGCTGATTGAAAAATTTTAAAAACACCGGTCTAATTATTGCTGTTATACTCATAGTTATATTGGGCGCAGGGACTGCTTCATGGGCGTTTATTTTTAACCATAACGAATCCCAAGATTTCGCAGAGAAAAATGGAGACGAACAAAAACAAGAAGATGAACAAGATGAACTGGATGAAGAAGAAAAGAGAAGATTAGAAGAACAGAAAAGGCAGGAGAGAGAAAAAGAGCTTAAAGAAGAACTGGGAGAATATTTTGTTCCCCTGCCTCCCCTTGAACAAAAAAATAATCCCCCGGTTGAAGCCAGGGGGCTATATTTAACCGGCCATACGGCAGGCAGTGAAAGCCGTTTAAATGAGTTTCTGGATCTGGTGGAAAAAACCGAATTAAATACTCTGGTTATTGATGTTAAAGATGACCGGGGAATGGTGACTTACCCCAGCGATATAGAATTTGTAAATCGCACAGGTACAAACAGAAGTGCCCCCATTGGAGATCTTTCGGAACTGGTAGAAAAGCTGCATGAGAGGGATATCTATACCATTGCCAGGGTAGTGGTATTTAAAGACGACAGGGTGGTAGACGAACATCCGGAGTGGGGACTACAGAGAAAAGACGGCGTAGGAGTATGGCGCGACAATCAGAATATAGCATGGGTGGACCCTTACCGGAAAGAAATATGGGATTACAACGTGGCAGTAGCCAAAGAAGCTGCTTTAAAGGGTTTCAGAGAAATACAGTTTGACTACGTCAGGTATCCGGATAATGCACCCCGGGTAGACAAAGAGGTAGATTACGCAGGAGATAAACCTAAAGAAGAAGTTATAGCAGAATTTATAAAATATGCTAAATTCAGGTTGGACGAATATAACGTTTACCTTTCGGCGGACACTTTTGGTGTGATAGCTACCTCGTGGGGCGATTCGGATAACATAGGACAGAACTGGGAGATGATAGCCCCCCTGGTGGACTATCACAGTCCCATGGTGTACCCCAGCCACTACGGCCCCGGTTATTTTGGTTATTCGGTGCCTGATGCCAACCCAAGAGGTACTATTAAACAAGCTTTAAAAGATGCTTTGAGAAGGAATGCTCCGTTAGAAGATCCCGGCAAACTAAGGCCGTGGCTGCAGGCTTTTACTGCTTCCTGGGTAAGGGGTAATATCTTCTACGGTCCGGAAGAAATCAAGGAACAAATAGAAGCAGCTTACCGCTTAGGAATTGATGAGTACTTGCTTTGGAATTCGGGAAACAATTACCCTGAAGATGCTTTTATAGGCGAAGAAGCCAACGAGCGTCTTATGGAGAAATATCGCCAGGAAAGAGAAGAGAAAGGGCTGGATTACAAGTGGAACAATATAGAAGATGCGGCGGATGAGTTCCTGGAAGGGGTGGAAAGAAACCGCTGGAGGGACGCTTACTTTTACCACTCTACCGGTTTTACCAAAGACCACGAGGACTACCGGGAATGGGCTGAGACCTGGAGTAATTCCCTGGAGAGCTACGAAATAGTTGGTTCGGAACAGAGCGGTGAAAGAGGAGAGGTTACAGTGAGTTTTGCCTGGAAAGATACTGAAGAAGAAATAGAAGAGAAATGGGATGTGGTTAAAGAAAATCACGTATGGAGGGTGGTTCCCTCTGAAGGCTTCCTGGAAACGCTGACAGAAGAAATTGAGGAAGATGACAATGGCCGGTAGAAATAATAACCATACCTCACCTGGAGTGCGGAGCAAGCAAGAAAGAAAAAAAAGTGATGCAGAAGTTTTTTTCTGAGTAGTAACTTTAAAAATTAAATAGCAGAAAACCGGGGGTGCTTTCCAGCGAAGGCTGAGAGGAGGGAGCGATGAATCCCTCCAACCCTTTGAACCTGCAGGAGCAGGGCCAGATTCTGCATAGTTTGACAGATAACTTTTATCTAAAAAATTTGTGCAGAATCTGCCCAAAGACTGGTTAATTCCAGCGGAGGGAAGGTAATTTTTAATTTCAAGCGCATTTCCTCCAGGAAGTGCGCTTAATTTTATTAAAGAGACTAATTTTATTAAAGAAAGGAAGAAAAACATGACCCAGATGATTAAAGCCCGCTCGGGTGAAATAACAGGTGAAGTGCGGCAGGTGGCTGAGCAAGAAAACTTATCCCCGGAAGAAATATCCCAAAGAGTAGCTTCCGGGGAAGTGGTAATTCCGCTGAACGAGAATCGCAACCGAAAAGGGATGATGGCCTGTGGAATTGGAAGAGGATTAAAAACCAAAGTGAATGCAAATACCGGGACGTCAGGGGAGCGACCGGATATAAAAACAGCGGTGCAAAACGCTGTAAGGGCAGCAGCTGCCGGAGCAGATACAGTTATGGATTTAAGTACCGGAGGGGATATAGAGAGAGTACGGCGTAATATTCTCGAATCCATCAAACTTCCGACGGGTACCGTCCCGGTATACCAGGCGGGCCTAAAAGGTCAAATGGAGCACGGTGCGGTTATTGAGATGACTGAAGAAGATATGTTTGAGGCAGTAGAACGTCATGCAGAGGACGGGGTAGATTTTATCACGGTACACTGCGGCATAAACTGGGATGTGATGGAAAGGCTTAACCGAACTGGAAGGTTGGTCCCGGTAGTAAGTAGAGGTGGTTCCTTTACCCTGGCCTGGATGTGGTACCATCAGAAAGAAAACCCCTTTTACCGACAATTCGGCAGGCTTCTGGAAATAGCAAAACGATTTGATGTAACCCTGAGTCTGGGTGATGGAATGCGTCCAGGCTGTATTGAAGACGCTACTGATTCAGTACAGGTGCAGGAATTAATTCTATTGGGAGAACTGGTTTTGGAAGCCAGGAAAGCAAGTGTACAGGTTATGGTAGAAGGGCCTGGTCATGTACCTGTAAACCAGGTGGAAGCAAATATACTAATGCAAAAGCGGTTATGCCATCAAGCACCTTTCTATGTTTTGGGTCCCCTGGTTACCGACATAGCCCCCGGTTATGATCACCTGGTAAGCTCCATAGGCGGGGCCGTGGCTTCAGCAGCCGGTGCGGATTTTCTCTGTTTTGTTACACCGGATGAGCACCTTTCTATTCCGGGACCGGACTCAGTAGAAGAAGGGGTTATGGCTTCCAGGATAGCTGCCCACGCCGGTGACCTGGCTAAAAATGTTCCAGGTAAGGCGGAATGGGACAGGAAAATGTCCCTGGCCAGGAAAGAAATGGACTGGAGAAGCCAGGAAGAGCTGGCGATAAACCCGGAAAAAGTGGCACGTGCCAGGTGTGGTAGTAACCTGGAAGATGGGAGCGGATGTACCATGTGCGGTGATTTTTGCGCCTTTAAAATTATGGAAAAAGTCTTTGGTGAAGAAGACTAATTTAAAATTTAACCAACCCTTCTGGTACACCAGGCTGGTATACAAGAATTAAATCACAGTGTTATTTATGCCAGGCAGGAGAATAAATTTTAATGTAGAAAATAGTAATACAGAATATTACTGGTATGTGGATTATAATTATGTATACAAAAAGCAGGAAAGGAGTTTTATTATGTACCGAGGCCTGTACCGGAATGGAAACGTGAACGATGGCAAAAAAACCGGCATAAAAAGCTTGCTTCGAGCCCTGGGAGTGGGCGCGGTATTGTTTGGCCTGGTTTTGCTTACCGGTAATGGTGATATTCAAACGGAAGCCAATAATCCCGCAGAGACCGAAGCTTTAATAAATCCGGAAGTATCACGCCTGAAAGGGGCGGACCGGTACGCAACAGCAGTTGATATCAGCAGGCAATTAGTGACAGGGGACGAATCAGCAAGTTCGGTGGTCCTCGCCCGTGGTAATGATTTCCCCGATGCCCTGGCAGGCGTCCCTCTGGCGCACCGCTTAGAAGCTCCGTTGTTGCTGTCCGGCACCGAAAGACTCCCACAACCCACCGTGGAGGAGATAAAAAGAGTAGGTGCAGAGAAAGCTTACTTGCTGGGTGGAGAAGCCGCCTTGTCTATAGATATAGAAAGACAGCTGGCGGACATGGGGGTAAAGGTGGAAAGAATAGGCGGCCAGGACAGGTATCATACTGCACAACTGGTAGCCGAAAAGGTTGCCCCGGATGGCAGTAATACTGCGATACTGGCTTCCGGTCGCGATTTCCAGGATGCTCTTATAGCTTCTCCCTACGCGGCAGTTAATGGAATACCCGTCCTACTTTCCGCTCCGGAAGAACTCCCCGGTTATACGTCTGAAGCCCTGGAGGAGCTTCAAGTAAGGGAAACAATAATAGTGGGAGATGTTGAAAAAATAAGCTCCACTTTAATGGAGGATTTACCGCACCCGGAACGGGTAAGCAATCCGGAGCACTACAGCAACTCAGTAGAAGTGGCGCGTTATTTTGATACAGAACCGGACCGGGCGTACATGGCAACGGGCAACGTCTTTGCAGACGCTATTGCCGGAGGGGTGCTGGCGGCACAGAATAAAAATGGAATTTTTCTCACCGGAGATAGAATCCCTGAAGAAATTAAAGAGTATTTTATGGAAAAAGAGACAGGTGAAATAGTAATGTTCGGCGGAGAAAAGGCTATATCAGGTGAGGTGGAAGACAGCGTGGCCAGTCTAGAGTTAGAAGAAAAGGAAACAGAAAAGGTTGATATAGAAGAAGCATACATAAATTGGAAAGAACAAGAAATCATGGAATCTAGATTTGATTTTGAGGAAGCTGGTGTAGAGGAAACAGACTATCCCCCGGAAGAAGAAGTGGAATACTATATAGAGGTGTTACATGATAGAAATAAAAACCTTTTAGACGGTAAATTCGTGGAAAAAGATGATAGCATTAAAGAAGTTTTTGGCGAATTAATATTTTACGAGTTTACTATAGAGAACGGCAATATAAGTATGGAAATAGCCAGCGAGACCAGAACAGAAGAAGAAATACTTGATGACACGCCCACGCAAATAGCAGAAAATCTCGAGCTGATCAAGTATCTTTTCAAGGTAACTTTTGGGCTGTACAACCCGTTAGTTCTGGAAGAAGCCGTATTTGGCGCAGATGAAGTGGAGTTTGCCAAAACAGACAATGGAAAGAGGTACGAGGTAATAGTAGACCAGGAACGGGCCATAGAAAGAATGGCGGAAGCCGTTATGGACCTGGAAGAGCAGTTAATGGAACAGGAAGAAGATAAAGAATTCCAGGAGGCGCTTTTAGGGGAACCGGCGGATACAGTAAAGGATAAAGACAAAGAAGAAACAGTTGAGTTGTTTGAAGAGCAGGGAATGCAGTTTGAAGCGGAAGCCGTTGTTGATGCTGAGAAGAATACACTTGATAAATTATACATTGTTTTGGATACGTCTGACTTTGAAGAAGACCAGGTGGAAAGCATGAATTTTGAAATAGATTATCTTAATAAATAAAACGCTTATTGGTTATGCATCAAAAGCTCTTTCCCCAGTTTGTTTGGAGAAGGGGCTTTTGATGCGGGTTTTTAAACTGTTTTATAATCTCTTACTTCAGCTAAAAGAAAAGCCGAGTCTACCACCAGGTCGCCAAAATGTGCACACCCCTGTGGGCCCGCTGCTTTCTCCCGTAAATTTTTACGGTATTCTGGAGTAAACTTCATGCCTGCCAGTTGCTCCAGAAGTTCAGAGCTTTCGAAACACACCTGGTCAGGTGCCCGGTGGATCTTACCGTAAGCTTTTATTACTGTAGAACTTTCAGGATCTACAGCACAGGAAGTGTGCATTTCGTGAAAGGAGTCTCGCAAAGAAGCAACGATACGCCAGTTATTCTCTTCTGTCTCTTCAATATGTGCGTGCTTTTGCCTGCTGAAAAGCTGGCAGTCCCTTTTTTGGTCTTCCAGGTAGTCGGTAAAATTGGTCTGGACCCGGTGCAGGTTGCTGTAATACCGGCAGTTATCTTTATAGTATTCGTTCCAGAACTGGTCATATTGCTGGTGGCTTTCAAACCCTCTTTCATGGATAAAAAACACTTCGGCCTGCATGGCGGCCACTATTGCTTCCAGCAACATGCGCCGGTAATAACCTTGTTCCTTATCAGGAACGGGTATGTTTAACTCTTTAATGCGATCGAAGATATCAAAACTGGCTTTCATGTTGTGCATGTCGGGTATGCTGATTGCCAGGGGGGCTCCGTTCTGGTTTCGGTCAGTTTCCAAGTAATTGGATACAACTTCTAAGTCGGGGAGACTCATCTCCAGCAACAGCCAGTCTTCACGGAATGTAGAAAGTGTATTAATAGATACTTTGATCATGTTTCTGTCCCGCGTTACAAGCTCGCTGGTCCCTTGTGAAAAGTCCATAAACATATATATTTCTCCTTTTCATTTTTTCTTAAATTTTTTCATTCATTTTAAATTTCGTAAAACAGGACCTTGATTCCTTCTTTAGAAAACCAGTACCGCTTTATTCTGAAGGGTGTTTAAGTAGCATGAAAAATATAATTATTTTGAAAACATATTAGCTCATGTCAAACAAAAGGGCCTGGCAATTGATGCCAGCCCCATACCTCTACAATGATGGCGCGCCCGGGAGGATTCGAACCCCCGACACGTGGATCCGAAGTCCACTGCTCTCATCCACTGAGCTACGGGCGCATTCATTTTTACCATATATCTATTTTTAATACATGTCAAGTCCCATGATGGGGTTTCTCTAAAACAACCTGCTATATTGTTTTTCCTTTTTGTATAACCTGTAGAAGCTATTCATAAAATAAATTTGCGTTCTTTAAAAAAGAAGGGAGTAAGATGTCATGGTTGAATACAGGATAAAAAGGTTCCAGGATCACAGAACCCTGAACGATTCCAGCGGTGAAAAAACTGCCGAGAATATAGAAAAGCTGGGTCAACCTTCGCCCCCGGCTGTTAAAAGTAGTGTCTATACCATCTCTATCATAGGCCAGATTGAAGGTCACATGGTTTTGCCTTCCCAAAATAAAACAACCAAGTATGAGCATATTATACCTCAACTGGTTGCTGTTGAACAAAACGAGGATATTAAAGGATTGCTGATCATTTTAAATACGGTAGGAGGAGATGTAGAAGCTGGCCTTGCTATAGCAGAGATGATTGACACCCTTTCCAAGCCCACTGCCTCCCTGATTTTAGGAGGAGGTCACAGTATTGGAGTTACCATAGCAGTGGCTTCCAACATATCCTTTATCGCTCCAACTGCCACCATGACAGTTCACCCTATAAGGCTTAGCGGCAATTTAATTAGTGTGCCCCAGACGTTTGATTACCTGGAAAAGATGCAAGAAAGGATTTCTACATTTGTAACCGGGCATTCTCGCATAAGCGAGGAACGGTTTAAAGAATTGATGTTCAATACTGATCAGCTAGCCCGTGATATAGGGACTGTTTTAATCGGTGAAGAAGCCGTCAGGGAAGGCTTGATAAATAATGTAGGTGGAGTGGGGGATGCAGTAAGGGTCTTAGAGGAAATGTGGTATACAGGCGAGGACTTTTAATTGATAGTCACATTTTATTTAAGGGGGAGTATAAGTGCTGTACACTCCACTTGCTTTAGAAGATGTGCTGGCTGGGTATGAAGAAGAACCTGAACTTATGGAAATCAACTATTACGGGAAAATATTAATTGTTGAGCTTGTCTCCCCTGTTCACGGAAAACTGGTAAGATTAATCAGTTCAGAAGCGGGAGATTATATTAACGAAAAGTGGCAGCCGGGCAGCATAATAAACCTGGCAGAGTTACTGTAAATGGTTATGTAACTCGTTTTATTTCCCGGGTAAGCGCAAGGTGCGACATCCCGGAGCTAAATAGATCTAAATTATACAAAAATTATGCGTTTTAATGTAAATTTAATTTAATATTCCCCGGTTTTTGCGTATAAAATTATAGGGAAGGCGCAAA
>CAYODA010000074.1:6716-9314 GCA_964402625.1 uncultured Syntrophomonadaceae bacterium | reverse complement strand
CATTATAGGGTTGATACCGCGTTTTTTAAGCGCAGTGGACCTGAACTGCTGGATGTACCAGTCTTACCTTAACCTGGCCTATCTCAGCCGGGAAGCCGGCCTGCCCCAGGATTTCGGGGAGTTTCATGAAAAAGCGGAAAAACTCCGGGAAAAAATCGACAGGGAGCTCTGGTCCCCGGAAGAAAACGCCTGGCTGGACCGGCACAAGGGTAAATTGGTACGTGTTTTTACCCCTGCTATATGGTGGCCTGCTTTCCTGGGGGCTACGCGGGACCTGGCCAGGGTGAAAACCGTGATCGAAAAATACCTGCTGCAGCGGGGTAAGTTCTGGGGCAAGTACGGTATTCCCAGCGTTTCCTTTGATGATGCCACTTATAATTCGCTTAAAGAAGGTTATTACTGGAGGGGCCAGGTCTGGATGATCAACAACTATTCCGCACTGGAAGTGCTTTTTCGCTTTGGTTACCAGGAAGAAGCAGCCGAACTACACCGTCGCATAATAAATAATGTACTCCGCTCCGCCGGCCTTTATGAGACCTATAACGCAGAAACCGGTGCGGTGGGTTGGAGTTCGCGCGGCCCGGGAGACCCGGCGGTAATGCAGTTTGGCATGACTTCTGCCTGGATTACCCAAATACTTCTCTGCCGGTACCAGCGTTTCCGATACATCTTTCCAGAAACCATGGAATTAAAAGGAGGGATACAATGGGCCTCTACTTTTGATGAGGAGGAACCAGTTTATTCTCCTCCAGGGGCAGGCCTGGCTCCTGAAAAAGCCCTCTTGAAGTTGCATCCAGGTTCCGGGGATGGTTTTAACATCCCCTGGCTCCACATGAAAAGTGCTGATGGTAAACCCCTTCTGCAGGCTTCCCGCGTAAAAGTTTGCCTGGAAGAAGCAGAAGGAACACCGGAGGGGGAAAAAACAGGGGAGTTAATGCTTACCTGGAAGGAAAGGGAGTACCAACTGCACACGGGACAAGAGTTTTTACTTAATATATAGTAGTAAAACGATTATACTGTGGTGGTATTTTTGCTAGAGTCCCGGTTTGACGGGTAAAACCTCGTTTGTTTAACCTGACCGGTAAAGGGGGAGTGTAGAACCTTGACCAGGCTTATACTTGACCTGCTGGGAAGAGGTTTGATTGTACTTATTTTTGTATCCGGTTCGGCTGTTTTAAGCTTTTTGGTTACCCGGCTGCTTTCTCACCTGATACCTCATCCCTTCATTGGCGCGGTTTTCCTGGGTTCCGGTACGGTGGTGCTTACTGCTATAACCATGCTGGGAGTCTCCTATTTATACGTTTACCGTGGTTTCGGCACCCAGGCGGATATTATTAGAAGGAGGCCCGGCGTTGGCCCCAGGGTAGTTATTACTTTTGACGACGGCCCCAGTGAATTTTTTACCCCTGCCCTGCTGGAAATTCTTAAGGAAAAAGGTGCACCGGCTGTTTTCTTTATGGTGGGTAGCCAGGTGGAAAAGTATCCGGCTATAGCGCGCCGGGTAGTTGAAGAGGGACATGAACTGGGCAATCATACTTACAGTCATATAACTGTCCCCCATGCTCCCCCTGCTCAGCTGACCTCCCAGGTAATCCGAACCAACCTGAGTATTTTCCAGCATACGGGACGGTATCCACAATATTTGCGCCCGCCGCGGGGACTTTACGATACGCGCCTGCGCCGGCTGGCCGGGCTAATGGGACAGCATCTGGTGCTCTGGAGCCTCTCTTCTCTGGACTGGCATCCCCGCTCCCGGCCGGAAGCTATGGTGAGAAGGCTGGTCAGGCTGGCTTCTCCGGGAGATATTTTACTTTTTCACGATAGCGGGTCGCTTTTAAAAAACGAAGGTGCGGACCGCCGGTCTACCGTGGAAGCGCTTCCCGGTATTATTGACGGGATACGGGAGAAAGGTTTTGAAATAGTTAGCCTGGAGGAGTACCTGGCTTATACGGGAAAGCGCCTTAGGGCCAGGTATTAAAAAAATATTTTAAACCAAAGTAATAGAGCGGTTAATACCTGCCTGTGAATAAAAGTTTGTTTTGCGGTAAAGATATAGATGCCGGGAAAGAGCCCAGGTAAATCGGAAAAACGATAAAGGAGGTATGGAAGTGTCAATTAACCAACAGGAACTCCAGAATTTGAGACACCTCA
This sequence comes from uncultured Syntrophomonadaceae bacterium, assembly GCA_964402625.1. Taxonomy (GTDB): domain Bacteria; phylum Bacillota; class Dethiobacteria; order DTU022; family PWGO01; genus PWGO01. The sequence continues at coordinate 7,163 of CAYODA010000074.1, read as the reverse complement.
TAGGCTCTCACGAAACCGCATCCAAAAAGCTGGACCAGTACGCCCAGCAGTGTACCGACCCGCAAATCAAACAGATGCTGGAGCAGTCGGCCCAATCGGCCAGCTCTACCATGCAGAAGTTAATGTCTTTCCTTGGCTAAAATATCGAAAGGAGTGGTAAAGAAAATGATGCAAGAAAAAGATATGGTTAACGATGTTCTCTCCATGGTCAACGGCAGCCTGGTGGATTACGCTAACTGCATTGCCCAGGCTTCCAACCAGAATTTGCGTCAGACTCTACAGCAGATAAGGGACGGCGATGAGCAGTTTCAGTATAAACTTTACCAGATGGCAGAGCAGAAAGGCTACTATCAGCCTGCCCAGCAGGCTTCTCAGCAGGATTTACAGCAGGTAAAAGCCATGTTTAAGCAGCAGGCCATGGCATAAAATACTAACTCTGGAAACACG
>CAYODA010000074.1:0-6616 GCA_964402625.1 uncultured Syntrophomonadaceae bacterium | reverse complement strand
GTTTCCACTTACCTGAAACCAGGGAGATGGAAAGGCCAGGGAGGCAAAAAGTTTCGCCCGAGGCCTTTTTCCGGCTGAAAAAGTGGAAAAAGGCCTCAAATAACGTACCCCGTTAAAAAGGAAAACCTCCTGTTTCATAGAATTAAAAAATAAAGGAGGTAGCCGGGGTGAAGTTATGGCATTACCTGATATTTTTTATCTTCCCTGTATTGTTATTTCTTCTGGCGTGGGTCTATATTCTAAATGAAGAACCCGGAGCACCCGGGGGCAAAGAGCTGGAAGACTTGATGGCAAAAGAGTGGAACGATTTTAACCAGGAACCTCCTGCCTCTGTAAAAAACACGCTGCGAGAAGAAGGTTTCCCGGTGGAAGAATTCCCTCTACCCGGGGTTATGAGCCTGACGGCAGTTAACAGCGCAAAAGGCCGGGAGAGCCTGGAAGTTATTTTTACCATTACACCTTCGAACAGCGCGGAGAAATACTGGGATGGTAGAGAAAAAAAGTGGCGCAGCACGGTAAAGGGGTGGTATTTAACAGCCCTGGAAGACCGGGAGTGGGATTATAGTGCCCCCTTTGCTTCAGGAACAGAAGAAACTATTAAAGCTACCAGGGGGGAAATTGAAGTGGAGATCAATATCCTGGAACCCCATCCTCTTTATGTTGAAGTTACCCTTTTGCTTAAAAGGGAGGAGGGGTAAGGAATTGGTTTAACCCTGTTTTCCTGAAGTTCGTTTTGGACTGTAAGGATTTTGATAGGAGAGGTTGCTGTTTCCGGGATGGTTGAGCTTCTTCTTTAAGGCTTCTCGGAGTGCTTTTAGAACTAATTCTTCATCTTCTGGTTTTAATAAATTCAGGTTGAGCTGAAGTTGAGTTTCCGGCCTGTTAGTGTATGCAAACAAGGTTCTCCCGTAGATTTTTACATCCCGGAGTTCACTAAAAGGAAGCAATTTCTCTTTCCGGTAGGGTCCGCCGTATACAACTAGATGATCTTCGAGAATTTCCAGGCAAGGCCTGTTTTCTGAGGGGAAACTTTTCCACAGGAAAAGCACTGCCAGAACGAGGGATAATATTAAAGCAACGGAGGGTGCAAGAAACAGCTGCCAGAAAAAAAACCTCCATTCCAAGAACAGTATTAAAACGTAAATACACATGGTGGATAAAGAGAGCATAAGAAGGCTCATGATAATATAAAACCAGTCCAGGATGAAATTTTTATTTTCCTTATGTTTTGATTGTTTTTTAGCCATGGTATTCCTTCCCATAAATATTCTATCTTTACTATTATAATTTATAATTTCATTTTACGACAAATCATGTCAAAAATCATTAAATAAATAATATAACCTGGAGTTAAGGCGCTATCTTGACGCTGTCTTCAAGGTGGGTTAAAATAAAAATACTAGTATAATGGATGAGGCATCCATTCCCGGGGTGGTCTATTTGGGACAAAATGTAGGAATAATTGGTGCCGGTAATGTAGGAACAACGCTGGGGTATGCCTTAAAACAAAGAGGTTATTCCCTGGCCGGAATCTGCTGCCGCACTAAAGTTTCTTCGCAAAAAGCCTCCCGCTTCCTGGAGACAGCTTATTGGGATTCCCCCGAAGAAGTAGCTTTCAGGTCCCGCATATTAATTGTAGCCACTCCTGATAGAGCCATAAAAGAAGTTGCAGAAAAAATTGCCGCAGAAGAAGGTTTCTTCCCCGGCCAGGTTGTTTTACATACCAGCGGGGCTCACTCTTCCGAAGAACTGGCCCCGGCCAGGAAAAGCGGAGCCTCTATTATGTCGATGCATCCCCTGCAGACTTTCCCCGGGGTGGAGACAGGTCTGCACAATCTCCCCGGCTCTTATTTTACCCTGGAGGGTGAGACGGAAGCCCTTCCGGTGGGAGAAGAGCTGGTGCGACAGATGGGAGGTATTCCCCTTACTATAGACACGGAGATGAAGCCGGTTTATCATGCAGCGGCTTGTGTGGTGTGTAATTATTACGTGACTCTGCTGCACAAGGGGTTGGAAATGATGGAAGCAGCGGGGGTATCGCGGGAGAAGGCGCTTCCTGCCCTGATGCCCCTGGTGGAAGGTACGCTGTCTAATGTGCAGAAAACAGGAGTACCGGGGGCCCTTACCGGGCCTGTAGACAGGGGAGATGCGTCTACGGTGCAGTCGCACGTGCATAAACTGGAAGAAAAGCTACCCCATCTCCGGGATCTTTACTGTGTGCTGGGGAGGCATACGGTAGACACCGCAAGGGAGAAGGGGACACTTTCGGAAGACGCAGCCCGAGCAGTATTAAAGGTTTTACAGGGTGAGCAAGGTTAGGAGGGTATAGATTGCCCAAAAAAAGTATAGTGGATTTAAAGAGTAAAAAACAAACCGGGGAAAAAATCACCATGCTCACGGCGTATGACTACCCCACCGCCGAGCTGTTAGACGAGGCCGGGGTTGATTCTATCCTGGTGGGTGACTCCCTGGGTAATGTGGTTTTGGGGTACGAAAGTACCGTCTCTGTAACCCTGGAGGATATGATACATCATGGCAGGGCTGTAGCCCGGGCGGTGAGCTCTGCCCTGGTAGTGCTGGATCTCCCCTTTATGACTTACCAGATTAGCCGGGAACAGGCCATGGCAAATTCCGGGCGTGCCGTTCAGGAAACCGGTGTTGATGCAGTAAAAGTGGAAGGCGGCAGAGAAATTGCGGAAGCCGTGGAAGGCATAACTTCTGCCGGTATACCGGTGCTGGGGCACCTGGGGCTTACTCCCCAGTCGGTAGGACAGATGGGAGGCTTTAAAGTCCAGGGGAAAGACCTGGAGACAGCCCGCCGGATGGTTGAGGATGCTAAAACCCTGGAAGAGGCGGGAGCGTTTGGTATAGTACTGGAATGCGTTCCCTGGCAGCTGGCCGGGTTTATATCCCGTTCGGTTTCCATCCCGGTTATCGGTATCGGGGCGGGTAAAGAGTGTGACGGCCAGGTGCTGGTTTACCACGATGTGATGGGGCTTTATACCGGTAAACGTCCCCGCTTTGTAAAACAGTATGCCGAAGCCAGGAAAGAGATGGAGAAAGGAATCCGGGCTTATTTAGACGAAGTTAATAACAGTGCGTTTCCGCAACAGGAACACTCTTTTGAGATGGATGAAAAAGTTATGGAGGAGCTAAAGCGTAATTTGCAGGAAAGTTAACAGGTAGGAGCAGTGGTCATGCAGGTTATTAGAGATTTGCCCCGGTTGAAAGAGGAGATAGAAAAACTCAAGATAATGCAGCAATCTATTGGTCTGGTACCAACCATGGGCTTTTTGCATGAAGGACATCTTTCGCTTATCCGGGAAGCCCGCCGTAGTGACGATGTGGTGGTTGTAAGTATTTTTGTAAACCCCATACAGTTCGGCGAGGGTGAAGATTACGAAGATTATCCCCGCGACCTGGAGGGTGATTCTAATAAGGCGGAAAAAGAAGGCGTGGACATCCTGTTTTGCCCCCGGGTAAGTGACATGTACCCCAGGGGTTATGCGACTTACGTGGAAGTAGAGCGGTTAACTGAAGGCCTCTGCGGCTCCGGTAGGCCGGGACATTTCCGGGGAGTAACCACGGTAGTAAACAAGCTGTTTAACCTGGTGGAACCGGAGCGGGCTTACTTTGGTCAAAAGGATGCCCAGCAGGCACTGGTTATTAGAAAGATGGCCGGGGATTTGAATATGAACCTGGAAGTCAAGGTTTCACCGACGGTTCGGGAAGAAGACGGTCTGGCCTTGAGTTCGCGTAACAGTTACCTTTCTTCTGAAGAGAGACGGGCAGCCAGGGTGCTTTACCGAGCCTTGAGTGAAGCCAGTGACCTGGTGTATCACCGGCAGGAATACAGACCTGAGGTAGTTCAAAGATATATGGAAGAAGTGGTAGAGAAAGAACCCCTGGCCAACCTGGAGTACGCGGAAGTGGTCAGCGGGGAAGATCTATCCCCTTTAAGTGAGATCCGGGGTAAAATTCTCCTGGCTCTTGCGGTTAAGATAGGCTCAACCAGGCTTATAGATAACATGATGCTGGAGGTGTGAACATTGCTGCGGACCATGTGTAAATCCAAAATCCACGGGGCAACCGTGACCGGGGCTGACCTGAATTACATGGGAAGTATAACCATTGATGCCGAACTCATGGAACAGGCGGATATACTGCCCTATGAGAAAGTGCAGGTAGTAAACAATAATAACGGCGCCAGGCTGGACACGTACGTTATTGAAGGCCCGCGTTACGGGGGAGATATTTGTTTAAACGGTGCTGCAGCCCGCCTGGTTCAGCCGGGGGATACGGTAATAATCATCAGCTACGCCGTTTTTGACAGCCAGGAGCTAACCAACTACCAGCCCAGGGTACTGTTTATGGACAGGGATAACCGTATTAAAGAGATTAAAAAGGAAACGGCTTTTACCGGGGTTTAGGAAAATTTCTGCAAGGCAGCGTAATTTAGTCTTTGTACCCTAACTTTTGATTTGGGCCGGCAGGCAAGTAGCGGGCAGTATTTGAACTTTAAATAAAAACTGTGTTGTTTTTCTGGTACAGTGAGAGTGCATTACTGTACCTGTTTTATGGTGATTACCAGAAAATACCCGTTTATCGCACCCAAGTTTGCCCTGTTTACTTCCCTCCGGGTTTATGAAAGGGGGAGGGCGAGATGAACCACCTGGTGCCCGGGACAAAAAACGTATTAATAACCGGTCCCCCGGGCGTTGGTAAAACTACGGTTATAAAAAAACTCTCCCGAGGGCTAAATGGCGGGACCTGTGGATTTTATACCAGGGAAATCAGGGACGGCGGAAAACGCGTGGGTTTTGAACTGGTATCATTAAAAGAAGACCGGCGTGAAACCCTGGCCAGCGTGGATTTTAATACTTCTTACCGGGTAGGCCGATACGGGGTTAAACCCTCCCGGCTGGAGCCTTTTTTAGAAGAGATAGAAAATAACCTTCACGAAGAAAGAGAAGTTATTTGTTTTTTGCTGGATGAAATCGGCAAAATGGAGCTGTTTTCCCAGAAGTTCCGCAGAACTGTCATGCAGGTGCTGGATTCTCGCTTTCCCGTGGTTGCAACTATCATGTCCTCTTCCCACCGGTATGCGGATGCAATAAAAAGTCGTGAGGACACTAGGCTGGTGGAGGTCAGCCGGGAAAACCGCGATGAACTTCCCGGGAAACTTCTTAAAGTGGTTAGAGAGCAGTACCCCCGCAGCAGTGGATAATTGATGATAGTTGATATTAAAATTACCTGACCAGGTTTTCCCTGGTCTCTTTTTTTATGAAATTCCTCTTCTACATTCTCCTGCATAAAAGCCCCATATTGAGGTAAGATATAAAAAGTCAAGCAGTTTGGTACACGAGGTTTTTCAGCGTACCGGGCCATTTTCACAGTTACAAGACGGGAAGAATATTATTATGGGGTTGTTCTCTTACTTATTTAAAAAACTAAGTTCTTTAAACCCGGAGAAAAGCCGGATGCATGAAGAGATTGATTACCGCGACTTGAGCCAGCGCGAGGCGGACTACAAGAAGGTTCCCCTGGTGGCCAGCCTGGAAGAGAACCTGCGCAACATCCAGGAAGCCTGCGGTTACAGCTACGATCTGAGTGTGAACCGCTATTATGTCGGCCCGGAAGGAGTTCCCTGCGCCGTTGTCTTTTTTGATGCCATGGCGGATAAGAGTTCCACCGATGAAATCTTCCGTATTTTAAACATTGATACTTATAAGACCGGCATAACAGGTTTGAATCGCGGGGATATTTACCATACGGTTAAAAACAGGCTGCTAACGGTAGAATACAGCGAAGGAGATGACCTGGACCAACTGTTTGAAGAAATCTCCCGGGGTTCCACAGCGCTGCTTTTTGACGGGACTCCCAAGGCCATACTGACAGAAACCCAGGGCTGGGAATCCCGGGATATGTCGGAACCGGATACGGAAAAGAACATCCGGGCCTCGCGCGACGGGTTTGTAGAGAACATAAAAGTAAACGTATCCCTGGTTCGCCGCCGTATCCGCAGTCCCAACCTGTGGGTAGAGAGCCTTCAGGTAGGTAATCTCTCCCGAACGGAGGTTGCTTTTGCTTATATTAAAGGTCTGGCCGGGGAAGAGATGCTGGAAGAGATACGCTCTCGCCTGGAGAGAATTGATACAGACGGTATCCAGGAGAGCGGGCAAATAGAAGAGTATATCCGGGACCAGCCCTTCTCTGTTTTTCCCACCGTAATGCGCACGGAGAGGCCTGACCGGGTCACTGCAGCCATCCTGGAAGGCAGAGTAGCGCTTTTTACCAACCATACCCCTTTTGTATTGGTGCTGCCTTCCGATTTTGCCGTACTACAACACGCCCCTGACGACTACAACGAAATCTGGCCGATAGGTTCTTTTATCCGCCTGCTGAGGATGCTATCGTTCCTGGTTTCCATGTTTCTACCCGGCATGTACGTGGCGGTGCTTACCTTCCACCAGGAATTAATGCCTACCACCCTGCTTTTGACCATTCAGGCTACCCGGGAAGGCGTACCTTTTCCCATGGTAGCGGAGATGTTAATAATGGAAGCGGTTTTCGAGGTCCTGCGTGAAGGAGGGCTCCGCCTGCCCAGCGCCATAGG
>CAYODA010000073.1:0-9338 GCA_964402625.1 uncultured Syntrophomonadaceae bacterium | reverse complement strand
AATTTAATTTAATATTCCCCGGTTTTTGCGTATAAAATTATAGGGAAGGCGCAAAGGGGAGGTAGCTTGGTTGCCGTTTCTGGCAATAGGAGGATTGGCTTTTTTTCTTTGGGGGGTACAGCTGCTTTCCCGGGACCTGGAACGAAATTTGGGAAAACGGGTTAAAAACTGGCTTCATTCTATTACCAGCACTCCAATAAAAGGTTTTATTACCGGCGTAGTCACTACACTTCTTTTGCAGAGCAGCAGTTTGACCACAGTAACACTCGTAGGCATGGTAAATGCACGGGTATTTTCCCTGGCACAGGCAATAGCGGTTATAATAGGTGCCAATGTAGGAACCACTATTACCGGTCAACTTTTATCTTTTGAACTTCACCGGTTTTCGCTTCCCTTGTTTACGCTGGGATTTTTGCTCAGTTTTTTGCCGTTTAGAAAGCTAAAAGAAGCAGGGACAATAATTAGGAGTTTTGCCGTATTGCTGGTGGGCTTTAACTTTATGGTTGATGGAGTAGCCCCTTTGCAGGAAGGCAGCTGGGAAATGTTGTTGAAATTCCAGGACAGCATTGTGGTTATGATGGGGGCGGGTTTTGCCTGGTCTTCAGTTTTGCAGAGCAGTAGTGCCATGATGGGCATGGCCATGGCCATGCTGGAAAGAAGTATAGTAGGACTCGATGCTGCAGTAGCCTTGACTGTGGGGGCCGATGTAGGAACCTGTATAACAGCTATTATTGCTTCTTTTAAAACTTCATTGGCTGCCCGAAAAACCGCCGTAGCTCATTTCATGTTTAATTTGATAAGCGCAGTTTTACTTATTATCTTTTGGAATCTTTTCATTGCGATAGCACAGTCCACTTCACCGGAAATCACCCGGCAGCTGGCCAACTCTCATTCGCTTTATAATTTACTGGGCGCGGCTATATTTTTACCGCTGGTTCCACTTTGGGTGAATATTTTAAATGCATTGTTTGATAAAAAGTATAAATAATTCCCACATATTTGGATTACTTTGGCCACCCTTGCAGGAATTAGCCGGTATAAAAAGAACTTTAAAAAGGGAAAGAAAAAAGTATGTCTTTACTTGAATCTATAATACTGGGGATGGTCCAGGGACTGACCGAGTTTTTACCGGTTAGCAGTTCCGGGCATCTGGTTGTTCTACAGAGTCTGCTGGGAATAAGTGCCCCGGGTGTTGCCCTGGAAGTTCTGCTTCACCTGGGGACACTGCTTTCCGTCCTTTGGGTGTTTAGAGAAGATTTTAAAACTCTTTTTTCTTTTGTAGATAACAGGGAACCCAGACGATTGCTTGTTCTTCTACTGGTAGGGACAATTCCTACCGGGATCATGGGTTTTTTAATAAGGATGTTTTTGAAAAGTCTTTTTGAGGTATCTGCTGCTGTTGGAGTAATGTTGCTGGCTACGGGGATTTTACTCTACCTTATTTATTTGAAGCAGCCCGGTAGTAGAAACATAAGCAGGATGAGCTTTGGTGACGCACTTTGGATAGGAATATCCCAGGGCATAGCAGTTTTGCCGGGTATATCCAGGTCGGGGGCTACTATAGCGGCATCACTGGGAAGGGGCCTGGATAAAGAAACAGCTATAAAATATTCATTCATGCTGTCAGTTCCTGCCATAGCAGGGGCATCCCTGCTAGAAATAGCAGTTCTTGTGCGGCAAGGTTGGGAGCATGCTTTCGGCTGGTTTTATGTGGCCGGTGGCGTTTCTGCTTTAATCTTTGGAATAGTGGCCATTAAGTTTTTTATAATAACTCTAAAAAGAGGTAAATTTCACTATTTTGCCTTTTATTGCTGGACTGTGGGCCTTTTAATTCTTTTTTTTCTGGATTGAAATTATTTAATATAATAGTATTGTAGGATTTAGATAAGAGGTGAAGTAATGACGGAAAAAACTACTTTCAAGAACGAGTTAATACACCAGATAAAAGGTATAGGGTTGCTGGCAGTAGCTGTTTTTTGTTATTTTAGTCTGGTATACACGCAAGAAACAGGCCAGGTAGGAGGTTTTATAAGCCGGGTATTAGAGACTTTAGCCGGGGAAACAGCAGTAGTAATACCTTTTCTTTTAGGGATACTGGCTTTGAGGTCTATGCTCCCACAAAAAGTGATGGATTTAAAGAGCCGTTTTACTGGACTCGTTCTGCTTTTATTGCTGTTTACCGTGGCTTTTCATTTCCAGGCCATGCTCGAACAGATTGACACCGTAGGAAGTAATTTTTATCTGGAAAGCCTGGAGCTTGGCGCATCGCATCAGCAGGGTGGGGGGCTGATTGGCGCCTTGTTTGCCATAATACTTCACTTTTTCTTTGATACCATGGGGAGCTACGTTATTTTAGCCACCCTGGCTGTGGTTTCAGTCCTTCTAATAGCCAATGTTACTTTAACCCAGATAGTTGAGCAATTAAAAAAATTGATAAAGCTCGTATTAAGGGGAATCAAGAGAGCAGGAAGGTTTTTAAAAGAACTTTATTCGATATTAATGACTGAAGGAGAAGAAGATGGAGTTGAAAAAGAAGAAAATGACATTAATGATAATATTAAGAGTAAAATAAAGGAAGCACCCGGGCACATGCCGGAAGTTGAAACAGTAACTTCTGCTACTACAGCTAAAAAGCCTGTAAACGGTGATGGCTATCAGAAGGAAAGAACCATTGAATTTGGTAGTTCTAAAGAAGACGAGGAAACCGGGGGTGTTCACCACGGACAGGACGGTAGCAGCATTAAAGAAGAAAATTCAGGAAACGAGGTGGCTCCATCCAGGCAATATACTTTTCCACCATTAAGCCTGTTAAGTAAATCTTCAGGCAGTCACCAGAGCCAGGAGAAAAATATTCAAAACAGGGCTTCTTTACTGGAAAACACTTTGCACAGTTTTGGAGTCAAGGCCAAGGTAGTCAACGTTCATTCCGGCCCTACAGTAACCCGTTTTGAAGTTCAACCGGAAGCCGGGGTAAAGGTAAGTAAGATAATCAGCCTTTCTGACGATATTGCCTTAAATCTTGCCGCACCGGACATTAGAATAGAAGCACCTATACCCGGGAAAGCAGCCCTGGGAATAGAGGTGCCCAACAAAGTTATATCCCTGATATACTTAAGAGAGGTCCTGGAAGATCCTTCTTTTCAAGATTTGAAATCTCCGCTGACCATAGCACTCGGTAAAGATATAACAGGGATTCCGGTAGTCACCAGCCTGGAACATATGCCCCACCTGCTGATAGCCGGCGCTACCGGTGCAGGTAAAAGTGTTTGCCTTAATTCGCTTATTACCAGTATTCTTTTTAAAGCTGACCCCGAGGAAGTTAAATTGTTAATGATAGACCCCAAGATGGTTGAACTGGGCGTGTTTAACGGAATACCCCACCTGATTTCTCCAGTAGTCACTGATGCAAAAAAAGCATCGGTGGCGCTGAAAAACATGGTAAAAGAGATGAACCGAAGATATGACATGTTTGCACAGGAAGGTGTCAGGGACATAACCTCCTATAACGAGAAAGTGCAGAGAGGCGAACTGCAAGGGGAGACGCTTCCCTTCATCGTGGTTATTGTAGACGAACTGGCTGATCTCATGCTGGTATCCCCGGCGGAAGTTGAGGATGCTATAGCACGGCTGGCTCAAATGTCCAGGGCTGCAGGAATTCACCTGGTTATAGCCACCCAGCGGCCTTCTGTGGATGTACTAACCGGCATAATTAAGGCTAACATTACTTCCAGGATAGCCTTTACTGTATCTTCTCAAGTTGATTCACGCACCATCCTGGATATGGCAGGTGCAGAGAAACTTTTAGGTAAAGGGGACATGCTTTATTACCCGGTAGGCGCGGTAAAACCCATGAGAGTGCAAGGTGCATTTTTAAGTGAAAACGAACTTCAAGAAGTAATAAATTACGTCCGGCAACAAAGCCAGGAAGAGACTTCGGACGAAACTATAACACAACCTCAAGAAGAAGATAGCAACTGGGATGAAGTGGATGAACTCTTCCCGGAAGCCGTAGAGCTAATAGTAAGAACGGGACAGGCTTCAGTTTCCCTTCTACAGAGGCGTTTCCGCATTGGCTATACCAGGGCGGCCAGGTTGATGGATGACCTGGAAAGAAAAGGAGTAGTAGGTGAACATGAAGGTAGCAAGCCCCGGGAAATCCTGGTTTCACCGGAAGAAGCATCGCAATTATATGAAGAATACAAAGAAGAGTATTCATAAAAATAACTGTTTTTTTCTATTATATTTAGAGGAAGATTAAAAGGAAAGGGGGGTGTGTAAATGGAGGAAATAGGTGAAAAGTTGCGCTCAGCAAGGGAAGAAAACAACATATCTTTAAGGGAGATAAATGAAAAGACTAAAATAAATATTAACATGCTGGAGGCAATGGAAAAAGGAGATTTTTCTGTTTTTGAAAGCGATGTTTATGTAACCGGTGCACTGCGCCACTATGCTGAGGCTGTAGGTCTGGATGCCAGGGAGATAGTAGACCAATATAAACAATTAAAAAAAGAGAGGCAAGAAACAGAAAAAGGAGATACGGGTGCCAGGGAAAGGAAAGCACCGAAGAGAGGAAGAACAGCAGGGAGGGGCTTCCCCCCGGTAATAACTACCACAGTAATTATCATAGTAATAGCTATATCCTGGGGATTGTGGAGCATATTCAGCAATGGTATAGATATTGACCTGAGCTTTGATATGAATGATGAGGTGGAAGAAAACGAAATAGAGCCTCCTAATAACGATGAAAACGATGAAGAGATTAATGATATAGAAAATGATAATGACGAAGAAATTGACGAACCGGAACCTGAAGTGGAACTGGTTGAAGAAGAGACTGACCAGCAAACTTATGTTTACCGTCTCACGGGAGCTGAAGACCTGGAGTTGAGGCTGGATTTCATAGCCAGTTGCTGGGTTGATATTGAAGCTGACGGAGATTCCTATGAAATGGGAACGTATGAGGAAGGCAGCCTGGAGGTAGAGGCGCAAAATACAATAAATATCCATTTTGGGAATCCCGCAGGTGCACAGATCCATGTAAATGATATCAGGATAGAAGATCTGGAAGATTACCGGGGCCAACCCAGAAGATTTCGTGTATACCTGGAATAAGTTATTAACAACGGGGTAATGAAATGAGTACCTTTAAAATCAACCCAACAATTAAAACAGGATACCTGTTACTGGGCTGTGACAAAAACCGGGTAGATGCGGAAAAACTCATGGCTTTTTTACAGGAACACGGCTTTCGTCCAATTAATTCCCTGGAGGAAGCCGAAGTAATAATTGTAAATACATGTTCCTTTATACAAGATGCCCGACAGGAAGCTGTAGATACTATACTGGAAGCAGGTAAATACAAGACTGAGGGTAGCTGCAAGCTTCTTGTGGTAACCGGATGTATGGCCCAAATGTACCGGGAAGAAGTACTGCAAGAAATTCCAGAAGTAGACCTGGTAGTGGGTTTAAACAGCTACAGCAAGCTCCCGCAATTACTCCGTCGCTCCATGAAAGATAAAATAAGAATTTCCGTATCCGACCCTCCTGGAAAAACATCTTTCCCTGGAGCCGGACGTATAAATACAACCCCTCCTTACAGCGTTTATCTGAAAATATCGGAAGGCTGCAACAATCGCTGCAACTACTGCGTAATACCGTACCTGCGTGGTCCGTACCGGGAGTATTCCATGTCGGATTTGTTTTACGAAGCCAGGGACCTGGTTAAAAAAGGGGCCAGGGAAATAAACCTGGTAGCCCAGGATACTTCTTATTACGGCTATCCCGGGAAAGGAGAAAGCAATCTCCCCGACTTGCTCAATCTCCTGTCCAGGATAAAAAAACTGGATTGGATACGCGTTCTTTATACCCATCCCGCCCATATTAATGAACGACTTATACGGACCATAAGCAAAAACCCTAAAGTCTGCTCTTATATAGATGTTCCCCTGCAGCATGTTAGTACTGGGGTACTGCAGGGAATGGGAAGACCTTATGATAAAAAGCAAATTGAAGAACTGATAAGACATATTAAAAAAGCCCAACTGACAATAAGGACTACTTTTATGCTGGGTTTTCCCGGAGAAAAGGAAGAAGATTTTAATGAACTACTATCTTTTATAAAAAAGTATCCATTAGACCGGGTAGGTGCATTTTTGTATTCGCCGGAAAAAGGCACCCCTGCTGCTGAATTAAAAAAACGGGTTCCCGTGGGTGTGCAAAAAAGAAGATATCGTAAATTAATGAAAACCCAGAAAATGATCTCCTACCTGTTAAACTTTCAAGAGGTAGGAAAAACTCATCCTGTTTTGATTGAAGAAACACTACACCGGGAAAACGGGAAAGCGGTGTACCACTATCGCGGAAGGACCCCTCTGCAGGCCCCGGAAGTTGACGGATGCGTCTATTTTACCTCCGCAAAACAGTACGAATGCGGCGAAATAGTGTATGTTATGGTAACCTCCTGCAACTCTTACGACCTTTTTGGTAATTCCATGTAATTTTATTAAAACCAATAAACAGAGCTTGGCAAGAGATTGTTGATTTGCCTGCCAGAAGGCATTCTGTTATAATAACAAAAGATTATGTAAACCAACAACACGAATGGAGGTTCATCGTGAAAAAAATAAGATGGTATTACCTGGCAGCCGCATTTGTTGCCGCATTGCTGGTGTTCGGAGGAGGAATTTATGCATGGGAAACGGTAAGGGAGGCCCCGGTTAAAGAGGAAATAGAAGCAGTTGAGGGTGTTGAAGAGGTTGAAGTAGAGCAAAAAGATGAGGATATAAAGGTGACCCTTGAACTTTCTTCTGTGGAGTGCTTACAGGAGGTTATAACAGAATCAGATAACATTATAGAAACACATCTGGGCACAGAAAGTACACCCCGGTACGAAATTATAAATACTCCATGCCGGGATTTAGAATCTTTTCAAAAAGAAATACTACCTGCCTTGCACGAAGGAGCAAGGTTAGGTAACTACCTGGAGATTCAGCAGTTCGTATCAAATCAAGCTGCTGAGCACTCCCTGGAGGAACACGGTTTTATGGTAGATAAAGACAGGTTGTACTTGCAGGCCAGGCGGGATGAAAATTATCTGTATATACTGGTACCCATTAACCCGGATAACAGGGAGGAGGAGTAAATATGCTGGAAGCCATTATAGGTGTAGGCCTGGCCTTGATTATCTTTCTGGTATGGTACGAAATTAACGTGCTTCCCTTTATATTCCTGGGAGGACTGTTTTTCATGCTGTACCGGTTATCCAGCGGTAAAATACCTCAGTTAAATAATTCAGTGGGGAAGGTAGCCAGACCGGTTTCAAATATACAGTTTGAGGAAATAGGGGGGCAGGAAGTAGCCAAAAAAGAACTCCTGGAAGCCCTGGATTTTATTAAAGAGCCGGAAAAGATAAAAAACATGGGAATTCGTCCACTCAAGGGTATTCTCATGATCGGCCCACCCGGGACAGGCAAGACTCTTTTGGCCAAGGCTGCCGCCAGCTACACTAATTCTGTTTTTATAAGTACTTCAGGAAGCGAGTTTGTAGAAATGTATGCCGGTGTGGGGGCACAGAGAATCCGGCAGCTGTTTCAACAATGCCGCCAGAAAACAAAGAATGAAAAAAAGAATGGTGCAGTACTGTTTATTGATGAGATAGACGTGCTTGGTGGTAAAAGAGGTAACCAATCCACTCACATGGAGTACGACCAGACTTTAAACCAGTTGTTAACAGAGATGGACGGGATAGGACACAAGGATGACGTAAATATACTGGTGATAGGCGCCACCAACAGGCCGGAATCCCTGGACCAGGCCCTGGTACGTCCCGGCAGGTTTGACCGGGTAATCCAGGTGGAACTCCCGGATCGGGAAGGCCGCCTGGAAATATTAAAGCTCCACACCAGGAATAAACCACTATCAACAGAAGTTAACCTGGAAAAACTGGCCAAGGAAGCGTACGGATTCTCTGGCGCGCAGCTGGAGAGCCTTACCAACGAAGCCGCCATATTGGCCATGAGGGAAGAGCGTGAAGTAATTTCGATGGATCATTTAATGGAAGCAATTGATAAGGTTATGATGGGCGAAAAGCAAGATAAAAAACCCGACAAAAGTGAACTTAACAGAATTGCTGTTCACGAATGCGGACATGCGCTGGTGAGTGAAAAAATGAAACCGGGATCTGTATCCGTGGTAACCATCACGCCTCGAGGGAAATCCCTGGGTTATATCCGACAACAACCGGAAAAGGATCATTTGCTTTATACCAGGGAGTATATGGAAAACCAGATATGTATCCTGTTGGGCGGGTCTGTCAGCGAAAAACTCGTGTTGGGTAGCCAGAGTACCGGTGCTTCAAATGACTTTAACCAGTCGGTGGAGCTGGCACAGAAAATGATAAACGCCGGACTTTCTTCACTGGGAGTGGTTAGTTATAAACACCTGTCTCCCGCGGAGATACAGCACACGATACAGGAAATAATAACCCAACAGGAAAAAAGGGCCGCCCAAATTATAAAGTCAAATATGCAGCTGGTTAGAAAAGGTGCTGAAATTCTTCTTGAGGAAGAAAAAGTTTCCGGTGAATTCCTGAGAGAGCAAATGAGAAAGGGTAAAAAGCTCCGGGGCTGGAGTAGTTTATGGTGGGGGAAAGGAAAAAAGGCGCAGTAAAAGGCGCGGCAACCCGGAAGCGTACCCGGATTTTTGAAAGAAGTGCTGGTGTAGCACCGTTATCAGAAAGCAGAAAATCCCTCTTCCCTGGACCTTCTTATCGGAAAAGAGAGGTGGACACGTTTGGTTTATTGGGTAAACGTATTCACCTCAGCTGTACAAAAGGCAGGGGAAGGGGGATAACTTTTAGTAACTTCAAATATAATTTCAGGAAACAGGCCGGGGAAGATGCGCTTTATTAAACATCAAGATTTAGAGGAGGTTTTTACGTGACATCTAATACCCGTCTTACGGATATCTTAATCATGGCTCTCCTTTCTATCGGCGGTATGCTGGTAGCCGTAGAACTACTGGGGGAAACCCGCCTGGCGGTAGACGCGTTTGAAGTGGCAGCTTCTATAAATTTTCTTCTAAGAGGAGAGACGGTGATCCACCTTCCGCCGCTGGGTGAAATAACCGCCCAAACGCACTGGTTACCTTTCCAGGTAAACCTGACTTTTTTAAACGTAGACCTGGACATGCTTTCCCGGAACCTGGAAAACACTTCTGGAGTAGAAGCGTGGGAAGAAAGTATAATATATGAAGCCAGGCGCGCTGCAGCCTGGTTTGTTGCCAAAAATATTGCTGTTGTCTTTGCCGGTGGAGGTATAGTTGCGTATTTTCTTGGCCCC
>CAYODA010000072.1:0-9350 GCA_964402625.1 uncultured Syntrophomonadaceae bacterium | reverse complement strand
CCCAGTACCAGTCGGCTCATCTATTAACGCATCCTTTCTGGCTACTCAGAAAATACCTTATATGCTTTCTTGTACCGGGGGGAGGGTCAAGATAGGCAACAATTAAGGTTATTCTTCACTACTTTCCATCTCTTTTATATAGCACCACACTGCTTCTTCCAGCATTTTGCCTTCGCCTCTCCGGTAAAATTCTGCGGTTCGGGTTTCTCCCAAACAGCTTAATATCTTTTTCCTGGTTTCCGCATCGGAGATGCGGGAGATAAGATACTCCCTGACTTCCCCCAAAAAGCTGATTAGCTGTCGCATTTCGTCTCCGTACTTTTCTTCCAGCTCCTTCCTTACCGATCGAGAAAGGGCGGGACTCTTGCCACCTGTAGAGATGCTTATGGTAAGATCACCGCGGTGGACCACGGCGGGAACCGTGAAAGTGCATAACTCCGGTGCATCAGCTACGTTAACCGGTACTCCTTTTTTTTCGGCATCCTCTGCTATGCGCCGGTTGGTTTCTTTATCCCCGGTAGCAGCAAACACCAGGAAGGCATCGTCCAGGCATGCAGGGTGGTACTTCCCCTTTATGTATTCTATTACACCCTGTTCTACCAGTTGCTTTAGCGGCGGTACTATTTCCGGAGAAATCAATACCACTTTAGCCTGAAACTCTAAAAGCGCATCTACCTTGCGGCAGGCAACTTCGCCGCCTCCCGCCACCAGGCACCGCCGTCCTCTCAAATCCAGGTTAACCGGGTAATAGGCCAAACTGCAACAACCTCCCTGGTACTAAAAAAAACCTGCACATTACATCAAGGTAATTCTATCATAATATAAATGCAGTCACAATTTAACGCAGTCGAACTCCAACTTGTAACACACTGGTGCACCTGTATCTCGTTAATCAAAGAAAGAAACTAACTGAACAAAAAGTTATATTTTCCTGGGGTAGCCGGTTATCTCCCTTATTTTTCGGTACAGCGGGCGAAGAGTAGTAAACATTTTGCGGTAAACCCGCCTGTAAAGCTTCCGGTAGATTTCACTTTCCCCCGGAACGGGAAGGAACTCTTCCCCGTGGCCTACCATGGTTTCTGTAGCTTCACCAAAACTGCGGTGCAGCCCGGCACCAACAGAAGCAACTACCGCGGCACCCAGGGCGGAAGCCTCTTCAACTCTACCCCGGTTCACCGGCATATTGAAAATGCTGGCAATAATGCGACAAATATCGTCACTGCGGGAGGCTCCCCCAGCTGCAGCCAGCCTTTTCACCGGGGTGCCGGTGGCGTTTTCAATCCTGAAGAGTCCGTCCAGCAGGGAAAAACCCAGTCCCTCAATTATGGCCCGGTAGATATGGGCTCGGGTGTGCACATCGCTGAAGCCAATCATGGCTCCTTTGGCTTCGGGATTCTTGGGGTCGGGTCCCCACATGGGCTGCAGAACCAGTCCCATGGACCCGGGAGGCACTTCCCGCAGCAGGCGGTTTAGCAGCTCTTCCGGGGCTATCCCACGGCGGTGCGCTTCTTCAACTTCCCGGGCAGCAAACTCCTGTCGGAACCAGCGGAGCATCCAGAACCCGCGGAACACCTGAACTTCCGGGTTAAATTTCCCCGGCAGGGAAGCGGGATAAGCTGGCAGGAAACGGATAGGTTCGCAGTAAAAATCCGTAGTAGTCTGCACCGTAGCGGTGGTTCCCAGGCTAAGGCAGGCTTGCTCAGGCGAGTTAACACCCGAACCAATGGTTTCGCACCCTTTGTCGGAACCTGCGGCAAACACGGGAAGCCCTTGCTCCATGCCGGTAACACGGGAAGCTTCACTGGTTATATAACCCAGAACGTCCCCGGGCTCTACCAGTGTATATCTCTTTTCTTCTTCCAGGGGAAAGATAAGGCTTTTAATATCTCTTTTACCCGCCCAGCGGCCCTTACGATAGTTGAAGGGTATATACCCTATCTGCGAAGCCACTGAATCTTTAAATTTCCCGGTCAAACGGTAGTTTAAAAAACCGGAAACCTGCAAAACCTTGTGGGTTTTTTCCCACAGTTGAGGTTCATTCTGCCGGATCCAGTTTAGTTTACACTCCCTTTCCACTACCCTTACGGGCTCGTACATTCCCACCGCCGAAAGAGCGAGACGCCTCCCGGTTCCAATACGGGCTTTGTTTTTTGCCTTGCGCTGGTCCATCCAGGTTACAGCCGGGCGCAGTGGATCTCCACTTTCGTCCAGCAATATGTATGTGCTCCTCTGGGCAGTTACCGCCACCCCTGCCACTCTCTCCAACAGTTCTTGATTTTTTTGGCTTAGCTCCAGGCAGCACTCTACCAGGGAACTCCACAGCAGCTCCGGATCCTGTTCAGCCCAGCCCGGGTAGCGGCTAAAATAGGGCTCGTAATCTTTCCTTGCCACGGCCAGGAAAGAGCCCCGGCAGTCAAAAATTATCGCACGCAAGCTCTGGGTTCCACAATCAATACTCAATATAAGATCCCGCAATTAAAGCACTCCTCCCGGGAAACGGAAATGGTTTTCGCCTGGCATCAGCGACAATAGAAAGCAAATGTATTATCTGAATAGTACTTACTTCAATTATACCATTTCCCCCCTCCACGATAAGCAGTGTTTTTTTAAGCTCCGGCCTTACAGGTCTTATATACCCCAGGAGAATGAAGCAACCTTAAATAACCAAGAACACGGACGGATTTATGGCTTGCTTTAACTCTTTTTCCACAAGAAGCAAGCACGTACACAATCAAAGCCGGAAATCCTTCCGGCTTTGATTAACCATTCGTATATTAATCATTTAATTCTTTATAAAGAGGTTCGTAAAACGGTGAACCATTATCCTAAATTAATTGAAGCAGTTTATAATCCCCCTGGTAATGGCCTGGGCTTGTCCATCAAGATGAGAATCTTGTTTCAGCAAGCTTTCGTCATGCCAGTTGGAGAGAAAACCCAGTTCCACAAGTATGGAAGGCATCCAGGTATTCCTTATAACGTGGAAATTACCGTGTTTAACCCCTATATTCCTCAGGCCAGAGTCGTTTACCAGTTCATTCTGTACCAACCCGGCCAGGTACCTGCTGGAGGAAGCATTGCTGCCGTAAGCGTAATAATACGTTTCTGTCCCCGAGATGTAAGAGCTTGGATGGGAGTTGGCGTGGATACTCACGAAAATATCCGCCCCGTTGTTGTTGGATATCTGCACCCTGCGGGCCAGGGAAACAAAGTAATCTCCACTACGGGTCATAATTACTTCGGCCCCCTGGGCTCTCAAGTAATTAGCTACTTTATTTGCTGTTTGCATGGCTACTACTTTTTCCTGTAGTCCCGTCACTCCTACCGCCCCAGGGTCATAGCCGCCGTGTCCCGGATCTACCACTACGGTCCGGCCTGCCAAATACTGCCGGCTGCCCCGATCAGAGAGAGGTTCACTGCTACCCCCGTCAGCAGTTTCGCCTGTAGTGGTATAAGCCGAGGAGATCCATCCGGTGCTTAAATCAGACAGGGTAAGCCTCAACCATCCATCTTTTTCCATGATAGCATCTACCTGTGTTCCCCGGGCAAACTGCTCCAGCACTTCAAACTCCGTTCCCGGACCGCTGCGCACATTTAATTTGGAAGCAGTAACCGAAACTTCTTCCGTCACGGTCCTGGTGTACTCGGAATAAATCCAGCCAGTGGAGCTGTATTCGGTTTGCACCAGGAGCCACCCGTTTTCTTCAGCCAGTATTTTCACCCTGGTATCCCGGGGAAGCAGATCAAAAGAAGTATAATCCAGCCCGGGGCCCATCCTGATATTCAAATTGGATGTCGTAATTTCCGCATTGGCAATACCGTCCAGGCTGAGGGCTGAATCCGGGTTATCAGGGGTGGTATAGGTGGCGTAAAGCCATCCCGTTCTGCCATCCTCGGAAAGTCTTACCAGCAGCCACCCGTCCTTTTGGGCTAAAACCTCTGCTTCGGTACCTTCTTCCAGCAGGTCCATGGAATGATACTCGGTACCCGGTCCCAACCGGAAGTTCAAACGGTTTACCGTAACCGAAACCGTATCTCCCTCAGAAGCTTCCGCTGTTCCCAACAAAAAAAGAGAAAAAAAACACACTACTGCCAGCACTACCGCCAGGTATGTAGTATTACTTTTAAACATAGACAACTATCTCCACCTTTTCTAAAAATTTTTACCTGATTACAAGTATCTACTTTTTTTGGATTCACCTCCTCGCAGTCTATCAGTGCTGTTCTATACTGTTTTATGTTAATTATAAAGATGGAGTATTGTTATTGCAAGTCTCAATAATTCCATGAATAAAATAATAATGCCTTCTTAAGGAGTAATTGTTATGTCAACATGACTTGAATCTTGGTTTTATGACTTCGTGGCAAATATTGTACATCATTAATCTATTTTTGGCAATAATTCGATCATTTGCCATAAATTAAGTAATCAACGCAGATCAAAAGAAATCAACAGCTCTTTTGCTCATTTTGCAATTTTAGCAAAAAATTAAGGTTAAACCGCCATACGAGTTTTTCCCGGGTAAAGGATCGAAATCGCAGCCCGTCGAATAATAAATTATACGGTAAATAAACATTTGAGGAGATGGTAATGCTGACAGAAATCACCCCCGTTTCCGCAAACTTCCCGGTAGTGGACTTTCACATCCATTTCCCGGTTGAAGGCCTGGATAAACAGATCACCAGCTTTTACGACCGGTACCAAGAAAAGTACGGCGCCCGGAAAAGAAGCGTCCTGGAAGAGTGGAGTAAATACTACCGGAAACAGTGGCTGCTACAGTGGGGGTTCCCCGACCCTGCACCACCCCCAGGTCCCGGGGAAGGAGCCCGCCTGTGGCTGGAAGAAGCACGCAGGTGGGGGGTTTCCCGTCTGGTGTTTGTAACCGGCGGGGGCAACCGCAGTTTATCCCAAATCATAGAACAGGGAGAGGGAGTTTTCTCCGGTTTCGCCCATCACCCGCCGGAAAGCCCGGGTTCAGCGGAAGAGCTGGAACGCTGTGTAAAAAAACTAAATTTCAAAGGATACAAATTATTCGCCCCGCTGGTGGAAACACCGCTTTGCGATCCTTCCCTGGAATTACTATGGGAAACTGCGGAAAAGTTCCAACTGCCCGTGCTGGTTCATTTCGGCATCCTGGGAGGCGGGGGAGGAATTGCCAGCGGAACCAACATCAGTCCCCTGAGCCTGGAACCTGTGGCCCGCGCCTACCCCGGCATCCCCTTTGTGGTTCCGCATTTCGGGTGCGGTTACCTGCGAGAACTACTGCAGCTATGCTGGTCCTGCGCCAATGTTTACGTGGACACTTCCGGCAACAACGAGTGGCTGCGTTGGTACCCTTATCCCTTAACCGTGCGGGATCTTTTCCACAAATTCCGGGAAACCGTAGGGGCCCAAAGAATAATTTTCGGAACCGACTCGTCCTGGTTTCCCCGCGGCTGGGCGGCAGCCTACTTTGCGGAACAGTTCCAGGCCTGCACCGCCCTGGGATTCAACCAAGGCGAGATGTCCCTGGTTTTCGGCGGCACCGCGGAAAGACTGTTGAACGGGGTGAAACACCATGCATAACCCAATTTTCCGGCAAAAAGTGCCTACGGGAAAAGAACTATCCCAACAAACCGACATTTATACCACTCCTTCGAAAATAGAAAAACCGTCTACACGCCTGCTTACGGGTAATGAATACCTTGCTCTACCCGAGATTAGCCCCCGCAGCGCTGGAATAATATCTATGAACGTTATACTTTCGGGATATTACGGCTTGCTGGAATTCGCCGGCTCACCCCGGGAACCGCTCCTTCAACCTTTTATCCGGGTAAACCGTGAAACCCTTGAATTGAGAGGAAAAATGGCCTGGCACTACCGGGAACACTGGGTTCCCCGCTTCAGTTGCCGGGTAAACGGGCTGGAGCTGCACGGTTCTATTTACGCCCCACCGGGACATGCCGGTGCCGCCTTTTCCCTGCATATAACCAACACCGGCAGCCGCCCGGTAGATCTGGAATGGGGATGGCGGGGATGCTGGTATCACACCTTTTACACTGTATTTAACCGGCGTTCCCTGGAGGAAAACCGGGAACTGCGACACGACCCCTGGACGGACAGCCTCATCCTGGAAGCGCGTCCCGGTTTTCCCGTCGCCGCCCTGGCTTTCTCCCCACCACCCGGCGAAGGCTGGAAACACCGGATTAAACCATACCCCGGCAAAGAAAACCCCTCCTTCTGCTGGCAGCAGAAAGAGTGGCTATTGCCCGGCCAGAACACCCGGGGAAGTCTATTTATCGGGGTTAACCTGGAAGCCGACGGGGCTGGCACTACCGCCGTGGACCTTAAAAGGAGGGGAGTGGAACAGCTCTCCAGGGAAACTATAGAGTGGCTTAATAAAAAAAAGGTCAATTTATCCGAACCTCAGCTGAATCGCACCCTCAACCAAAACCTGTTTTTTACTTATTTTTATTCCATGGGGAAAGCAATGGATACACAGCAGCCGGTGCTTTTAACCTCACGCAGCCCCCGTTACTATGTAAGCGCTGCTTTCTGGAGCAGGGATACACTGCTGTGGAGCTTTCCAGCAATACTAATTGTAGAACCTTCAAAAGCAAGAGAAATACTGAAAACCGTTTTTGCACGCCACCTGGAGAGGGCCGGGGAACACGCCCATTATATAAACGGCTGCCTGCTGTACCCCGGGTTTGAACTGGACCAGCTGGCCGCACACTACCTGGCACTTAGGCACTACCTGGAAGAAACCGGAGATCGCACCCTCCTGGAAGAAACTTTAATAAACAGAGGGCTTCAACAACTGGCCGATAAAGCTGAAACCCAGTATCATGCCGACACAGGAATGTACGCCACTTTCCTGGATCCATCTGACGATCCCGTAGAACCCTATCCCTTCCTGATTTACAACAACGCCCTCCTGCAGCAGTCTTTTTCTTTCCTGGCGGAGTTGCAGGAAAATGGCGATTGGTACAGCCAGGAGAATTTTTCTCAAAAAGCCCGTGAGCTAAAAGAAGCAATTTACCGCCTGGGAGTAACTGAAGGTCCCTATGGAGCCATGTTTGCCTGGGCGGTTAGTCGAGAAGGAAAGACCATCAAGTACGATAACCCACCGGGTAGCTTGCAGCTTTTGGCCCACTACCGCTTCTGTTCTTATGACGATCCGGTTTTCGTAAACACGGTCAATTGGGTCCGTTCAAAATATAACCCTAATTTTAAAACCAATACCACCTTGAAAGAACCCGGCTCCGACCACGCCCACAACCCCTGGCCCCTTTCGGCCGCCAACGACCTGCTATCGCTAAATCTGGGAAAAGGAGAGTTTTTTAAAAAAGCACCCATGGATTCGGGGTTGTGCTGCGAAACCGTAAATCCGGAGACCGGCAAGGCTTCCACTGGGCTTGCCTTTGCCTCGGCGGCGGGGTTTGTGGCTTATTCATTATACCAGTCGTTTTTTAGAGGTGAGAGGTGAGATGAATATAAGTATCCCCAGCCATGCTTGACTTTCAGGGGATAAATCATTTTGTTATCCTCTTTTCTAGCTTTTTTCTGCGCCGCTGGATAGCGTTGTCTACAGCTTTGTGGTGTATGCTTAAAGAGCAGACTATTTCGTCATAACTCAGGCCCTAAAATATTAATCCCAAGGCCTTATTGAAGTAAGTCTTGGCTGTTCCCATTTTCTTCTCTCGTATGTTATGCGGTATTTACTCCCCTCTTCTATAAGCGCACTAGTTTCAGGTGGTACTCTTACTGTTATTTTACCTCTTGTGTCGTCTTTTACAACAATTTCTTCGTTTCTGACTTCTTTCACATCAACTGTAGTAACAGTACTATATATATGACTATTCCATATAATAAATGATATTATTATTAATATCAGAAATAATAACAAGGCTTTTTTAGTTTTTTGATCTTTTTGAATAATCTTAATCAGTTTATTAATACTTTCTCCCTCCCAAAATTGTGTTTTAGTTAAAAACATTAGTTTTTGCCTCAAATGAGCCCTTCATTGCAGGGTTTTATAATTTTGCAAAAGGCTTATATAAATACAGTACAGTTTCTCCCCCGTGTTTGCATCTATGATTTTCCTGGAATCTACTTTTCGATCTGTTTCTTTGTTTGCTCTCCTCCTGGTATTTCTTAATTCACTATTAATTTCCAATAGTTCTTTAGCTCTTTCTTCTTCACTACCTCTTGTAGATTTATCAAATCTTTTTTTGGCTTCTTTAATTCTTTTTTTGGTTATTTTCCTTTTGTTTTGTTCACCCATAATTAATTGCCCCCCTCCAATGAAATAGTATATTGTTAAATTAGTCTCCAACCCAAAAATACAAAATTCCTCTTCTACCATCTTCTAACTCTGCAGCATACCTGGCAGGGTTGAGGTCACAAATATCCTCCAGGTAAATCTTATCTCCTTTATTAATAGATATTATTTTATCTTCATCCCATGGCAGCTTCTCGATATCCCTTATGTCTTTTTCTGTTTCCTTGAAATAAACATTTAAATCCTCTTTAATTTCATATTCTTTTCGCAGCATTTTGTTGTAGTCTATTATTATATCCTCTATATTCTCATCTTTTATCTTGCTAACACCTAATATAATCTCCGGAGAAATAAATTCTACTGCGTTCCATGCTTGAATAATATTGCCCTTGCCATCAGCTTTAACCTTGTCATAAGGGGTTCCGGGTATATCTTCGTTTGCATCTTCTGCATCCTCCTCAGATGGAGACCCCAAAACACCCGTAATCGTTCCCAGCTTTATAAGCTCTTCTCCGTTGTACCGGTATATATCTTTGCTAGGGCTAACACCAGGGCCCTCGTCATAAATGACCAGCTCTTTGAATGGCTCTTCTTTATTAAAATCAATTATATAAACTCCCATGGGAGTATGTATTAACGTTTTAGTTTCAATCTCCGTGTCATTCACCCTAATTCTTGATTTTTGATCCGCTGGTCCATCAGAGTAAGGCCGGGTTCCAAAAATTACTTGAATATCATCCGCCGTACCGTCTGCATTCAGATCATATTCTCCCCGAATTTCTTCCTGGAAATCTTCTTCCCCAGGATCATATTCATATAATGTTTTAAGCTTATGATTAACTAACGGGTCAAAATCTTCGTAATTAATTCCCAGATCTTCAACAGTAGGTTTTAATCCCGATTCTATCTCTTTTAATATTTCGATTATCCTTCTTTGGTTTTTTTCTTCTATTAACTCTTCATAATCCACTATCGTAATATCTTTTAATTCATCAAGGTGCTTTTTAAATACTTGATTTGCTTTTTTAATGTTCTCTTTTCCTTCATAGCTGTTTTTGAGTGTATCTGTAAACTGGTGTAAAAAACCAA
>CAYODA010000071.1:0-9374 GCA_964402625.1 uncultured Syntrophomonadaceae bacterium | reverse complement strand
GCTATTTTTTACTTTTTCTCTTCGCTGTTTTCTTCTTCTACAAAATCACCCACTCTTACGGTTTCCTGAGAAATACCTCCGCCTTCTTCTTCCGCCGTTTCCTTAGTTGTTTCAGGGTTCGCGTTTGACCCGGCTGTCCCCTGTACCATTGAAGCGAAATTGCTGCCGGTTACAGCCGGGGAATTATTTGCTCCCGAGGACTGATGCATACTATTACCCTGCCCGCCCGGGGCGTTAAACGGCAAAAATGATTTTTTTAAATCAAGGTTGTACATCTCTTTCCTGTGGTCCAGAAGTGCTAAAATACCTCCTGCAAAAAAAAGAAGGGAATTAAACAAGTATCCTGTAAAAATTAACAGTAAGCCCAGTATAGAGCAGGCTAACATCAAAATGGAAGAGCCTTTAGGTTTATAATTTGAAAGGATACCTCCTACCAGGCCCAAAACTGACAGTAAAATGGCTCCTGCCCCCAAAAACCAGTAACTGCTTTCATATATAGGGGAGGGATATTGAAAGGCAAATTCAGGAGGCATAATGTCTGTGCCGGTTATTACAAATGTAAAGAAAAAGTATAGCATCCCGTTAATAAAACCCAGGATGCCGCCGGTGATACCCGTTAACATGGCCGCCAGCTTCAATTTATATTACCTCCCTCGTTACATTAAGCAAAATCAATTAATGAATTTCAAATTCGAACTACGTTGGCAGATCTATTTGGGAGTGTGATTAAAACGAACCACACACCGTAATATCTCCCAGTACATTTTGACACGAGCTGTTATTCCCTTCCACAACCCCATTTTTTCTTCTTTCATAACGTGAGAAAGATCGGGAAGCTGGACCTCTCTGACTTTTATATCGTTTTCTTCTACATAAGTATGTAAAGCAACTTCCACCCCAAAACGCAAGATATCAAGATGGGAAACCTTGTCCAGCAGTTCGCGGCGAAGAGCACGCTGCCCGGAAAGAAAGGGAGCCATTTTCTGGGCCAGGTCTGTCGTTATCCGTCCCTTTTGGAATAATCCAATGCTCATCTCTGCCTCTCCATGCAAAACCGGATCCAGGAGCTGCAACACATGGCGGGGGGTAAGCCCCAGGAGGTCGGCATCCAGAAGTAATAATATTTCCGCATCGGTATAATTCAGCCCGGCTTTAATGGCACCTCCTTTACCCCGGTTGTCCAGAAGATCCACTACTTCTACACCCGAGTTCCACGCTACTTCTGCAGTTTTATCCTGGGAGCCATCGCTGATTACTATAATTTGATTGATGCGTCTTATTTTCTTTAAGGTAGTTAATACGTCTTTTAAGGTGCTTTCCTCGTTAAAAGCCGGTACTATTGCCGTTACTTTCATACTCCCCTACCTCCTGTTATATTCTGTCCAGTTCGCTTTTAAAAGCTTCCAGAAGCTCTTCGCGTGATACCCTTTTGACAATTTCACCGCTTTTAAAGATTACTCCGTGATGTGAAGTACCGCTTATGCCAATATCGGCCTCTCTGGCTTCACCGGGACCGTTAACCGGGCACCCCATAACAGCAATTCTTATTGGGCTGGAACTATGCTTAACCAGTTCTTCTACCTTTTCTACCAGTTCGGTGACCTCGATCTGAGTCCTTCCGCAGGTAGGGCATGAAATTATATCCGGCCCAAATTTTCTCAACTCCAGGGACTGCAGAATAATCCTGGCTACTTCCACCTCTTTTTCCGGAGGGGAAGACAGGGATACCCTTAACGTATCTCCTATCCCTTTCATCAAAAGTGATCCGATTCCTACTGCTGATTTAATAGACCCCCGCATCCAGGAACCGGCTTCTGTGATTCCAATATGCAGCGGGTAATCCACTTTTTTAGAGATTAATTCATAAGCATCTACACTGGCGGGGACACCGGAAGCTTTCAAAGAGATTACTAATCTATCGAAGCCTTCTTCTTCAGCTACCCTGACATATCTTAAGGCGGATTCTACCATGGCTTCCGCGGTTACCCCTCCATATTGCTTTTTAATTTCTTTTTCCAGGGAACCGGCATTTACACCTATTCGAATTGGGGCACCCACCTCTTTAGCTTTCTTAATCACTTCAATGTAATTTTCTATTCCCCCCAGGTTGCCGGGGTTAATTCTAACTTTGGCAACCCCTTTTTCCAGGGACTTAATGGCCAAATCATGCCTGAAGTGTATATCGGCTATTAGCGGCAGGGGACTTTCACTTACCAGGACGGGCAGCGCTTCTAACGCGGCCTCATCAGGGACAGCGACCCTAACCAGTTCTCCACCGGTCTGGTAAATACGGTTTATCTGGTCCAGGGTTTTGTTTGTATCGGCAGTATTTGTATTGGTCATACTTTGTATGGATACCGGCGCTCCCCCGCCTATACAAATATTGCCTGCCCTGACTGCTTTAGTTCTTTTGCGTTTATGCAAGTTATCACCTTACTCTATTCTAGTATACCCCATTGAAACAGATCCCGATAGGTAATTACCAAAATAAATGTGATCAACAGGGCAAAACCTATAAAGTGAATCAAGCCTTCCTTTTCCGGATCCACGGGCCTGCCCCGGATTCCTTCTACAAACAAAAACAGCAGACGTCCGCCGTCCAGGGCGGGTATCGGCAGCAGGTTTACTATTCCCAGGTTTATGCTAAGTAAAGCAGTTAACAGCATTAAACTTTCTATCCCTACGGCTGCGAAATCCCTGATCAAAAACACTATTCCTACCGGGCCGGTAATTCCCCCGTTTTCTTCTTCTACTTCTTCCGGGAGCTGATCGGTAACATACTGGTACAGGACAATAAATACCGAGGCAAAATTTTGATAACTAAGTTTAGCAGATTCTACCAGGTTGAACCTGTCCTGCATCACGGCTATACCAATCCTTGCCCTCTGTTGAACTTCATCTTCCACCGGGACCACTATAGTTTCATACTGCTGGCCATCTCTTTCATATAAAATATCAAGTTTTTCTCCCGGTCTTTCTTCAATCTGTTCCACCAGTTCATTCCAGTTATCCACCGGGGCATCATTAATGTACAATACCTTGTCTCCGGCTTCCAGCCCTGCTTCTTCCGCCGGCATTCCGCTTTCAATGCTCCCGATCCTGGTTGATTCCTGCTCCGGTATACCGGATATCAGATAGAAAACAGAAAAAAATATTAATATTGCCAGGACAAAATTCATGAGTGAGCCGGCGGCAACAACTATTATACGGTTCAAAAGAGGTTTTTTAGTGAAATTATCGGGCATTTCACTCTCTTCAGGGTCTTCACCCAGCATGCGGCAGAATCCCCCCATGGGTACTGCCCGCAAGGAGTAACTGGTTTCCTTACTGGCCCATCCCAATAAACGCGGGCCAAAACCTATAGCCAGTTCCAAAACTTTAATGCCGCTCTTTTTGGCTGCGATATAATGACCAAATTCGTGTACAAAGATTAATACACCCAATACAATTATTGTAGCTATTGCTGTTGTCAAAATAGGATGCATCAGATCACCTCATCCTGGCCACAATTTTTTTTAATTCATTTCTGGTGGACCTGTCAACTTCTATAATATCTTCCAACGAGGGATTTTCAATATTTGAGTGTTCTTTCATGGTCATATCCACAAACTTCCCAATATCGGTAAACCCTATTATACCTTTTAAGAATAGCTCTACTGCGATCTCATCGGCAGCGTTAAGACAGGCCGGCATGGTACCACCTTCTTTCCCGGCCCTGAAAGCCAGGCTTAAACAGGGAAAGCGTTCGACATCCGGCTCGTTAAAGGTAAGATTGCGACCGAACAGGCTGGTTTCCTTAAAACTGTTGCTCTTTCGCTCCGGGTAAGTAAGGGCATACTGGATGGGCAGCCTCATATCAGGCTCACCCAGCTGTGCAATTAAAGAACCGTCTACGAATTCCACCAGGGAGTGTATTATGCTCTGGGGGTGGATTACAATGTCGATATCATCCAGTTTCATATCAAAAAGCCAGCTGGCTTCAAGTGCTTCAAAACCTTTGTTCATAAGAGTAGCTGAATCAATGGTTATCCGCGGTCCCATGGCCCAGTTGGGATGCTTTAAAGCCTGGGCCGGGGTAACTTCAGCCAGGTATTCGGCTGAACTGTTGAAAAAAGGTCCACCTGAAGCAGTGAGAATTATCTTTTTCACGGCACCCTCGCTCTCTCCCTGTAGGCACTGAAATATCGCAGAATGCTCACTATCAACCGGCACTATTAAATTCCTGTAACCGGGAACTTCCCTGGCCAGTAGCTCTCCTCCTACTACCAGGGACTCTTTGTTGGCAAGGGCAACCTTCTTACCTTTCTTCAAAGCCTGTAGCGTGGGCAGAAAGCCGCTGAATCCTACAGTAGCCACCAGAACAAGATCTACTTCTTCATGGGTAGCCAGCTCCAGCACACCTTCTTCACCTTTCCCGACTTCCACTTGCATATCCGACAGATTCTTTTTTAATATATCAACACTATCTTCATCTGAAAGAACTACCCTGGCTGGTTTAAATTTGCGGCACTGCTCCTCCAGCTTCTGATAGTTGCTGTTGGCAGCTATCCCTACCAGTTCAAATTCATCCTCCTGGGCTTCAATTACTTCCAGGGCCTGCCTTCCTATAGAACCCGTAGAGCCGAGTATTGCCAGTTTTAACAGAAAACATACCTCCCGTATAGTTTAACTTGTTAATCAATTAACTGCACAAAAAAATACACCAGCGGCGCAGTAAAAATAACGCTGTCCACGCGGTCCAGTATCCCGCCGTGACCGGGTATAAGGTTTCCCGTGTCTTTAACCTGCAGTTTTCGCTTTAATGCTGATTCCAAAAAGTCTCCTAACGGAGCACCTAATATAATAATAACCCCAAAAATCATGCTATAAAAAAAATCCAAGGGGTAATATTCACCCCATCCTGAATAAAAAAGGATTACACTGCCTAAAACCGCCACGGTTCCACCAATAGCTCCTTGAACAGATTTTTTGGGACTAACTTCGGGCAAAATCCTGGTTTTCCCCCACTTTATCCCGGCAAAATAAGCCAAAGAATCGTATAGCCATATTCCCGCCAGGAGTGTTATCACCAGTACTTTGCCATGTTCCATCTCCCGCAGAAGAATTAAAAAAGAAAATAATCCTCCTATGTAGATAGTTCCCCAAAAAGAGATTGTTAATTCTTCCAGGTCTAACCTGGAAAACATGACTATCATTACCAGGGAAAACAGGATAAATACAATTATTACATTCGAAAATGCCCCTGTATCCTGTTTTGCGTAAGCACCTGCCAGCAGTAGCAATATCCCGCCATAACCTGCCACACGCGTCAACACGTTTACTCTCCAACGGGTTTCCAGGAGCATAAAGAACTCTTTAATTCCCAAAAGGGCAGCCAGTATCACCAGTCCCAAAAACCATAAACCGCCGCAATATACCAATAGCAGGACCAGCGGAATACCTATCAGGGCAGAAATTATCCTCTTAAGCATTGCTTCATCACTCAACCTTCACGTATGAATTC
The DNA here is from genome assembly GCA_964402625.1 of uncultured Syntrophomonadaceae bacterium. Lineage (GTDB taxonomy): Bacteria > Bacillota > Dethiobacteria > DTU022 > PWGO01 > PWGO01. Next base: position 3,871 of record CAYODA010000071.1, on the reverse strand, counting down.
CACCGTAGCGCCTTTGCCTTCTCTGATATTCCAGCACTGCCTGAATCAAGTGCCTCCTGGTAAACTCGGGCCAGTAAACCGAGGTGTACCACAGTTCGGTATAAGCCAGCTGCCACAGCAAAAAATTGCTGATGCGCTGCTCTCCACTGGTCCGAACAAGTAAATCCGGGTCTCTAAAACCCGAAGTATACAGCTGTTCTTCAAATATTTTTTCATCTATATTATCCGGGTTTAATTCTCCCCGGTTTGCTTTCTCGGCCAGTTTGCGGGCAGCCATAAGAATTTCCGCCCTGCCTCCGTAATTTATGGCTAAATTTAAAATCATACCCGTATTTTCCCTGGTTTTCTCCAGGGCCTTTTCAATAGGAGCACGCGTAGCTTCAGGTAGAATTTCTAAATCCCCAATTACCGTTATATGTACGTTATTTTCCATAAGTTCGGGTAAATTTTTTTCCAGGTACATTTCCGGGAGATTCAACAAAAAATCAACTTCCGAACTGGGACGTTTCCAGTTTTCAGTAGAGAAAGCATAAAACGTGACTATTTTAAAGCCCAGATCGTTGCTGGAAGAAACCACTTGACGAAGAGTTTCCACACCCTGTTTATGTCCTTCATTTCTTAACAGGTTTCTCTTTTGAGCCCACCTGCCGTTGCCGTCCATAATAAATGCAACATGTTCCGGTATATTATCCCGGTTTATTTTTTGAAGCAAATGAGACTCCTCTAAAGAAGCATTGTCCAACGACATTTGATCACACTCTTTTATAGTTGTTACCCTCTAACTGTTTATTGTTATTTTTCAATTTTAACTAAAAAAGCCACCTGATATAAGACGTAGCAATAAATGCCCGACTTACTTGTTATTACTTTAATTCCAGATGCACAAACTTAAAAAACCCCTTTATAGAGCAAAATATACAGCATGTCACCGGGGTATAATAGATGTTCTATAATATAAGTGTATTACTCAGCCCCCGGTGACATGTGTACCACAAATTACTGCTCTGACAGGGGGGTTTTATTACGCTTCTACTATTGCTTCGTTAACACATTCATCTACACAGGAACCACAATCATCACAGGCTTCTGCATCAATTACGAAAACGTCGTCCTCCTCGTTAATCGCATCGGAAGGACATGCGTCTGCACACAGCCCGCAAGCGGTACACTCTTCCTCGAGAATTCGATGAGCCATATTTTCACCTCCTTACCAGGATTGTAAACTTATTAGAAGCTCTATTTCCTGGTTCCCCGACTTGCTCTGTCTTAATACTCTCCAGTTATCTCCGGGGGGCTGCCCTCCCGGAGGCAAAGTCTTTTTAAGTTTAACATAAAAGCCGGCTTCTTCGAGCCTGGACCTGGCCAGGGAGAGAGGATAACCTGTAACTTTTGGAGTTTTCTCCACGACAGTTAAACCTCCAACACTTCTTCTTCCTTGTTTTTTAAAACTTTTTCTACTTCTTCTATGTACTTATCCGTTAGTTTTTGAATCTCATCCTGTGACCGCTTTGAATCGTCTTCAGAGATATCGCTTTTTTTCTCCATAGATTTCAGGGTATCGTTGGCTTCCCTGCGGATGTTTCGTACCGCTACCCTGCACTCTTCTGCCTTTTTGCGAATAAACTTGACCAGTTCTTTACGCCTTTCTTCGGTCAGTTGCGGAAAATTTAGCCGTATAACGTTTCCATCATTGTTTGGATTTAACCCCAGGTCCGATTTCATTATAGCTTTTTCAATCTCATTAATGGCATTCTTGTCCCACGGCTGAATAACTAATAGCCGGGGCTCTGGCGCAGAAATACCCGCCAGCTGATTTAGTGGCGTCGGCACCCCATAATAATCCACCTCTATATTGTCCAGCAACGCCGGCGAGGCCCGACCGGCTCTTAAAGTGGAGAGTTCTCGCTGAAAAGCAGCAACCGCCTTTTTCATTTTCTCTTCAGCTTCTTTATATACCTCTTCCAAATATTACAGCCTCCTTTCAAAGATTTAACAGAACTTTTCGCCAACCTTGCCTACATTATTATGGTACCTATCTTCTCTCCCAGGATTGCCTTTTCAATATTTCCCGACTCGTTTAGTCCGAAAACTATTATCTTTATTTTGTTATCCATACATAAAGACGCAGCAGTAGCATCCATGACCCCAAGACCCTTGTTAAGGACATCCAGGTATTTTAATTCGGTATACCGCTGTGCTTCCGGGTTTACGAGAGGGTCGGCGTCATATACCGCGTCTACTTTCCCTTTAGCCAGCAAGATTACTTCAGCGTCAATCTCAGTTGCCCGGAGAGCTGCACAGGTATCAGTTGAAAAAAACGGGTTTCCGGTACCGCCGGCAAATATAACTACCCTACCTTTTTCCAGGTGGCGTAATGCCCTGCGGCGAATGTAAGGTTCGGCTACTTGCTGCATCTCCAGGGCTGTCTGTACCCTGGTATCAATATTGTTTCTCTCCAGCGCGTCCTGCAGCGCCAGGGCGTTTAATATAGTAGCCAGCATCCCCATGTAGTCGGCAGTAGCCCTGTCCATGCCGGCTTTATCTCCTTCTGAACCTCTCCATATATTGCCCCCTCCTACCACCACGGCAATTTCCACCCCGTGATACTTTATCTGATTCAACTGTGAAGCAATATAAGAAAGGACTTCCTGGTCTATGCCGTAACCCTGGTCTCCTGCCAGCGCTTCTCCACTAAGTTTTAAGACTACTCTTTTGTACGCCGGATTGCCCAATAAGGTTCTCCTCCTGAACTTTAGGTTATTAATTGTGATAAAACAAAGAGATACCTGTTAAAGCTCTTCTCCCAGTTCATAACAAGCAAAGCGGCGTATTATGATATTTTCTCCTACCTTTGCTATAGTCTCTGTAAGCAGTTCACTTATGCTCTTATCCTCGTCCTTTACAAAAGGCTGATCCAACAGGCAGTTTTCCTGGTAGTACTTCTCCATCCTTCCCTCTACAATCTTATCTATAACTTTTTCCGGCTTTCCTTCTGCCAGGGATTGTTTTCTTATCATCTCTTTTTCTTTCTCTACAATCTCTTCCGGTACCTCATCCCTGTTAATATAAGCAGGTCGGGATGCTGTAATCTGCAAGCATATATCGTGCACAAAACTTTGAAATTCATCGTTTTTAGCCACAAAATCGGTTTCACAATTTACTTCAACCAGTACGCCTACTTTTCCTCCCATGTGAATATAGGAGTCTATAATCCCTTCGCTTGCTTCTCTGCCGGCCTTCTTGGCTGCAGCCGACATCCCTTTTTCTCTCAGGACTTCCACGGCTTTTTCCTCATCGCCTTCTGTTTCTTTTAAGGCTGCCTTGCAGTCCATCATACCCGCGCCAGTTCTTTCCCGGAGTCTTTTTACTGCTTGTGCATCTATTTCCACTTTTATCACTCCTGTATTTAAAGTTGTTTATAAGCTTTAACCGGTTTTTTCTTCGCCTTCACCGGAATCTTCTACCGGGGCTTCAGTTTCTTCCCCTGCAACGTCTACAGCTTCTTCCTCTTGTTTTATCTCGTCCGTTTCATTTTCAGTTTCATTACCTGCTTCTTCTGTAACCTCTTCCTCACCAGAAGACACTTCTTCACCGGTACCGTTCTCTTTACTCTCCTCGAAAAGCTGTTCAATTTCTTCTTCCTGACTAAAAGTCTCCATCTGTTCTTCCTCGTCTGCTTCCGGGACTTCTCCGTCAATCTGCTGCTCTTCTCTGGCCTGTTTGCCTTCAATAACTGCATTAGCCATGATAGAAGTAATAAGTTTTACAGCACGTATTGCATCATCATTGCCTGGAATTATGCGGTCAATTTCATCAGGATCACAGTTGGTGTCTACTATGGCTACTATAGGTATACCCAGTTTACGGCACT
>CAYODA010000070.1:0-9614 GCA_964402625.1 uncultured Syntrophomonadaceae bacterium | reverse complement strand
ACCGGGGTTCGAGGCCCCCACGAAGGATTCGTGGAAAACTTCCGCACCAGCATAGCCCAGCTGCGGATGCGGATAAAAAGCCCTGACCTTACTATAGAAACCATGCGTGGCGGCTCCCACACCAATACCGACGTGGCTTTCTGCTACATGAAAGGCATTGCCAACCCCAAAGTAGTAGAAGAAGTTCGCCGCAGGCTGCGCCGCATTACCCATACCGACCACCTCCTGGAATCCGGCAACATAGAAGAACTTATAGAAGACGATCCCTATTCTCCCTTTCCCCAGGTGGAAAACACGGAACGCCCGGACAAGGCGGCTTCCCAGGTGCTGGAAGGCAGGGTGATTATCTTTACTGACACCTCCCCTTTTGTACTGATAGTTCCCACCCTCTTCTGGCAGTTTATTCAATCCAGCGACGACTACTACCAGCGCTGGATGGGCAGCTTCATCCGCGTCATCCGGATTATAGGCCTGTTTATGGCTCTCTTTTTGCCTTCCGTTTACGTGGCCCTGACTACCTACCACCAGGAAATGCTCCCTTTCGGGCTGATTTTGGCCATAGCTTCCTCCCGGGAAGGGATACCCTTCCCGGCTTTTGTGGAAGCTTTTCTTATGGAAGTGATATTTGAGTTACTGCGAGAAGCCGGGATAAGGCTCCCCATGCAGATTGGCCAGGCGGTAACCATTATCGGGGCGCTGCTAATCGGCGAGGCAGCCATTATGGCCAACCTGGTCTCCCCCGCCATGGTAATTGTGGTCGCCGCCACCGGTATTGCTTCCTTCCTGGTGCCCGGTTTCAACCTGGCCATCGCTCTTCGCATCCTGCGTTTCGGGATAATTATACTGGCGGGAACCCTGGGCCTCTTCGGCGTCATGATAGCATTAATACTGTTGACAACCCACCTGGTTTCCCTGCGCTCTTTTGGCATCCCTTACACAGCGCCGCTGGCCCCGCTAAACCTGCGGGATCTAAAAGACGTGCTCATCCGGCCTCCGCTCTGGGCGCTGGATAAAAGGCCCCATTCCATTCGCACCCGGGACACCCGGCGCCAGGACCGGGATTTAAAACCGGAACCGGAGGGAGCAGAGGGCGATAATTAAACGGGAAAGTTGACGCGGGGACGGGGTACCTTCCACCCGGCTACCCGGAGGCGATAAACGATGACAGGTACCCCGTCCCCGCGTCAACTCCACCCCGCTTGGAAAGGAGCTATCACATGCAGCCCGTTCAACTCAGTAGCTACCAGGCGGTCTCCCTCATAACCGTTATCATACTATCTACCGCCATTCTTTTCCTCCCTGCAAACGTGGCGCAAATGGCGGGAAGGGATGCCTGGTTTTCATTTCTTTTGGGCACCCTCTTTGGCATCCTTAACGCCCTGCTGGTCAGCGCCCTGGCGCAAAAACACGGGGGAGAAAGCTTCCAGGCTATTATTGAAACAGTCCTGGGCACTGTTCCCGGCAAACTGGTAGGCATGGCTTACGCGAGTTTTTTTATTATATGGACCGCCCTGGTAATAAGGGAGTTCGCTTCTTTTATGGCTACCGCCTTTATGCCCCTGACGCCCATCTCCGTCTTTATCATAATATTTGCCGCCACTTGCATCTATTCTGCTTATTCCGGGTTAGAGGTAATTGCCCGCACGGGCGAAATAATCCTGCCGGTTATTTCCTTTTTCCTGCTTGTAATAATGCTGCTGCAGGTAGACCTTATTGAACTTGAGACGCTGCTTCCCCTGCTTCGTTCTTCGCCGGCATCGCTTATGCGCGGTGCTTTTCTCTTTTTTGGCTGGTCGGGCCAGGTTTTTACACTGCTGCTGCTGTACCCGCACCTGGAAAGACCCGATCACGCCTTGCGCGTAACCGTAATATCTGTTGTCATTGCCAGTTTTTTCCTTGTCACAGGCTCCATCGCCCTGGAAGTGGTTTTCCAGTATCCCTTGAGTGCGCGCCTGGTTTTTGCACTGCTTTCTTTTGTCCGGATAATTAACATTGCCGGATTCCTGTTTGAAAGGATCGACGCCGTGGTAATACTTATATGGGTGGCCGGGGTATTTGTGAAGGTTTCATTCCTTTTGCACATAACTTCCACCACCATAACCCGCCTTTTTAATTTGCGCGAGAACCGCTACTTCCTATTTCCCCTGGTTATCCTTACCTCGGCTCTATCCGTTGTCATGTTCGAAAGCTCTCTGGAGCTGGAAAAGTTCATTAACTTCGTATGGCCCCTGTTAGCATTTCCTTTTTTTGCAGGCGTCCCCCTTTTGCTTCTTTTGCTCACCGTACTTCTAAATAAAGACGCTTCAACAAAGCAAAAAGGAGGCGGCAACCAGTGACAGCCAAAATCAAAGTGTGTCTGTATCTCATTTTTATAATTTCTCTGCTACTACTATCCGGATGCTGGGACCGCGGCGAACTGGAAGAGCTGGCTATGGTGCAGGCCATGGGAATTGATTACCTGCCCGAAGAAGAAAAATTTGAAGTTACTCTTTCTGTAATTCGCCCGGCCGACCTGGGAGCAGGAGGTATGGAAGGAGGTATAGAGGGAGAAATAGAACCCACGCGCACAATAACCACCCGGGGAGACACTATTTCCGTGGCCCTGGAGCAGCAAAACGCCTTTCTTCCACGACGCACTTATTATGCCCATAACGATATAGTCATAGTAGGAGAAACACTGGCCAAAAGGGGGCTACACCATATCCTGGACCGGCTGGTTCGTGAAAGGGATACGCGTCTTACTCTAAACATGTTTGTTACCAGTGAAGATGTAAAAGACCTTATGCGCAGCGGTTCACGCCTGGAGATGTCCCTGCCGGAAGAGATCCGCGATATGAAACAGCGAACCAATCAGCGCTCTTTAAGGCCCGAAGTCAACCAGCTTGATTTCGTAAGATACCTGCTTGCAGGAGGGAGGGACCCCTATCTTCCCCTGCTCGAAGTAAGGGAAGAAGAGCCCACCTCACCCCAGGAAGCGGAAATTGCCGGAACCCTCGGGGAAGGAGAGGACAGTGAGCAGCTCGTGAAATATCCCCACCTGTACGGAACTGCAGTCTTCAAAGAAGACCGCCTGGCGGGTTTCCTGGACGGACACGAAACCAAAGGACTTCTTTATGTAGAAGAGGGGATAATCGATTCCCGGGATGCCATAGAGGACCCTGAAGGAAGGCCGGGGAAAGTAGTCCTTATAACCATAAGTTCATCCAGTGAAATCACCCCCCGGGTGGAAAACGGGGAACCGGAGATACTGGTGGAAATAGTGGAAGAAGGCGACATATGCTGCCAAACCGCCGCCACCCACATATTCACCATGGAAAACTTCCGGAGAATGGAGGCCCTTAAAGAAAGTCTGATTAAAGGTTACGTGGAAGACGCCCTGGAAAAAGTACAGGAATGGGAAGCCGATATTTTCGGATTCGGACAAAAATTCCAGACTCACTACCCCGATTACTGGGAAACTATCGAAGATGACTGGAGAGAAATATATACGGAGATGGAAGTAATAGTGGAAGTAGAAAGCCATATACGGCGCACCGGCCTGATCGAGAGACCCCCCTTCCACCCGCATCACGAATCCCCGGTGGAGGAATAAGAATTCAGAGTTATAGTCAGGCAGGGTATAGTTGAAAAACGCCAGCTGATAACGTAAAGAAAGGAGGAATTCCTTTGGCCGCAGCCCTGGCAGCTGCATTCGCTGCCATAATTTATCTCGGGGGTTATCCTCTCTACCGGCAAAAGTTATGGAGAGAAGCTGCAGTGTTTACCGGGCTCACTCTCCTGGCGGGATATTTCTCTTTTGTCCACGTGTTGCAGCTACCCGTCTACAACCCGGCAGAAACTCTTTTCCAGCTTTTTTCTCCAATGATAGAGTTGATATTTTAACATTTGTTTCCAGACCAAAAGCCAGGGTCTACAATAATTTTCCTTAAGCTTTCATTATGATACAATAATAAAAGCAACCTGGAATATCAGTAAAACTAATCAGGAGGGGGACCATTGAATAACCATGATTATGAGGGTTTTGACAAAACCGGCACCCGCCAGGCTCCTCTAATAGACTACCATGTGCATCCAGGCTATTCTTTAGACGCTGCCCACCGCAGCATCCGTGATTACTGCCGCCGGGCCCTGGAGCTGGGTTTAAAAGAGATATGCTTTACCACTCACCTGGAAAACGAACCCGATCACTTTCACACCAACAATGAAGTCCGGCTACACGGTAGAAGAGTTCCTTCTTACCAGCTGCACTGGCTGGAAGAATACTTTAAAGAAATAGAAAGAGCCCGGGATAATTTTACAGGTGATGGTCTTATAGTTAAAGCCGGGATAGAAATAGGCTACAGCTCTCACCTGGAGGAATTTATTGAACGGGTGCTAACGGGATTCCCGTTTGATTTTGTGCTAGGAGCAATTCACTCGGTACAAGGAACTTCCATCTCCAACCTGAAAGACTGCCCCGAGTATTTCCGTCTTTGCACCCTGGAAGACCTGAGGGAAGATTACTTTGGGACGCTGGAAAACGCGGTCAAAAGCGGTTTTTTCGACTGCCTGGCCCACGTGGACCTGTACCGGCGCTACGGATACGACTTTTACGGGGAAGACATCTATACCATACATCGCGGGTTTATTGAGCCCATCTTTGAGGAAGCTGCACGCCGCAGGACCGGCCTGGAAATAAACACATCCACGGCCAGGCGCGGGATAGAAGAGTTCCACCCCACCCGGGAGATACTTCAGCTTGCCGTGGAAGCCGGCATAGAGATTTTTACCGTGGGCTCGGATGCCCACTCCCTGGATGAACTGGGGGACCACGTCAGCGAAGCCATCTCTCTTCTGGAAGAGATGGGACAACAGGTATACGGATTCAGCCGGCGGCAGCCCTATACACTGCTGCCGCCGGGTCTGAGTGAATCGGAAGACAAGAAACAAGAGGCCAAACACAAACGGTTAGAATCCCGGAAAAACATTAAAAGTTAGTTAAACAGTTTTGTAAAAACAACAACCTCTCCTGGTTCTGCTACTTTTCTTCCAGCAGAACCAGGTTTACCTCCTCGAACTCACCCGGTATTTCCGCCGAATCCTCCGGGTAAGTTATGGCCTGGGTAACTATTTCATCAGGGCCGGGTGAACGCAGGCTGTAGTAAACGTTCAGGTCACCTTCCTCGATGGAGGTCTCCTCGATGGTTATAGCATAGCCGCCAGTGGGCTTTTCGCCCCAGGAGAGAACCACAGTACCGTTTTCAATTCTATAAGACACATCGTCCTCTTCGGATGTCCTGCCGGGCATAAACAGGCTGTTCTCCCCGCCAAAGTTATGCGCCAGTGTCCCTCCGGCAACAACAGCCAGCAGTAATGCCGCCAGTCCAATTATCCACAGCTTTCTCAACTTTATACCCCCCTTTTACTCAATATTCCTTTCTCTATCTTATAGACGCCTGAGCAAGGTAAAAGGTTCCCCCGGGGTGCGGCGTCAAAGCAAATGTATTTTCTGAGTAATTGTGGGGGTAATAAGTACAGCCTTTCCTTCTCCTTCTATCTTTCCCGCTTCCCACTTATAAACTCGTCCACCATTTTTCCGGCTTCTGTATCGGGATACTGCTGCGGCGGTGATTTCATGGTACAGGCGGAAATGGAATAAAGGGGACCCCCTATCCCGCGGTTCAGGGCCAGCTTCATGCAGCGAACCGCATCCACCATTACCCCGCCGCTGTTGGGAGAATCTTCCACGGAAAGCTTCACTTCCAAAGAAAGAGGGACTCCGCCAAAGCCACGTCCTTCCAGCTTTATGTGGGCGATCTTATTATCGTTCAACCAGGGCACGTAATCACTGGGGCCTATATGTATGTCTTCCGGTGAAAGGGGGTTGCTTAACTCCGACTGTACCGCCCTGGTTTTGGAATCTTTCTTGGTAGATACCCTCTCCACGTTTAACATGTTGAAGAAATCGGTATTGCCTCCAAAGTTTAGCTGGTAGGTGCGATCTAGTATAACCCCGCGCTCCTCAAACAACCTGGCCAGGGCGCGGTGTATCATGGTGGCACCCATCTGCCCTTTAACGTCATCCCCAATCAAGGGAAGGTTCTTGTCCCAAAAACTTTGCGCCCAGCCTTCGTCGGAAGCGATAAACACCGGTATGGCATTAATCAACCCTATCCCGGCTTCCAGGCAGGCCCTGGCATAAAAACGCACCGCTTCTTCGGCTCCCACGGGAAGGTAAACCAGAAGCATATCGGCACCGCTTTCTTTTAGCTCTTTAACTACATCACAGGGGCTCTCCCCGGAAGGTATAAAAGACTTGCCCCCCTGCTCCTCTTTCATATGTACAGACACCCCGTCCAGGAGGGGGCCCATTTTAACCGTAACCGGGTATTCCGGCAGCTCTTCCCATATGGTAGAAGTGCAATTAGGGTCCGATTTCAAGGCCTCCCTAAGGCCTTTCCCTACTTTTCTCTGGTCAACATCAAAAGCAGCCACTACATTAATGTCGCCGGGAGTGTATTCCCCCAGCCGGTAATGCATCAGGCCTATAACTTCTTCGGGATTATGCCTGTATTTCTCCACGCCTTGAAGAAATGCGCTGGCACAGTTGCCTGCTCCAGCTATAGCTATATTTATTTTTCCCATCCCGGCACCTCCTTCATCTTCCCTTCATCAAATAATACCAGAAAAAACTGTTTTCTGTCTCCTTTCTGCATACTTTTTGTTTTAAAAAACAAGTATCCACTTGCAAACTCCCGTAAATTAAACCGGATGGATTATTGATCTAACTTAAGGATTGATTTCACTTACCGGTTATATTAACATGAATATGAATTACATTGTAAAATTTTATATCAAACCAGGTGCTAAAGTCAATTTTTTTGCCTTTTTCCCCTCGGAGATACTACCAGTTTAAAACCAAAACAAACTCCGGGCATACAGGTCAAAAAACGCGGTACTAATACAGGCAAAGGACGGTCACGACATGTTAATATTCCTGGGAGCTTTCACCATGGTTTTCCTGGCCGAAATGGGGGACAAATCCCAGCTTTTGGCCATGACCCTGGCCACACGCTACACCATCAAGCAGGTGCTGCTGGGAGTAATCCTGGCTACTTTTTTTAATAACGGAATAGCGGTTCTCTTGGGTTACTACATGAGGTACACCCTGGACATGCAAGCGGTTCAGGTAGCTGCTGCCATCTCTTTTATAGGCTTCGGGGTGTGGAGGCTGCTGGAAAAAGATGAAGCAATCGAAAACAATCCCGGGGACAGTACCGGCAAAAGTAAGGAAGAGCTTTCTTGCACCCTTTCGGACAACACAAAAGACAACTCTTCTTACAGACAAACAACGGTCAGGAGGAAGTGGTGGAAATCCCTCCTGACCGTTACTGTTCTTCTTTTCATCTCGGAAATAGGAGATAAAACCCAGCTGGCTACCGTGGCTTACGTGGTCCAGTACAACGCCCCCTGGAAAACTCTCCTGGGAGTAATAGCCGGAATGGCTACCGCGGATGCCCTGGGTATCTTTGCCGGGGCCTACCTTTCCCGGCTGTTAACACCAAAAACCATAAAATACGCTTCATCGGGGATATTTATTCTTATAGGAATACTCAGCCTCTACTTTCTTCTACTGGACTAACCCGTCTATAGTAATCCGGTTTTTAAACTTTTCATTATTTTTCTGAAGTGATAATCTCGGGGAACCTGGCAAGTATCTTCTCCTCGAGTTCACCACCAATATACTCCGGGGCGGGTTCTTCCAGGAGCTGACGGGCAATCTCTTCGGCCTTTTGCCAGGTGTCTTTTCCGCCGCTTTTTACCCAGGACTCGTAATCCCTGCGGAAACTCACCCGGGGATTATATAGTTCGCCCCGCATGTGTTTTACAGTATGCTTATGGGCCATGAAATTACCTCCCGGCCCCACTTCTGCTATAGGGTCAAATCCCAGGGTGGTTTCGTTTACGTTTATACCGTCTAAAACCCTGAGGCTATTTCCCACAATATCATTGTCAATAATGAACTTGGCATAAGAGATGGTCAGGGCGCCATCCAGGAATCCAAAAGCTTCATGCAGGTAGTTTCCGCCCGAAAGAGCCCCCAGAAGGCTGTTGGTGGCACTTTCATACGCCGCCTGCGCATCGGGTAGCTTGGAATCGGCCACTCCCACGGTGAGATAACAGGGCAGGCGGTAATAGCGGGCCATTTGGGCCACGGCGGCGTTCATCAACCCGGATTCAATCCCCCCCATCAGGAAAGCACCGGTGCTTAAATCCATGGTGCAGGGCACTGCACTGTAAAACACCGGGGTCCCGGGATTTACCACCTGGCTTAGCACTACCCCCAGCACGGCTTCTGCGTTTTGAATAGACAGGGTTCCCGCCAAGGTAACCGGAGCAGTTACCCCGGCAATAGGGGCAGTAGTGGTCACCAGTGGCAGCCCGTAGCGGGCTACTTCCATTAAAATGTCGGCGCTGTCTTCTCCCAGCTTCAAGGGGCTGGTAATAGCAGTTATAAAGCCTACAAAAGGTTTTTGCTGCAACTTCTTCAAATCGCCTGCCAGGATGGAAGCAAGGTCTACCACCTTGTGCAGACCCTCAGAGTTAAAAACACCGCTCATAACGGGTTTTCCCGTATTTTTCAGGGCATAGTAAAAGTTGTTCACATCCAGGTTGTTTATATTTACATCGCTGCAGATAACAGGTGTAATATAAAAGCTTACATTTTCCAGTTTATCTGCCAGCCTGGCAAAACGGGAAACATCGCTCAAACTGCCCTTCCTCCTGTGCTGTTCTTCTTCCATTACGTAGATGGCCTGGCCCCCGGTGCCGAAATAAACGCGGTCCTGACCCATGTAAATTTCTTTTCCTTCACCCAGACCGTAATAAACAAATTCCGAAGGAGCCTGCTTGATAAAGCGGCTCACCAGCTTCCTGGGAAGGTAAACTCTCTTGTTTTGCCAGTCTACTGCCGCCCCTTCATTTTCCAGTAGTTGCATCAAAGGCTCGTGGGAAGTCTCAAAACCAATTTCCTCCAGTATCCTGAGGCTGGTTTCGTGCACCTCACTTATTTCCTTATCCGTCAGGACTCTATAAGTGCTTCCTCTTACGTGACCCAATATTCTCCCCCCAGTCTGTATCAGCTATTATCTGCCCATGCTTCCAACAATTTTAAAACATCCGCCTTGCTAACTACTCCGACCAGTTTCTCTTCGCTGTCCACCACAGGAAGCCTGTTGATATTATGTTTGTTGAGCAGACGAACAATTTCCATAACCGGAGTTTCTTCTGTAACGCTTATAACTTTATCGGTCATTATTACCTCTGTCGTGGCAGTAGCTACCGCCTCGAGCATGTCGATACTTCTGGAGGTAGAGCCCCTGGCTTCTTCTTCCCTCTCTTCCAGCGTTCTGCACATTTCGCAAAGGTCTCTTACCGGTTGACCCAGTACAAAATGGGTGTACTTCCGCATATCCTTTTCCGATATAACACCTACCACTTTACCCTCATCGTCGGTTACAGGAACACCTCTAATGTTGTGACGATCTAAAATCCTGGTAACTTCACTTAGGGAATCGCGTCGACCTGCACTTACAGCTGGCGAAGTCATGATATCCCTGGCAAGCTTATCTTTC